>JACPTZ010000027.1 GCA_016192525.1 Planctomycetota bacterium
CGCGCGGGGGCGAACGCGCACGAATCGGGCGCCGTCCGAGCCGAGAAAAGTTTCAATCCACGCCCCCGCGCGGGGGCGAACCGTCTGCTTCTAACCAGCGGCCGAGCCACGCCCCATGAGTCCTCGCGCGCGAACCCCGGCGGCATGGCTTGGTCCGACGGTTAGCCTATTCATGAACATCGTCCCAACTTCCAGTGCGATCAGCCTCTGCATCAGGCGCGAACCTCCTTGCACAACCGTGACCGCTCCACGTTCGCGGAAGCCCGTCAAACGACCAGCGGTCCCTCCGGATCGTACGAGGGCTTGGCTCCCACGTGCTCCACCCGACGTCTCCAATGGCTTCCCAGAAAGTAAAACCGCAGGCTGTCTTGGCGCTCGTCGATCTCGCCGGTCAGTCGAAGTCGCAACGCCGTCCATTGAGCGGGATCGACGAGACACTCGAACACCGAGAACTGCACGCGTTGCCCAAGGTCCTTGCATGCCTTCGCGACGCGGCGAAGCCTCCTCCGGCCCTCCGGCGTTTCCGTGTTCACGTCATAGGTTACCAGCACGAGCATCGTCGCCTCACTTCCAGATGAAGGGGGGATAGCCGTCGATATCCCCTCGGAGATGCCGCGCCAGGAGGAGAGCCTGGGCGTAGGGGAGAAGCCCCACGGGGATCGTCTCTCCCAGGAAGGGGTGCTGCACCTCCTCCTGCTTCCGCTTCTGGTACGACACGAGGAGTTCCTTCCGCGTCTCGTCGTCCATCAGCACGGCGCCCGTCTCGGTCTTCCGAAACCCCTTTCCCCGAACCTGCTCGCGGTTCACCAGCGAGAGCGCCAGTCGATCCGCCAGGTACGGACGAAACTCCTCCATGAGATCGAGGGCCAGCCCCGGCCGACCCGGACGGTCCCGGTGGAGGAAGCCGACCGCCGGATCGAGCCCCACCGATTCGAGCGCGGCCGACACGTCGTGCGCCAGAAGCGTGTAGATGAACGAGAGCAGCGAGTTCATGGTGTCGAGCGGAGGGCGGCGGCTCCGTTCGTGGAAGAAGAAGTCCTCCTTCTGAGCCACGATGAGATGGTCGAAGACCCCGAAGTAGAGGCGGGCCGCGTCGCCCTCGCATCCCCGGACGACGTCGAGCGGCATCGGCGACTCCAGCTTGTCGAGGACGCGGGCCATGAGGGTGGCGGCCTCGCTCAGGGCGGATTCACCCGGCATCCCGGGGTGATCGCGCTGGGCGCGAAGGAGCACCGTGCGGCTGTTGGCGATCTTCGCGAGGACCGCGGATCGGGCGATCTCCGCGGAAGCGCGTTCGTCGTCGGCGCGGCGGTACTGCTCGCGGCGGAGGAGGACGTTTCCCGACACCGGTCCCTGGACCCGGGCGAAGAACTGTCCGTGCTCGCTCAGAAAGGAGATGGCCACGTTTCGTTCGCCGCACAGTTTCATGAGCCACGGGTTGCACGACACGTTGCCGAAACAGACAATCCCGCCGAGCGTGTGAACGGGCACGCGAAGCCTGACCTCGTGATCCACCTTGACGACGACGGATTCCCCTTCCTGGCAGAGGTAGGTCTCCTGCGTCGTCACGAACAGGGTGTTCAGGAGATGTCTCATGTCATCGCCTCCCGCCGCCCGGATTCGGGCCGTTCAGGAGATAGTCCTGCCAGGACTGAGTTTCAACGCCTGCGCTCGACGCCTCTCCCACGTGGCCCGGATCGCACAACAGGAGCGGGCGCCACCCGGGATTCCGACGGCAGAACTCCAGGAGCCCGGCCTGAGGGGACGGAGCGCCCCTTCCCGTCTTGACCTCCAAAGCCCACTTTCCCCAGGTTCCCTCCGTGATTCCGTCCACTTCCAGCGGCTCTTCCCGCCAGTAGGTCACTGTCTGCCCGGCATTCCATGCATGCGCGAGACAGGCATTCTCGATCCAGCGTCCCCAGCATTCCGGGCTGCCGCCGGGAGACGGGGCGCCCTCCGGCGGGGCCGAAAGCAGGGCCTGATTCAGAACGACGAGCTTCGGGGGAGAGGCCCGCCGACGGATCTCCCTTCCGGAGAATTTGGGGATCGCGGCGACCAGGTACGCCTCCTCGAGCACCCGGAGGTAGTGCGCCACCGTCTCGATCGCCCCCTCGGCGCCCAGGCGACCGCACAGCTTCTGGAGAGAGACGATCTCGGACGGATGCGCCGCCGCGATGGCGAAGACCTGACGCAGGAGGGCGGGTCGCCGGATGGTCTCGGTCAGGAGCACGTCGCGTCCGATGGCGGGCTCGATGATGCTGTCACGGACGTACGCCTTCCACCGTGGCGGGTCCCGAAGGAGCGAGACGGCCCCCGGATAGCCGCCGGTGCGGACGAGTTGCTCCACCGCCTTCTCCGGCGCGAGGGCGAACCCGAGCGCCAGTTCGCGGGCGGGCCAGTGGAGAAGTTGGAGCCGCTCGAATCGTCCGGCCATCGTCTCCCGTGAGCCGGCGCCGAGGCGCAGGGCCGACGAGCCGGAGACGACGACGTGGGCGGGTGTACGCCTCCGCCGAAGCTCATCGGTCTTGCCCTTGAGACGACGGCTCCAGTCCGGCAGGGTGTGGATCTCATCGAGCAGGAGCACGGCGGCCGGACGACCGGCCACGGATTCCATCCTCCGCCATTGTTCTTCCCACCAACCGGGGAGAGAGGCCTCCGGGGCGTCGGCGGCGGCGTAGACGGCGCGGTCTCCGCGCTCCGCGGCCAGTTCCAGGAGAAGGGTGGTCTTTCCCACCTGTCGCGGACCGGTGAGGACCTGAACGCGGCCCGGGGCGGGTTCCGCCAGGCGCTCTTGCAACTGCGCCAGGACCGTTCCGTAGGAGTGGAGGAGTGCGTTGTCGATCATAGTCTTATAATTATTAGAGTACGAACGAATAACAGACGAGTCAAGGGGAATTCCCGGAGCGGGCCTCCGGCCCTTCCCCGAGCACCCCGGACAGATACTGTTCTACGGATCGGCCGCCCCCGATGGTCTTCGGCAGACAGATCGAGATCAGGGAGCAACTCTCGCACTTCTTCTCATAGGGCCGTATTGGCGTTCGGCCGGACCGCGCCAGATCGTGCAGGCGGAGCGCCGCCGCCTCCGTTTCCTCTCGAAGTGTCGGCGCGAACGCGATGTCGATGCGACGCGCGCTCTTTCCGTAGAAGATGGCGCCCTCCGGGACCGCGGCCCCCAGCATCTCTTCCATGCAAAGGGCTTGCGCGCACAATTGCACTTCATAGCCTCTCTCGTGCTTCATCTTGCCCCGCTTGTACTCCACGGGAAAGGGACGCCAGAATCCCCCTACGCCTTCGAGTCGCAGGCCCGACGCCTCCACCTCGCCCCGGAGGCGATGGAACTCCACGACATCGGCGATCCCCGAGAGCCCGAGCCGGAGCGAGCGCAGGCGGAGGGAGCGGGCGATCCGCAGGTCGCCCCGGGACTCGGTGGCCGCCTCTTCGTTGACCTTCGCGTGGAGATGGGTTCCCTCGACGGTGAAGACATTGTCCCGCCAGATCCCCTCGACGAGGTGGAGCGCCGCCCTCCGCTCGCAGAAGACGAGGTCGGCCAGGGTGGAGAGCGGGAGGAGGTCGTCTTCAGCAAACATGCCAGCGACCTCCCTCAGATGACGGCGCCCCGATTGCGAAAATCCAGGACATCCAGCACTCCGGCCATGTAGCCGAGAAACGCATCGTACTTCAGGGTCCAAGCGTAGACATCCTCATGGCCCGGGATCGGATTCAGCGCGTATTCACCCTCCCGGTAGCGCCGAATCTGAACACTGAGGCGCTGTAGCTCGGTTGCAGTGACACGTTCATGTTGCGCCAGCCTTTGGGCCAACCCCTCATCTACGACGGCGGTCACTGTATCCTCAGTGATGACCCTGAACTTCCGCGCGACTTCGGGGAAAGAGCGATTCTCCTCCGCCTTCTTGATCTCAGATGCGAGTCGCGCAAGGCCCCCCGCTCGGACTTCGCGGCGCATGGCTTCGGTGCAGAGATCCGGACCGACAGGCCCGGCCGCCAGGAAATCGGCCAGAATGCGCGCAGAGGCCTCGAACTCCGGGTGCGGCCTCAGATACGCATCGTACCGCAGTTCGAAATCCCACACCTTAGCCGTACGGGCCTCCCCTTCGCGGTTCACTCTGCCTGCTGATTGAAGAAGGCTGTTCAGACTGGCGCGCTCGCGCCATCCAGTGCGGAAGGACAGATCAAGACCCGATTCGATGCAGGAAGTGCCCACGAGCGCCCAATCCGTGTCGCCCTTGTTCTTAAGACGTCCTTCCACGGCGGCCAGCGTGGTCTCACGGTCGCGCGGGCACAGCGCCGTGGAAAGGTGTTCCACTGTGGTGCGGCCATTTCTGACAGCGATCTCACGCGCCACAGTCGCGGCCGAGTACACCGTGTTCAGGATGACGAGTCTTGGTCCCTGACATTTCTGGACGCGCGCCAGCAAGGCACCGACGTCGAGCCGGTCTGCGCACGAAGCGTACACAAGGCGTTGTTGCTCGTGGGAGTATGAGCGGTCCCGGACATCCGCAGGGACCAGTTCCGCAAGTCGTGCTGGGGGAGAAGAGAACTCCTCCAGTTCCCAGAAGCGCGACAGGCTTCCGGATCCGAGCACGACATGGCACCGCCACTCTCGTTCGAACTCCCGAAGCCAACGCCATGCCTGCGGCCACAAGTGCGCCGGCAGCGCAGCGTGGGCTTCGTCAATGAACACGGCGGAACCGGGGAGATTGTGGAGCTTTCTGATCGCGGACGGATAATTGCCTGCCAGCGTTTCGAAGAACTGCACCGCCGTCGTCACGACAATAGGCGCGTACCAGAGAAGGGCCAAGTGGCGTGAGTCAGGAGCCGCAAACTCCGCCCTGTGGTGGTGCGCCGCCACAACGGTCTCCGGGTCCTCAGCACTCTTGACCAATGCGCGGCGATAGGTCTTGACCGATTGGTTGATGATATTCGTATACGGCAGGACGACGAAGACCCGCCGCAGACCCCTCTCCCCGGCCATCTTCAGGAGGTGGGCCATCACCGCTGTCGTTTTTCCGCTACCCACAGGACTATCACAGGCCAAGATGGTGTCCGTAATCGTTCGTGTGCGACACGTCTTGTAGACGGCCTTGCGGATGGCGTGGCGCTCTCCACCGTCGCCGGGCAGGGACTCAACGTACCGATCCAGCAGTTCGAGCCTGCGTACTGGATCTAGGGGCATCACGTGCGGATCCGCGGCATTCCCGTAATGGACGGCGGTGTCCTGATGATCCGCGTCCACCAGGCACGAGAGCGCAACCCGCAAGGCCGAAGGCGATAGCCCTGGCGGGCCGGGGCGCTCTGCGGGCGGCTTCGCAGTGTCAGCGAGCGCCCGCTGATGGAGATCCAGATAGTCCATAAGCCGCGCGTCCGTGAGCGACTTGGTGTCGGGATCTCTGAGGACGAAACCGGGTCGCATCTGACTTTGATCCAGGAAGTCCGGGAGTCCTATGTGATGGGCGTATGCGATGGTTGCCGCGAGCGAGTCGCGCATTGCTTCGGAAAAGAGCTGGGCCACGCCTGCATCGACGTGATTGACCGGCAGTTTCTCCGTGCTGCTCCGGCGAAGCGTGTCTTGGTTCGCCGGGTCCATCTTGCCCAAATCGTGATACTCAGCGCCGAGCCCTACGGATGCCACGAATCGGCGGGCATCGCCCGTGTAGAATGCGCTGGCCCGTTGCGCATTGAGCAACGCACGCGACACCACGCCCTTGACGTGCTCGGCATAGGTCTGGGCGAGGATGCCATGCCTTGGCCGGGCGCTGTGAGCGAGCGGCTCCATTAATCGCCCTTCATCAGATCTCGGATGGATCCGATCCTGCCCGCCAGGTCGGCGGGGAGTCTTGGTGGAGCCTCGTACTCTTCCCAGGATCTGGAGGGCTTCTCCGGATCGAAATTCGGTTTTCGCTTCGGAGTGAGGGCGGCGAGGAGTTCAAAGTCGGAGCAGGACCCCAAGGCAGACTTGTGTTCGATGAACCAGGCATGACGAATGCCCACCATCGGACGGACATAGGACGCGGTGTGAGGATAGGCGTACGGGATGAGCCTGAGCAGCAAGTCGACATCCTGCTTCGTGCAGGATGTCTTGCGAGCGGCCGTAGGGTTGATGAAAAACGGCATGCAGTACACACCGTGCTGGACAATGCGGTATCCCAGCGGCGCCATTCCTCGGTCCTTTCCTTCCTGTACGCCGGCCTTGTTGGTGTTGGTCATGCGCTCGATCTGTATCGGCGCGAGTGAAACGCCGAGACCGAATTGTGCCACACCGGTCTTGATGGACGTGGACGCCCCCTCTTCAAGAAAGGTGTTCCCAAAGAGTCGACCATCCCAGTACTTGCCGGCAAAAGCGCCGCTCTTGAGCTCCTCTTCAATCTTCTTCCGCTCCCGCCCTCTGGATTCCAGAATGCAATGAGCATCCGCCTTC
Organism: Planctomycetota bacterium; assembly: GCA_016192525.1. Taxonomy (GTDB): domain Bacteria; phylum Planctomycetota; class MHYJ01; order JACPTZ01; family JACPTZ01; genus JACPTZ01. The sequence continues at coordinate 6,437 of JACPTZ010000027.1, forward strand.
AACGCGAGTTGCTTTGCGACGTCACCCCAAACCGGACCGTCCTTGTCCTCCACGAGATCTCGGACTTTTCGCTTGAATGAAACCGGCGAGATCTCGCCTCGTCCGTCCGGCCTCTGGCGTGGATCACTTTCACGGTCAGGATCGCCATTGGGGTTCGAGTTGATCGCCTCGATGACCAGGAGTCCGGTTCCCCTCATCAACTCAGTCGCGGCATTCGTTGGGTTCGCCATGTTTCATCTCCTTTCGTTCTTGGTTTCGCCGGCATTCTCTGTCGGGGTACAGTCCGAGGCGCCCCCATCCTGGCCTGCGTCCTGCGCGTCGGCGCGTTCGGGACGCGCCAAGTACCCCAGTAGCATCTGTGCCTTGGCCCCGTCATCCGCACGATCCGGGAGCGCAACGTCTCCCAGATCGTTCGCGATCTTTCCCATCTGGCCCAAGGCCCACTTTGCTAACCCGACGCCTTCACCCTTGACTGTACGGGCCCAAGCCTGGTAGACAGGAATCCGTTCCGACAACCTCGACAGCCCAAGCATGGGGCTGGCGAGGGCCTGAACCATGAGGGCGTTTCCCATCAACTGGGGCGGCACTTGGCCCTTGCGCACGTGCCGACAGTACTCCATGTGCAGCGTGTCGGCGAGGGCCAGCATCCGGCCCACCAGGAACGGTGCAGTTTGCATGTAGGCTCCTTTCTCGTGACCGCTCTTGCGAAGCAATAACGCGAGGATGGCCGGCAAGAGACTTGCGTGCCTGACGTACCTGGCTGTCTCTTTCGTCCAAGAAAGCGCCTTCCCGTCCCGTCTGTGGTCGGCATGACCCAAGGCGAGCAGAAGGGGTGTTGTGTTGACCACCGCAAGACGAAGCGCGAGAGCCGCCAAGCCGGCACGGTCTTCGAGGAGAAGGGCGATCCCGTCCCCAGCGGCCAGACCGTGAGTCTTTGCCGCGCGGGATCCCTGTTGCAGCCACGCCAAGCCCAAACACTGGACAACTTCCGCCGGGAAGGGGGTTAGGGGGTGAATCCATTCGGGGTTCTTGTTCGTTCCGATGTTCAGAGCAACACGCGGCATCTCTCCGCAGGCATTGCGCCATTCCTCTGCTCTGGCGATAAGCGCGCGGGCCTCGTATCTGTTGCTGAAAAGGACTTTCGTGCGGAACCCGTCGGGCTTCGCGAGCACGAAGACCCGGAGGGCGCAACCAGGATGCTGCTTGACGATGGACTGAAGGGCCGCCGTTGCTCGCTGAGCGGCTGCCTCGAACTTGCCTTCTGCGCGGGCGTCCGGGTTACCCTCCTCCTGTTGCACGGGCCTCACGAACATGCCGGCGAGTTCAGGCGGGTCGTCCTTCAGGATTTCAGGATAGACGAAAAGTACTGTGCTGTAACCGGACGCGGTGGACAGGTCGTCCCACGTACGACCTCTTCTTTCCGGTGCTCCCAGCCATTCGAGCGAGTCCTTCATCTCCTGCCGCATCCGGCCGCCGATGGGGAAACTACATTCATCCGCAAACCCGTACCTTTTCTGGCATGGGGATTCGCTCGACATGGCGCGCAACTTGACATCACCCAGGACGGGGAGCCGCGCCTTCGGCAGTTTTCCGCTTTCACCCGCCAGGGATGAACCAAAGGCATCCATGCCTGCCCCCACGGGGATGATGGCCGAAACTACCTGAATTGCTAGAAGCCGGCGATTGATCCACTCCTGGACCCTAGAGTGGTTGGCCGGGTATGGGTTGCCGTCCGACACTTCGAGGATTACGGACGCCTTCTTCACCTTGTTCAGGTCGTCTGCTGTGGACACTATCAGCGCGTCAAGCCACACCATCGCCCGCTTGGGGTTGTTGACCATTTCCTCGACAACCAGGTCCTCGAGACGCCGCTGGAGTGTCTCGACATCAAGACGCTTCGCGCGGGAGACGAGGGCCGCGAACGAAGTACAATCCGGGGGCGGAGAGCCTACGATGTCCAATAGGTCCTTCGACTGATCGTGAAGACACCTCTCGATCCTTCCGATCTCCCCCGCTTTCCACAGAGGATCGCACTTTCCGATGACCTCTCGCAGAGCCTGACGCGCGGAGGTAGGGTCTGCCATGGCTCTGCCGGCCTTGAGCGCATCGTGCATCGCCTTGTACCCCGTGTCCCTCCTCAGACCCGCCGTTCGCGCCTTGTACAACGGAAGGAGATTAAAGGCTGGGAACGAGGTTCCCGCGGACTCCTCGTACTTCCGAATGGTCATCGCATCCTCGGCCTTCATCTCCTCGATGCGCACGATGTCCGGCGCATCGTTCAAGACCAGCCGGACAGTGAATCGCCTCGGGCAAGCAGAGTAGCTCTGGTGCCACGAATTCACGGCTATGTTCGCCCCTTGGCGGCTGTGTGTCAACGCGAACAGTTCATTCAGCATATTCGAGCACTCCCTTTCTGATCTGTAGCGCCTGAACGAACCGCGGAGACCACGCCGAGCGCTTCCCCACCGAAAAGCAGGTGCGCAGCATGCTCGGAATCTCGACGTTCACCTCCTCACAAACCCGCGTGTTTGACCGCAGCGGGCCGAGATACCCCGGAGTGAACTCCTTCCATCCAAGAAACGGGGTGTAGTGCAATTGCCCGCGACGCAAGCGACGCTCGAACATCTCCTGGTAGGCGTGAGCGCCGTTTGTGGTTCCTCTCTGCTGGATGCCCTGACCTCCGTGCTTCGCATAAGCTGCCGGGACGGATTCGATCCGCGCGTGAAAACGGTAGCAGACGTTGATCAGTACGGTGGCCAGAAGTTGGTAGCTGCTGCCCTTGGCCATCACCTTGCTCTTTCGCAACGGGCCACCGTAATTCGTCGTGTAGGTGTGGTACACTAGTGGGCGGCATACCTCCACCCTTGTCGGCAGCACCTCTCCCCATTCGCTCAACAGGATGGACTCGAAGATCCCCTTCACCGCGCCAAACGTCGGCGCGGGATAACTGACGGGAGCATCACCCGTGTCCGGACGTGTCCACATGGCGGACGGTCCGGATACCTCCAGTTCGACCTCATAGTGACTCATGCCGGTTTCCTCTTCCTGAGATTGTCGGCAATCCCCTCCACGCCTGACACGAGCGAAGTATCATCCCCCGGCCTTGCCTCGCGGGCGAAACGCTCGGCCGGTTGCGCCACGTTGCGCAAGTGATCGTCGAGACGTTGCCACTCGGACTCCGGGCGGCCCTCGAGCGTGTGTGCGTAGCAGGTCACGGCGGCCTCCCCCCACGGGATGACGCAGCGAGCATAGCAGGTGCGCGCGGGGGCGCAACTCATTTGTGCTCACCCGGGAAGCAACGACAGAAACAACAGCAACAACAGCGCGCCCTTACGGGGCGCACTACGAACAGCCGAGCGCCCGAAAAGGCACCGTGCCGTTCGAGGTGCACTCCTGCCACTACTCTTCCCCCCGCAAGGGGGAGGAGGGCAACAAGGGGCCCTTCTTCAATCCAGTTGCCAGCCGCGGGACGAGTCGGATCATCTCGCCATTCGGCGTTGTCCGCGAACTCGCCCCGGGGCGTGCTGATCGCCAACGGAGCGTCGGAGGATCGAGCCGCGGGCGATCGAAGGGCGTCTGTCACCGTCTGAAGTTCGGATTTGGCGCCGAGAGCCTCACGCAAGTGCTTCGCTTCGTCTGTGGCCTGGGGGTGCATCCCGCCTGAACGGCCCCCCCCTCCGGGCCTGTCATCCTGAGCCTCGGGCGAAGCCGGAGGCGAAGGATCGCCAGCCGATGCGCCCCAAAGACGCCTACGCTGGTGATCCTTCGCTCCACGCCGCCGAACGGAGGCGGCGTTCCGCTCAGGATGACAACCTGAGGGCCGTTCACGCGGGATGCACCCGTGGCCTGGTCCACAACGGTTCTGCGGTTGACCACATACACGAGCCGGCGAGGGAACCCGGCGACCGTGCCGGCACGGGCATGGTGGGCCAGCGCCAGGAGCCAGATCGCCATGACCGAGGTCTTGCCGAGTCCCGTCGGAATGTCGCAAGTCTCTCGGAATCGTCCCTGGAGGAACTCGTCAAACAGCGCCAGTTGCCAGGGAAACGGCGCCACCCCGGTAGCCGCGTGGAAGAAGGTATCGAACTCCGCCCTACGGTCGATGGTCGACATCTGAGTCCCTCGATACCCCCGGAGAGTCACGCGCCGGGAGGTGTTGTGTCCTCGCGGCGCTTGGTCGCCTTGCGCGAGACCATGTCGGTCACGGACGGCTCCCGTCCCCGCGGCAAGATGCAGGAAGTCTATTCCCACGGCGCGCCACCCGCAAGCACACGAACCGGGGGAGTGAACCCCCTCCTTCACCATCCCCTGCGCGGACAGGCTGGAAAGCCTGTCCCACCGCCCCCGCCCGGCCTCTGCGTGCAGGGCGAGACACCCCCGGATGCGCCCTCCCGCATCGGCGCTTGCCGGACGGGGCCTGTTCTGATAGAATGCCTCCGGACCAAACAGAGAGGGGCGATCCATGCGCCGATCCGTCAAGGCTTTCATCTCCCGCGGTGAAGCAAAGTATGTCGCAGAGTGTCTGGAGATCGGGGTCGTCACGCAGGGGGCGACCCTTGACGAGACGATCTCCAACCTCCAGGAGGCTGTGGCCCTGTTTCTTGAAGGCGAAGACCCCGCGGAGTTCGACCTGGACCCGAACCCCTCCCTCTTGATCACGTACGAGCTGGAGCCGGCGCACCATGTCCGGTAGGCTTCGCTCCCTGTCGTCCGATGACGTGCTGTCCGTCCTCGCGCTTTTCGGTTTCACGGTCGTCGCGCAACGCGGAAGCCACATGAAACTCCGCCGGATCGGAGCGGGAGGCGTCCGACAGACGCTCGTCGTTCCCCGGCATCGCTCGCTCGATCGCGGGACCCTCAAGGCGATCTTTCGCCTCTACTCCGCATTCAGTCGGACGATTTCCTCCCCGATACGGCGCAGGCGGGCGCGCAACTCCGGCGGCTCGTGGACCCGCACGCCTTCCCCGAATTGCGCGAGCCACCAGGCCGTCTCGTCCGGGTGGCCGTGGGGGACCTCCATGAGGGTGCATCCCGCCTGAACGGCCCCCCCCTCCGGGCCTGTCATCCTGAGCCTCGGGCGAAGCCCGAGGCGAAGGATCGCCAGCCGATGCGCCCCAAAGACGCCTACGCTGGTGATCCTTCGCTCCACGCCGCCGAACGGAACCCCGGGGGACGGGGGACCGGGGACAGATGGGACCGCGTTCCGGGCGGAAACAACAACAACGGAAACAACAGCAACAGAGGCCAAGACAACAACAGCGGACACAGAAAAAACGGAGACGGCGGGACGGCGAGGTCGCGGGCGCCGCTACGCGGCGAGGAGGCGCGGGAAGGTACCGAGTCCCGCAAAGCGGCGACGAGCCTGCCCTGAGCCTGCCGAAGGGTCGCCGCACTCCAAAGGGACTCACGCCGCGCCGGGCTGCTTCTGCGGACTCGGCGGTTTCGGCGCCCCCCCCCCGGCGGTCACCGGCCGAAAACAGCAATCGCGCTGCACCGCGCGGTAGCCAGCGTCCTCGATCTGGCGGATGAGCTCCGCCTTGTTCAGACGATGGGTGGTCCCGGCGCTCGAGACGACGTTCTCCTCCAGCATCGTCGAACCCATGTCGTCCGCGCCGAAGGAGAGCGCCACCTGGCCGATCTTCGCCCCCTGCGTCACCCAGGAGGACTGGACCGTGGGGATGTTGTCGAGGAAACATCGCGCTACGGCCAGCGTCTTCAGGTAGTCGTGCGCCCCGGCCGGCGGAATCGCCGCGAGCCGGGTGTTGTCCGGCTGGAAGGTCCAGCCGATGAACGCGGTGAAGCCGCCCGTCTCGTCCTGAAGGTTTCGCAAACGCTCCAGATGGGCGACGCGGTGGGCGCGCGTCTCCCCCACTCCGAACATCATCGTCGAGGTGCTCCGAAGCCCGATCCCGTGCGCGGCCCGATGCACCTCCAGCCACTGGTCGGTGGTGCACTTGAGCGGGGAGATCCGCTTCCGCACCTCGTCGTCGAGGATCTCCGCCCCGCCGCCGGGGAGCGAGTGGAGCCCCGCCGCCTTGAGCCGCTCCAGCACCGTCCGCACCGGCAGACTCTCGACCGCGGCGAAGTGGCAGACCTCCGGCGCCGAGAAGGAGTGCACGGCGATCGCCGGGAATCGTTTCCGGATCGCCCGCAGCAGGTCCTCGTACCACTCCAGCCGCAGGTCCGGATGATGCCCGCCCTGCATCAGGATGTGCGTCCCCCCGTCGGCCGAGAGCTCGTCGATCTTCCGGAAGATCACCTCGCGCGGCAGGACGTACGCCTCGGCGTCCCCCCTCACCCGATAGAAAGCGCAGAAGTCGCAGTAGGTCACGCAGACGTTCGAGTAGTTGATGTTCCGGTCGACGGCGTAGGTCACGGCGTCGGTCGGATGCAGGCGGTTCCGGACCGTCTGCGCGGCGGCGCCGAGGAGGGCGAGGTCGTCGCTCCCGAGCAGCGCCTCGGCCTCGGCGGGAGTGATCCGCTCCGAGGCGTGGACCTTGGCGCCGATCTCTGCGACCCGGTCTGGATCGCTCGCTTCGGGGGGGCCGGCACCGCTTCCGCGGCGCACTCCAGGGGCGCCGCTTCCGCGGGGAGATCCCGCGGCGCCGCTGGCGCGGCGCGCTCCAGGGTCGAGACTCTCGTGACAGGCTCCAGCGGAGGAGGCCGGCTCGAGAAACGGGATCGCCGCCATCGTGGGACAGAGCCGGAACGCGGCGGCGCGACGGTTGAACTCAAGGAGCCCCGCCTGCTCGTCCGGTCCGAGCGTGTACCAGAGCACCTCGCTGAGGTATCGCAGACAGAACGAGCGGTCGAGCCCGAGCCGGACCGACTCCGCGGCGGCGATCTCGGCGAGGCGCGCGACCCCATCCTCTTTGGCGAGACGGAGGGCTTCGGCGAGCGCATGGAGACTCGAATCGCGAGCCGATTCCCGGACGGGACCCCGCGGCGCGGCCGGCGCGGCGTGCTCCGGCACCGTGGCGCGGGCGTCCCCGCCCGCGCCGCCGAGGGCAGGCGGGGACGCCTGCCCCACGGGCGCGGCCGGCGCAGCGCGCTCCACCGCGCGAGGGCGCATCGCCCAGACCGCGAACACGAATGGCTTCCCGGTCAGCGCCTCCCACGCCGATCCCAGGTCCCACGACTCCCATCCCGGGGCCCGCATGGCGAAGGTGCGGTCGCCGATGCAGACGAAGGCGTCGAACTCGGGCGGCGGGGTGGGGCCGGCGGACTGCGGCGAGAGCGGGACGTATTGCGGCCGGAGCCCGTGCACCTCGGCGAGCAGCACCTGCGCGAGGAGGTTCGAGGTCTTCGATGAGGGGTCGAGGGCGACCGCGCGGATGACCTCGCGCGGAACACGGTGGAAGAGCCGCACGCTCTCGGCCGCCCCGCGGGACGCGATCGCCACGCCTTGCGCCACCCTCCACGAGGGGTGCTCGAACAGGTCGGCCACCGGCACCAGCGCGGCGTCGACGTCGCCGCGGGCGAGACGGTCGGAGACGGCCTTCGGGGTGTCGAAGATGCAGGCCGCGTCCGGGGCTCGCTGAGGGAGCGTCCACGAGAGCGGCCTGGCGTTCAGATAGGTGATGCAGCCGATGCGGGACATTTGAGGGGTCAATCTCGACAGGCAGGAAACAGGGGCGGGGCTTGCCCCCGCCCTTCTGTGCAGGGCGATCCTGCAATTGCAGCGCTCAGGCCCGCCATGATCGGTCCGGCATAGCGGGGGCGGCCGCAAGGGCCGCCCCTACGGCGCCACCTGCTTCACGGCTTCCTGCAACGCCGTCAGCGCGGGCTGCATTCCGCCGGCGTTGGCGACCAGCGCCTTGTAGGCGGCGCGGAGCTCGTCCGTGTTGCAGATCGTGTCGTTCAGGAGCCGGAAGAGCGTGCCGTTGTCGAGCGGAAGGGCGAAGTAGACGTCCTCGTAGCGGGAACGGCTGAGTTTGAGCCGGTCGCCGCCGGAGACGATCACGTAGAAACCGTCGGGGGTCCTTTCCACGGTCATGGGCATGTTCGACTCCTGACGGACCCGGGCGGTCTGTCCACCGAGCCTGGGAAGAAGTACGCCAGGGAGCGAGGCGCTGAATTGTCATCCCGCGCTTAGCATGACAAGAGCGTCGCACTTCTCGTCCTGGGACTTCTCTCCTCGGGCCCTCGCCTGGCGGTTCATCGATGCCTATTCAGCGAGCGGCCCTTCGTTGTCTCCCTCCCCCCGCAGGGGGGAGGGTAGGGAGGGGGGCGAGCGCCTGCACCGGGAAGGACCGCTCCCCTCCCCCTGCCCCCTCCCCTGCGGGGAGGGGGGAACAACGGTTGTTTCCCTTCCCTCGGACGGGTGAGGGTAGAGACTGGCCTTCGTTTTTTCCCTCCCCCCGCAGGGGGGAGGGCAGGGAGGGGGGAGCGGGCCGGCACGCGGTAAGGCCGCTCCCCTCCCCCTGCCCCCTCCCCTGCGGGGAGGGGGGAACTGCAGCGGCCAACCACTCGCACGATCAGGGTTGACGGATCACGGCCCGTGAGTGCTCGAGTTCACCCTTCGACTCGCTCTTACTTCTTCCCCGACTCCGGCGGCTTTGTGGAGTCGGACGTGATCCCCGGGACGCGGCGGATCATCTCCTCCAGTTTCACCCCGGTGAGGGCCTCGATCATCGGCGGAATCTGCGCCACCACGTTCGTCACGTCGCGCGTCACCTTGGAGGCCCCGGCGGAATCGCCGCCGGTGGAGATCACGACGATCTTCTCCGTCTTCGAGAGCGGCTCGGCCACGGCGCGGGCGATCTCGGGGAGTTTCTCGATGAACATCTGCGAAATGGCCGCCTCGTTGTAGACGCGCCACGCCTCGGCCTTCCGCTTCATCGCGGTCGCCTCGGCCTCCCCCTTGGCCTGCACCACGGCGGCCTCGGCCATACCGGTGGCCTGTACGACGGCCGCCGCGGCGAGACCGCGCGCCCGGTTCGCCTCGGCCTCGCCGACGCCGATGCTCTGCGCCGCCGACGCCTGACCGGCCGCCTCGTTCTCCATCCTGAACTTCGCCGCCGAGGCCAGGGTCTGGATCCGGTATCGCTCGGCGTCGGCCGGCTTCTGGACGGTGGCCTCCAGTTCCTTCGCTTTCCGCGCCGCCTCCTTCTCCTGGACGGCGATCATCTTCTCCTTCTCGATTTCGAGGACCCGCACCTCCTCCACCTTCAACGCCTGGTTCGTCTTGTACTTCTGGAGGTCGTAGGAGAGATCCGCCTGCGCCTTCTGCTGGTTGACCGAAGCCTGGAACTCGGCCCGTTTCATTTCGTAGTTCCGCTGCGACTCGGCGATGGCGGTGTCCGCGGTGAACTTGGCCGTCTGCGCCACCTGGGAGGCCTGGGCGGACTTGATGGTGGCGTCGCGCTGCGCCTCGGCGCGGCCGATGTCGGAGTCGCGCGTGGCCTGGGCCTCGGCGACCGTGGCGTCGCGCTTCACCTGCGCGGTGCGCGGTTTTCCGAGGGCATCGAGATAGCCGCCGTTGTCCTTGATGTCGCGGAGCACGAAGGAAACCACCTTCAGCCCCATGTTGGCGAGATCGGAGGCGGCCGTCTCCTGCACCCTCTGGGCGAACCGCTCGCGGTCCTTGTAGATCTCTTCGACCGTCATCGTCCCCATGATGGCCCGCAGGTGTCCTTCGAGCGTCTGGTGCGCCACCTCCTCGATCTGCGAGAGGGTGCGGGTGAGGAACTGTTCGGCCGCGATGCGGACGGCGCGCTCCTCGCCGTCGATCTTGATTTGCGCCACGCCGTCGACGAGGATCGGGACGCCGGTCGAGGTGTAGACCTCGGGGGTCTTCACATCGAGCGTCATGAGTTCGAGGGAGAGGACGTCGACCTTCTCGAAAATCGGCCAGACAAAGGTCGATCCACCGCGGACGATCCGGAAGGTCCCGCGGCCGGAGATGACGAGCGCCTCGTTCGGCCCCACCTTCATGTAGCGGCTGGCGTAGATGAAGAGGGCGCCGAAGAGGACGACGATCACGCCCGCGATGTAGACGCCCGCCCCGCTGAGAAACCCTTCCGCCAGCATGAGGTACGGCATGACACGCTCCTTTTCTTCTTGATGTGTCCGCTCTACGAGCCCCGCGGCTCGCCCGAGGTTCCACAGACAATGTAGTGCGGTCCCGCGACCATCTTCGTGATCGTCACCCTCTCCCTTCCCGGGATCGGTTGTCCGCCCTCGCTCCGTGCCGGCACGACGACTCGCTCTCCCTTGGCGTCGAAGGCCACGCCGAGAAAAATCCCGGGGCCATAGAGCGAGGCACTGATGCCGGCCAGCGTCAGGGCCATGTCATGCCTGACCTTCACTTCCTGACGGACAACCGGCGCCCTCCCTCATGCCTCAGGAGGCGCCGGTGCGGACGAGGCCTCCCGAACGTAGTACGTCCCTCCGACCGTCTTCTCGACCCGGACGATGGTGTGCGCCGCGATGGGGTGGCCGTCCTCGGTGCGGGCGGAGCCGGTCTGGCGCTGACCCTTGGCGTCGAAGGCGATCTGCCCGAGCCCGGAGGCCGGGATCGAGATCGTCACCTCGGCGGGAGAGCCCACCGCTTCCTCGGCGCGATAATGCGTGGAACCCTGCGTCTTCTCCATGATCCAGGAGAGCATGAGGAAGGTCCCGAGCGAGCAGACCAGGCCGGAGACGACGGCCACCGGGACATGGACGATTTCCGGCTGGTTGAACGTGTCCATCGTGATGAGCCCGCCGGCCCCGAAGGCGGTCACGAAGACCGCGATCACGATCGGGCTGAGGGGGGAGAAGTGGACCATCTCGTGCGTGCCGACGAAGTCGGCGTGGCCGGGGTCCGGCACGCCCATGTCGCCGCCGCCCACGTTCAGGTCGTGCCCGCCGAAATCGGCGTGCGCCCCGCCCTGGCCGAAGATCCCGGAGAAGATCATCGAGACGATCGCGTAGATCACCCCGAGGAAGAAGCAGAGCATGTAGAACCAGTGCATGTCAGAATCCCTTGATGATCCGGCGGATCTTCTCGTCGCGCCGCCGTCGCAACTCTTCCTTGTCGAACGTGAACACCGGCTTGGGTCCGGCCGGCGAACCGGCCGGGGGTGGCGGGCCGTCCGTGCCGCGGGGGGACGGCTCATCGAGCAACACCGCCGTCGGGATTTCCTCGTCCGCCGGCGGCGGCACGGGCGGTCTGCGGCCCGATCCGGGCGACTCCGGAACTCTCTTCGCCGCGGACTCCACCATGTCCCGGATCCGGTCCGCGGGCGTCCCCGGCTTCGCCTTCGTCGGCGCCGGCGGGGTCCACTTGCCGGTGGGGCCCACCGGCTGGGGAGGACGTCTGACGTCGGGACGCTGCGGCGCCATCGCCGGCCGCTGCGCGGTCTCCGCGCTTCCGATGTTCACCGCGCCCATGTCCGAGGTGATCGAAGAGGTCACGCCAAGGGAGGTGGCCGCCGCTCCGAACCCGGCGCGCTCCGGGGCGCCCTCGGGGCTGAAAAGCGGGGATGAGGGGGTGCCGCCGATCTCGGGGAGCGTCGGAGAGGAGAGGGCGCCCGGCGCGCCGATCGGGCCGACCGGGCCCGGCGAGGCGCTGAACGATTGGACCGGACCCGGGGTGTACCCGGCCGAGGGCGCCGCGCCGGTGGCGGACACGGACAGCCCCTGCCTGACCGGTCCACCCGGGGCGGCCTCTGTCTCGAGTGCGGCCGGCTCCAACTCGGGCGCCGAGCCCATGGCCGGGGACCGCGTAATCTCGCGAATCTCGCCCGTCTGGAGATCGAAGACCGCCCCCGCGATCTCCGCCCAGGGTGGAATGAGCGGGGAGATGTTCCGGCGACTCAATGAGCCCGAGCGCCTCCGCGATCGGCTTCCCGGACCGGATCGCATCGGGGTCCATCCCCAGGGCGCGCATGGCCTCCTCGGCGCGTTCGGCCGGCGCCGCCGTCCGGCAGTCGGTGTGTCCGACGACGACCACCTCGCGCACCCCCGCGAAGAGGATCGCCACCGCGACCGATCGGATCGCGCTCCGGTCGCCCGGCCCGATCCTCGCGCCGGCGACGCGGACGAAGATGGCGTCGCCCGTGCCCAATCCAAGCGCCGGCGGCAGGGTACCGACGAGGCGGTTGTCCATGCAGGTGACGACGGCGAGCCGTTTGCGCGCCGGCGTATCCGGGATGGGGCCGCGGAAGTTCCGGAGGAAGGCGCGGTTGGCGGCGATGAGGTCGTCGATCGGCATCGGGTTTCCGGACGAAGACTCGGGCCGTGCGGAAAGAGGGGGGTGAGGTCGCGCAGGCTATGGTAGCACCCGGGGGAGGGGGGTCAAGCATTTTGGATTTTCGATTGCGGATTGGTACGAGGTTACCGCATTGTCATCCTGAGCTCAGCCGGCCGCTCCGCCACACGCCTGTCCGCCATCTCCGCCACACGGATGGCGGACAGGCGTGTGGCGGAGATGGCGGACAGGCGTTTGGCCGGCTGAGCGAAGGATCGCCAGCACCGGAGTCTGCGAACCGCACACGCTGGTGATCCTTCGCCTCGGCCTGCGGCCGAGGCTCAGGATGACAAGGGACGGGACGGTGACCTCGTACCCGGATTGTCGATTGCGGATTGAACGGAGCGGTGCGAACAGTCGAGGGTGGGACCCGCCCGCGGCATGAGACGGGCAATCCGCTTGACACCCCGGGTCGGGGGGGTCTATCATCCATTCATGCCGCCCCAGCCGCACGGGCGGGTCCGCCGCCCGTGCCGCCCTCTCTGGAGCGCCTCCATGCCTCCTCCCCTCACGACCGACGACCTCATCTACGACTGGAACGTCCAGGGCTCCCCGCTCCGTCCGCCGAAACGGGTGATGCTCGACGACGAGACGCTTCGCGACGGGATGCAGTCCCCGTCCGTGAAGCAGCCCCCCGTCGAGATGAAGATCGAACTCCTGCACCTGATGGATGCCCTCGGCCTGGACACGGCCGACATCGGACTGCCCGGGGCCGGACCGCACGTCGTGGCGCACGTCGAAGCCCTCGCCCGCGAGATCGTCCATCAGCGTCTCCGGATCCGCCCGAACTGCGCCGCGCGCACCGTCGAGGCCGACATCCGCCCGATCGCGGACATCGCGCAGAAGGTCGGCCTCCCGATCGAGGCCTGCCTCTTCATCGGCTCCAGCCCCATCCGGCAGTTCGCCGAGGACTGGACGATCGACGCGATGCTCCGCCACACCGAATCCTCCGTCACGCTCGCCGTCAAGCTCGGTCTACCGGTGATGTACGTCACCGAGGACACCACCCGCGCCCAGCCGGAGACGATCCGCCGGCTCTACACCACCGCCATCCGGTGCGGGGCGAAGCGGGTCTGTGTCTGCGACACGGTGGGCCACTCCACCCCGCACGGGGTGAGACAGCTCATCACGTTCGTCCGCGGGATCGTCGACGCCACCGGCGAGGAGGTGGGAATCGACTGGCACGGTCACCGCGACCGCGGTCTGGATGTCGCAAATTCGCTGGCCGCCCTCGAAGCGGGGGCGGACCGCGTTCACGCCGCGGGGATCGGGATCGGGGAGCGGGCCGGGAATACGCCGATGGACACGCTCCTCGTGAACCTGAAGCTCCTCGGGTGGATCGACAACAACCTCTCCCGTCTCGCGGAGTACGCGAACGCCGTCTCGCGGGCGAGCGGGGTCCCGATTCCCTCCAACTACCCCGTGGTGGGGCGCGACGCCTTCGAGACCGGCACCGGCGTTCATGCCGCCGCCGTGATCAAGGCGTACAGGAAGGGGGATGCCTGGCTCGCCGACCGGGTCTACTCCGGCGTCCCGGCGGGGGAATTCGGCCTGTCGCAGCAGATCCGGGTGGGGCCGATGAGCGGGAAGTCGAACGTCCACTGGTGGCTGGAGCAGCACCGGGTGGCGGCGAGCGACCTGCTCGTGGACCGGATCTTCGCGGCGGCGAAGCAGTCGAACCGGCTGCTCTCCGATGACGAGATCTGGGGGATCGTCCGGTCTTCACCGGAAGGGGTGGCGAAGGAGATGGCGGCGGGGGGAAACGATGCAAAAGGAGTGTCCTTCGGCTCGCCCCGCCAAACGAATGGCGGGGCTCGCTCAGGAGGAACGGGTTTGGCAGGTCGCGCCTCACAGAATCAGCGCTCCGGGCTGGCGGAGGGAAAATCCGCCCGCGCTGAGCGAGGTCGCGCCCGCAGGGCGAAGCCGAGTCGAAGCGCCCGTGCGGGGCGAGGAAAGGGAAGGTAAGACCGTCCGTCCTGAGCGAGGGGCTCGCGCAGCGAGCCCCGAGTCGAAGGACCTCCGCGCGAGGTCGCCCTTCGACTCGCCCCGCCGAACGAACGGCGGGGCTCGCTCAGGGCGGGCGGGGTTGGGGGGGGCGGGCGTCGCGGGATTCAGGTTCAGCTCGCGAGGCGTGAGGATCCGCCCGCGCTGAGCGAGGTCGCGCCCGCAGGGCGAGGCCGAGTCGAAGCGCGGGAAGCGGGAAACGCGCTTGAGACCCTTCTACGTCTACATCCTGCGCTGCTCTGACGGGTCGTACTACACCGGCCACACCGACGACCTGGCGGCTCGGCTGGCCAAACCTTCGTCAGGACTGTGGGATGGCTATACCGCCCAGCGGCGACCGGTGACGCTCGTGTACTCAGAACACTTCCAGACGCGGTTGGAAGCGCAGACCGTTGAATTCAAGATCAAGGGCTGGTCGCGCGCCAAGAAGGAAGCTCTGATCCGAGGTGATTGGGGACGAATCCATGAGTTGGCCCGTTGCCGCACTCGCCCTTCGACTCGGGCCGCAAACGACGCCGCCCTCGCTCAGGGCGGGCGGAGGGAGAGCCCGTCTACGCTGAGCGGTGCCGAGCCTCCAGAATCGCGAGTCGAAGGGTCAGGGCGGGCGGGGGAAGTCCCCGGCGGGCTCTTGACGTGTGCTCTTTCCGCGATTCTCATTCTCTCCGGCTGCCGGGGCGGCGGCGAGGCCTCCCGCGATTCGGCGCGCGCCCCGGCCCGTCCCGCGGGAACGGCCGTCCCCACTCCGCCGATCACCTCCGCCTCCGCCCCCGCGGCGATCTGGGACCTGGAATACCTCACCGCCCTCTGTCCCGCCTGCCAGGCGACGCTCGACTACCGCGCCGCCTTCTGCGGTCGATGCAAACGCGAGTGCCGGTGGGTTCCGCCGGAGGTCCCCAACACCCCCGAGGGGGCCTTCATCGCGCTCAAACTGGCGGCGCTCTACGATGACGTCGAGTTCTACCGCCTCGCCCTCCTCGAGGAGGACGCCGCCCGGTTCGAGCGCAGCATCCGGCTCGGCGGACCCGCCCCGCTCGGGAGCCGGGAACAGGCGGTCGAGACCCGGGTCAAGAACGTCGTGGCGGGCGCGGACTCCGCCATTCTGAGGATCGAGTACCGCGGAAGGATGACCGAACTCAGCGCGCGACCGGAGAAGGGCCGCTGGAAAATCGCCCTGACCCAGACCGAGTCGACGGCGCGCGTCTCGCTCGCCAGGGAGTTCATGCAGGGGCTCGACCTCGCCATCGTCCGATACATGACGGAGCGGGGATCGCCTCCCGCGAGCGGGAACGCGGGACTCGTCGCCGCGCTCACGCTTCCGGCCTCAAGCGGGCAGCCGTATTACTGGCTGACCCAGACCTCGCTCGGAGGAAAGGGCGAACTGCTCGATCCGTGGGGGCGGCCGGTGGCCTATGTGACGCCCGCGCCTGAGTCCGTCGCCGGCGGGACGGACGGCGAGCCGCCCGCGGGAGCGGCGACAATCCGCAAGTACAGCCTCTACTCGGTCGGCCCGAACGGGATCGACGAGCAGGGGGCCGGGGACGACATCGGGCCGTAGGCCCCGGTCTGGGACGAACGGCCCCAGGGCGACGACATTGAAATTCCTCGTCGGTCTCAACTGCGACTACGAGCCGGACGCGCGGAACCCGCACGCCTTCCTCTATGACCGGTACGTCGACACGGTCGTGAAGGCCGGGGCCCTCCCGTTGCTCCTTCCGCACCTGACCGGGAAGGACGACGCCAAGGAGATCCTCGATCCCCTCGACGCCCTTATTCTGACGGGGTGCGACGACTACGCCCCGTCTCTGTACGGCGCGGCCGCCCATCCGAAGACCGAGTGCGTCGGGCCGCGCAAGCAGCAGTCGGACCTCTGGCTCGCCGCCGCCGCGCTCGCCCGCGGAGTGCCGATCCTCGGGATCTGCGGCGGGATGCAGCTGCTGAACATCCTCCGGGGCGGCTCGCTGATCCAGGACCTCCCCGGCGAGAGGCCGGACGCGCTCCAACACCGGAAGTCGACCGGCGAGACGGACCTTCCGCGGCACCGGGTCCTCATCGAACGCGGGACGCGACTTCACGAGATCCTCGCCGAGGACCGGATCGAGACCAACTCCTCGCACCACCAGGCGATCCACCGTGTGGCGGACGGGTTCGCCGTTTCGGCCCGCGCGACGGACGGTGTGATCGAGGCGATCGAGCAGACGGATCGAAAGGCGCTGGTCCTCGGCGTGCAGTGGCACCCGGAGTACACCCCGGAGGACAAGCCCACCTTCGGCCTGCTTCGCGCCCTCCTGGCCGCGGCGGGGCGCTTCCGGTACGGGATGGAAACCAGCGGCCTGTGAGCGGATCGATGCCTTCGCGCGTCAGGAATGAGTGCGACGTTTCGATGTTTCCCTCTCCCCGGAGGGGAGAGGGTAGTTCTACTGTCACGGTTCGCGCGCCGGTCGCGCCTGCAAACCGTAGCCCTGAGTAGCCCTCCTCGGTCGCCGCAGGCGACCGAGGAGGGCGTATCGAAGGGCGGGCCCGGAGACGAAGCGCCGTTCGTGTCAACCGTCCCTTCGATACGCGACCGCTCGGCAAACGGCGCCGAGCGGTGCCACGTTTGCGACACGACTCCCGCGATCGGTGACAGTAGAAGTAGGGAGCCGTTGTTGTACCCCTCTCCCCCCGGGAGAGGGGAGACGTCATGCGCCGATATCGGAAAAGAGCACCCGCAGTTTCGACTTTGAAGGCCCGCCAGGTATACTCCCTCCTCGTGATTCCCCCATCCCTGCCGCCGAAAGCGCCGGAAGAAGCACCCCTCCCGCTCCGGGAACGCGCCGCCCGGTTCGTCGCCGATCCCCGGTTCGACCTCATCGTCCTGGTGCTCATCCTTCTCTCGATCGCCCTGCTCATCGCCGAAATGGCCCTGCACCGCCACCAGCCGTACGAGATGTGGTGCTATCTGGCCGGGCAGACCATCACGCTCCTCTTCGTCGTGGAGTTGTCGGTCCGCTACTGGGTCTCGCGCCGCCCCGGACGATTCCTCCGGAACTACTGGCTCGACCTCCTTTCCTGCCTCTCGCTCCTCCACTTTCCGGGGCTCCGGGTCCTGCGAACCTTCCGGGTGCTGCGACTGCTCCGTCTCCTCCGGCTGTTCCGGGCGGCCGGGGTCCTGAGTCGCCGGTACGCCGCGTTCGCCGATTTCATGCGGCGCGGCGTGGCGGAATACGCCATCGTGGGACTGGCGCTGGCCCTCGTACTCTTCCTCGGCACGGTCGGGGTCCTGCACTTCGAGATGGCGGACCCCCGGTCACCGATCCGCACGATGGAGGACGCCTTCTGGTGGTCCGCCTACTACATGCTCACCGGACAGCCGCAGGGGGAAGGCGGCTTTCCGGTCACCCGGGAGGGGCGCGCCTTTGCCCTCCTCGTTTCGCTCGCCGCGCTGGCGGTCACGGCCACATTCACCGGCGTCGTCTCCGCGCTCATGATCGAGCGCATCCGGCGCCGCGGGGAGGTTGAACCGATGGAGATCGAAGATCTGGCGGACCACATCGTCATCTGCGGCTGGAGCCGCGCCGGGGCGTTCCTCGTCGAGGACCTCAACGCCGATCGCAACGAGTCGCAGAGGGCGATCGTGGTCGTCGCGAACCTGGAGAAGGCGCCGGAATTCGACCTCACCCGCGTCCGGCGGGACCGGGTTTTCTTTCTGAGGGGCGATTTCACGCGGGTGGAGATGCTGCGCTCCGCGCGGATCGAGACCGCCGCGAAGGCGGTGCTGCTCCCGGAGAAAGTGTCCGGGCTCTCCGATCAGGACCGGGACGCGCGCACGGTCCTCGCGGCCCTCACCATCGAGAAGATGAACCCGCGCATCTACACCTGCGCCGCCCTCCTCACGCACGAGGCGGAGGAACATCTGCGGCTGGTCGGCGTCGAGGAGGTGGTGGTCCCGGACGACACGGAGGCCGCGCTCCTCGCCACCGCCACGATCCACCGGGGCGTCGTGACGATGCTGCACGAGATGGCCTCGCCCCGCAAGGGAGGGTGGATCGAGAAGCGGCCGATCCCGGCGTCGTGGATCGGAAAACCATTCGTCGAGACCGCGGCGTGGCTGAAGCGGGAGCGCAACGAACTCCTTCTCGGCGTGGAGACGGAGATCAATTCGAAGGGGCGGGGGCGCATCCTCCTCAATCCGCCCGCGGACCGGCCGGGGGCGGCGGGCGACCTCTTCATCTGCCTCGTGACCCCGACGCCGGGGAGCCCCGCGCCGTCGCCGTGGCCGGCGTGACCCCGGGGGAAGGCCGGCTGAGCGAAGGATCGCCAACGTCGGAGTCTGCGAGCCGCACACGCTGGCGATCCTTCGCCTCGGCCTGCGGCCGAGGCTCAGGATGACAGCCCCTCCGCCAGCACGTCGAAGGCGCCCCGACAAGCCCGTGTTCCGATCGGAATGCGCCCGAGGATGGGTGTTCCCGAAGCGTCGTCCAGGGCCCGAGCAAGACGCGACGCCTCGGGCCCCGGCCTCCACCGCGGCGGGGCGCCGTCGTTCAGGACCAGGCCGAGGATGCGGCATCCCCGGGAACGG
>JACPTZ010000028.1 GCA_016192525.1 Planctomycetota bacterium
CCAGGTGAGCGTCTACGACTTCAAGCGGCCCGAGCGCGTCTCCAAAGACCAGATCCGTTCGCTCGAGGTGCTTCACGAGGTCTTCGCCCGCAACCTGGGCGCCTCCCTGTCCGGACTCCTCCGCACCATCGTCGAGATCCGCCTCCAGGCGGTCGATCAGATCACTTACTCCGAGTTCATCATGTCTCTCCCCAACCCCACCTGCTTTAACCTGCTCGGGGTGGCGCCGCTTGAGGGGAACATGATTCTCGAACTCAATCCGTCCATCGTCTACCCGGTCATCGATCGTATTCTGGGCGGAGGACGCATCACCTCCGCCCCCCCGGAGCGGGCCCTGACCGAGATCGAGTGGCGCCTCATCAGCACGATCATCGGCCGGGCGGTCGAGCAGTTGAAGTCTTCCTGGGCGGGGGTCAAGGCGATCGACTTCAAGGTGAGCCAGACCGAGTCGAATCCGCAGCTCATGCCGATCGTGGCCCCGAACGAACTCGTCGTCCTGATCTCCTTCGACATTGTGATCGGGGAAAGCCGCGGGATGATGAATCTCTGCATCCCCTTCCTCGTCATCGAGCCGATCATCAGCGAGCTGACCTCGCACTCCTGGTTCGGGTACGTTCGCAAGGGCGCGGCCACGCCGCAGACGCACGAGATCCGGGCGAACATCGCGAACGCCCCGCTCGAGGCGATCTGCTACCTCGCCGAGACGCAGGTCACGGTGCGCGATCTGCTCGATCTGAAGCCCGGAGACGTTCTCGAAACCAACAAACCCGCCAATTCGCCGCTCCTCGTGGTCGTCGAGGGCCGGCCAAAGCTCCTGGTCGCCCCCGGTCGGTACAAGCACAAGAAGGCGGCGCGGGTGGTCGGCCTCGCGCCGCAGCCGCGCGGGGAGGCCCGCCCATGACCGTTCCGAATGTGGATCGTATCCTGAACGTCCAGGTGCCGGTCATTGTCGTCCTGGCCGAGAAAAAGATGGAGGTGGGAGACGTCCTCAATCTGACGCCGGGATCGGTCGTTGAGTTTGAGAAGCCCGCGGACGAGTATCTCGAAGTTCTGGTGAACAATCAGCGGATCGCCCGCGGTGAGGCCGTGCGCGTCGGCGAGCGGTTCGGGGTGCAGATCCGCGAAGTGGGAACGACGATCGAAACCATCCGTGCCATGGGACGAGCGTGACACCGTGACCCCCCCCGCGGTTCCCCCGATCGAGCTGACGACGTGTGTCCGGCAGGTGGCGGAGTGCGCCTGCCAGGTGATGGACGGCGAGACGATCCTGATCGTCCCGAAGGACCGGGTGGTGCACCTCCTGAACGAGACGGGGTCGGAGATCTGGGCGGCGATCGAGAAGCCGGCCCGCGTTCGCGACGTGGTGGATCGAGTCTGCAGGGAATTCGAGATCGACGCGCCCTCGGCGGAACGGGATACCCTCGAGTTCCTCCGGGAGATGGCCTCCAAGCGGCTGATACAGGTGGTCCCCGATGTCGCTGTCTGAAGACGCCGAAGTCGCGCCCCTTCTCGGCGGGTTCCAGGCCAAGGCCTATGCCCGCAACCAGCCGCTCTACTGTCTCATCGAACTCACCCGCCGCTGCAATGAGAACTGTTCGCACTGCTACGCCGCCGTCTCCGGGGGACGGGAGGAGATGCCCACCCCGCGCATCAAGCGCCTGCTGGAGGAGGTCAAGGAAGAGGGGGGACTGATCGCCACTTTCACGGGCGGAGAGGCGACGCTCCATCGCGACTTCCTGGATCTGCTCGACCACGCCACGCGCCTCAGATTCGCCATCCAGGTGTTCACGAACGGGACCCGGATCGACGAACCGATGGCCGACGAGATCTCCCGCCGGAACATCTTCCAGGTGGGCATCAGCGTCTATGGGGCCACCCCCGGGATGCACGACGCCATCACGCGTCTCCCCGGCTCGCATGCCGCCGCCCTCCGGGCCGCCACCCTTCTCCGCGACCGGGGGGTGCCGGTGGTCTTCAAGTACGTCATGATGAGCGTTAACATGCCGGAATACGAGGCGATGCTGCACCAGTCCGAGGCCCTCGATGTCCGGTTCCGGATCGACGGCATCATCACTTCCCGGGATAATGGGGATGCCTCGACGTTCTCCCTGCGGATCGGGGAAGCCGATCTCGGACGCGTTCTGAAGGACAAGGCGGAACGGGAGAATGCCCCGAAGGGCCTGCCGGAGGCCCCGAAGGACCTGACCTGCACCCTCGCGAAGAGCACCTGCGCCGTGACGGCCTACGGAGATGTGTACGGGTGCGTGGCGATGCCGGTGGCGGCGGGCAATGTGATGGAGCGGCCCTTCCGCGAGATCTGGCGAGGCTCGCCCGTCCTGGAGAAGATGAGAAGGGTGACCACCGACGATCTGCCGGTCTGTCGCTCGTGCGAACTGCGGAACCACTGTACACGCTGCGCCGGCATGGCGTATGTGGAGCATGGAGATTTTTACGGGCCGTCCTCCGAGGCCTGTCGCCAGGCTTCGATCACGAAGGCCCTCCGGGAAGGAGCGGACCCCTCCGATCCGCACTTCGAGGAGGTCACCGCGCGAAACCTGGAACGGAGCGGCATGGCCCGCGCGGGACTCCTGCGACCCGGAACGGGCCGGTGGAACGGGGCCTGCGGGGACCGAAACCACGCGCCGGCGTCGGCGAAGCTGGCGGGCTTCGTCGTCTGAGCTGGCGGCGAAAAAACTTGGCAACCTGAGACCGGGGCTGGTACACTCCGGCGTTCATGAAGGACCGGGGTCGCGGGAAGCGACCCGGCCCGGCGCACAGAAGACACGCGAGGGAGGACATGGGACACTCCATCACCCGCCGCACAATCGTGGCGATCTCCCTGGTGCTCGGTATCGGCGGCGCCGCGGCCCTGCCGGGCCAGGAAGCCGGCAAGGTCACGCTGACGACCAAACTGAAGGCGGGCGACAAGTGGCAGGTGTCGTCCGAACTCTATCTCGACATGGACCTCCGGACCACCGACGTGGAGAAGGAAAGCAAGTTCCGAAAGGTGGTGCGGCAGCGTTCTGAACGATACGTCCGCACCTTCACCGAAGTGAAGGACGGGGCTCCGATCCGGGAACAAATCGAATATCTCTCGTGCCGTGAGGGAGAGAGCCAGTCCCCGAACGTCCCCGTCGAGTTCAAGACTACGCCCTTGAGCGGACAGACCGTCTCCCTCACGATGGACGGCAAGAAACTCGTGTCCTCCGTCCTCAGCGGCGCCAAGGTCGATCCCGCCGAGCTGGATGGAATCAAGATGATCGAAGAGTATGCCGCGCTCCTGCCGAAGAGGCCGGTCGGGGTGGATGACGTGTGGCCGGTGCCCAACGAGGAGGCCGTCCGCCTCGTCATCGGGGGCCGCAAGGGGGTGCCCACGGAGGGGTCGGTGTCGTGCAAGCTGAAGTCGCTGGAGACAAGGGACGGGAGACAGTTGGCGCACCTCTCCATCGACCTGCTGAGGCTGAAGCAGGTGCCCCGTCCGGGATACGAGATGACGCTCAAGGCGTCGAACGGCGAACTGCTCTTCGATGTCGCGGCGGGACGCCCGGTTTCGCTGAAGATCAGCGGAACCTATGACATGAAGGGCGCCGAGGATGATGTGAACGGCGCCCGGATCGCCGACATGGTCGGTCGGGGCTCCTGGTCGTGCTCGGTGACCTTCGAGCCCCCGCCGCCGTAGACCTCCCCGGCGCCGCGTCCCCTCCGAATGCTGAAGCGCCACTCCCAGGTCTTTCTCAGCCTCCTCTTCGCCGGCGATCTCGTCTCAACGGTCGGCTGCTGGATCGGCGCCTACGCCCTGCGGTTTCACCTCCTCTCCGGCCTCCTGCCGGTCACCAAGGGGATCCCCGACTTCGTCGAGTACGCCCGGATGAGCGGCGCCGTGGTCGTCGCGGCGGCCGTGGTTTACCGCCTGGGAGGACTCTACCAGCCTCGCCGAGAGGGCGCCCTGTTCGGCGAGTTCACCGACATCCTCAAGGCGAACGCCCTCCTCTTCATCGTCCTGCTCGCCGGCACCGCCTTCTACCGGGAGTACGAGTACTCCCGCGGCGTCTTCGCCGTCTTCCTCGCGCTCAACACGGCCGTCCTTGCCGCGGGACGGGTGGTCCTGCGCTCCATCCTGCGGGCCGCGCGCCGGAGGGGGTGCAACGTCCGCTACGCCCTCATCGTCGGGAGCGGGAAGCTCGCCCAGTACACGGCGAACATGCTGCGTCGCAACTCCTGGCTCGGAATCCGGCTCCACGCCTTTGTGGACGACCGCCCCGAACGCATCGGCCGCGCCTGGAGCGGGGTCCCGATTGTGGGTCCCCTGGAGCGGCTCCCGTCGATCCTGCGCGAGAAGGAGATCGACCAGGTGTTCGTGGCCCTCCCCGCGCGCGACGTGGAGCGGTCCGAGCGGATCGTGGCGATGCTGGCGGAGGAGACGGTGGATGTCCGGATCGTCCCGGACTTCTATCACCTGGCCACCCTGAACTACAGCGTGACCGAACTCGACGGGCTGGTGATGATCAACCTCCGGGAGTCGCCGGTCTACGGCTGGAACCGGGCCGTCAAGCGGGGGATCGACGTGGCGTTCTCCCTCTGCTTTCTGACGGTCGCCAGCCTGGTGATGATTCCGATCGCGATCCTCATCAAGCTCACCTCCCCCGGCCCCGTGTTCTACCGGCAGGAGCGGATGGGGCTCGACGGGGTCACCTTCCAGATGCTGAAGTTCCGGACGATGCGGATGGACGCCGAGGCGCAGACGGGGCCGGTGTGGGCGAAGGAGTCGGACCCGCGCCGGACCGGGTTCGGCGCGTTTCTCAGGCGCACGAGCCTCGACGAGCTCCCCCAGTTTTTCAACGTCCTCAAGGGGGAAATGAGCGTGGTGGGACCCAGGCCGGAGCGGCCGGTGTTCATCGAGCAGTTCAAGAAGACGATTCCGCGCTACATGCTGCGGCACAAGATGAAGGCGGGGATCACCGGCTGGGCGCAGGTGAACGGCTGGAGGGGGAACACCTCCCTCCGGAAACGCATCCAGTACGATCTCTACTACATCGAGAACTGGTCGGTCCTCTTCGACCTCCGGATCATGCTGCTCACGGCCTTCCGGGGACTGATCAATCCCAACGCGTACTAGCCGGCGTCTCCCGGCGACGCCGCCGGAACACTCCCGGTCCCGTCCAGGATCTCCCGCACCTTCCATGAGAGGGCGCCCGGGGTGAACGGCTTGTGGAGCAGCGGGGCGTCGGCGGCAAGGCCGTGGCGGCTGATCGTGGCTTCCGGATGCCCCGAGATGTACAGAACACGGGACTCCGGCCGGAGCCCCTTCACCCGCGCCGCGAGCTGCGGACCGTCCATCCCCGGCATCACCACGTCGGCCACCAGCAGATGAACCGGACCCGGGTGTCCCTGCAGCATCGCCACCGCCTCGTCTCCCCCTCCCGCGGCCAGCACCGTGTAGCCGTCCATCGCCAGAAAGCGGCGGATCAGCTCACGCACGGAGGGCTCATCTTCGGCGAGGAGCACCGTCTCCGTGCCCGCCGCCCCCCGGACCGGGAGGTCGTCCGGCGAGAGCGAGACGCCCGACTCGGACACCTGCGGGAGATAGACCTGGATCGTCGTGCCCTTGCCCGGCTCGCTGTGCACCGAGATATGGCCGCCGGACTGCTTCACGATCCCGTAGACGGTGGAAAGTCCCAGTCCCCTCGCCGTCCCCGACGCCTGGGTGGTGAAGTACGGCTCGAACAGGTGGGACTGGGTCTCGGCATCCATTCCGCATCCGGTATCGCTCACGGACAGCACCACCCAGGGATTCGGGCGGATGTTCGACCATCGGTCGGCGTACGGCCCGCGGAGCTGGAGGGTCCGGACCTCCAGGGTGAGGCGCCCGCCCGTCGGCATCGCGTCGCGGGAGTTGGCGGCGAGCTGGAGCAGGACGTTTTCCATCTGCGCCCGGTCCGCCCGGACGAACCCCGGGGCGGGGCCGGTCGCCAGCGACAGCCGGATGTCCTCACCGAGCAGGCCGCGAAGCATGGCTTCCATCTCCGCCGCCACCGCACGAAGGTCCAGGACCCGCGGCTCTCCATCCTTGCGCTGGGCGACGAGCCAGAGCCGGTGCACCAGGGCCGCCGTCCGTTCCGCGGCCTCCCGAATCCCGGAGACCTCCTCCCGGACCGGGTCGTTGCCGGGAAGACGGTTCAGAACGAGATCGCAGTGGCCGCGGACCACCGTGGCCAGGTTGTTGAACTCGTGCGCGAGACCGCCCGCCAGGCGCCCCACCGCCTCCATCTTCTGCGAGTGTCGAAGCTGTTCCTCGACGCGGAGGCGCGCCTCCATCTCCTTTCGCAGATCGCCGTGGCTCCGGAGCAGATCGGCGGTGCGCTCCCGGACCTTGAGCTCGAGATCCTCCCGGCCGTGGCGCGCGCCTTCGAGCGACTTCTCGGTCTCGACCAGCCGCTCGTCCACCCGACGCCGCAGCCGGAACCAGCCGAGGAGGAGGACCGGAAGGGCGATCCAGAAGGCGGCGACGAGCAGGAGCAGTTCTCCCCGGAGCCGCGCCTGCCGCTCCTCGGCCCGGGCCCGCAGGGCGGCCGCGACCGCCTGCATCTCCTGCCCGTACTCCCGCTGCTGATCGAGGTACTCCGGGCCGGCCAGGAGCCGGGCCGCCTCCTCCGGACGACCCTCCCGGACCAGATCGAACGCCCGGCGCTCCAGCTCGTCGAGCCGGGCGTGGGTCACCCGGGCGCGGGCGGCGGGAAATCCGGAGGCGGCATCGTCGAGCGCCGCTTTGGCGTCCTGCAATTGCGCGTCCAGCAGCCGAAACGCCTCGGCATGCCGGGGTTCCCCCTCCAGCCCGCCCGTGGACGCCGCGAGGGCCGCGGAGAGCGACATCACCTCCCGCTGCCGCGCCAGGAGTTCGCCCGCCTGCAGATGGCCGGATTCGGAAGCCGGGGAGGTCTCCACCTCGCGGCTGAGAGACCAGATCCGCCAACCGGCCGCCGCGAGGGCCAGGCCGGTCAGCCCCAGGGCGAGGGCGAAGGAGACGTGGAGGGAGGGGGCGGGTTTCATGGGAGGCAGCCGGGATTCCGGGACGCGGAGCGCCGATCCTAGTGGGTCCTCAAGCGAACGATCCAGAGAAATCGTCGAACACGGACATTCCCTTGATCCCGCGCGCGCAAGGCCGTTAGAATGACGGCGGCCCGGAGACAAGAAACGCATGCCGCCGTTCAAGCGCGAGACCGCCGTCGAGACCTACCTTCGCGACGTGAAGGAGGTCCCCCTCCTGACCGCCGCCGAGGAAGTGGACCTGGCGCGCCGCATTAAGAAGCGGGACCGGCGCGCCCGCGAGAGGATGATCCGCGCCAACCTGCGTCTCGTGGTCAGCGTGGCCAAGATGTTCGCCAACCGGGGGCTCCCCCTCCTGGACCTGATCGAAGAAGGCAACCTCGGCCTCCTCAAGGCGGTGGACCGGTTCGACCCGCGACGGAAGTGCCGCTTCAGCACCTACGCGACCTGGTGGATCAAGCAGGCGGTCCGGCGGGCGCTGGCGAACACCGCCAAGACCGTCCGCATCCCGTCCTACATGGTGGAGATGATCGCCGACTGGAAGACCACCAACGCCGCGCTCACGCAGAAGCTCGGCCGCAAGCCGCAGCAGACGGAGGTGCGGCGGGCCATGCGAATCTCAGAAGAACAGTTCGAGATCCTCCGGAAGGCGATTTCGGCCTCGCGCGGCTCGGCCGGGCCGGTCAGCCTGGAG
>JACPTZ010000029.1:0-1773 GCA_016192525.1 Planctomycetota bacterium
CGGGGCGCGCCGCGCCAGCGGCGCTTCAGTGACACATCCTGTAGCCGGGGCCTCCCCTTCATGGACCGATTCCGGCCGACCCTCCCGTTCATCGTCCTGCTGACGCTCCTGCCGATCGCCCGCACCGAGGGCCAGGTGGGCCCTTTCGGGCGGCCCAGGGCGGACGACACGTTCAACCTCGGTCAGCTCGGCGCCGAGGGAATGCCTGTCACCGGCGATGCGGCCAGGGCGTCGGGTGTCCCGGAGGGCGCGGTCGGGATCCGCGTCTCGAAGTGCCTCCCCGAGGGTCCGGCCGAAAAGGCGGGACTGAAGGAAGGCGACATCATCGTCGGCACCCCCACGGCGCTCATCCCGAAGAAACGGGTCCCGATCTACGCGCTCATGGAGATGCTCGAGGCCGCCTCGACCGTCGAGAAATCCAACTTTTCCCTCGCCGTCATCCGGGACGGGAAGCGGATGGCCGTCAAGGTGGCCCTGCCCTTCCTCGGCAAGCACTCGGCGACCTGCCCGCTGAAGTGTGCCCGCTGCGAGAAGCTCGGGGCGGAGTCGCTCCAGTCGCTGGCGAAGATGCAGGGGTCGGACGGCGCCTTCGAGGCCGGTCTCGGCGGGATGAACGCGAAGGTGGTAGTGACCACGCTCGCCGGCCTCGCCTTCCTCGCCTCGGGCAGCACTCCGACGGAAGGGCCGTACGCGGCGAACATCGGCAGGTGCACCGAGTTCCTCGTGAGCCAGGCGGGGAAGGAAGACTCACTCTTCCCGACGAAGATCCAGGGCGCCAACTGGAGCCAGCTCAACTGGCAGCTCGGGTACGCCCCGCTCTATCTCTGCGAAGTCTACCGTCTCACGAAGGACGAGAAGGTCCGGACGAAACTCACCGAGCTCGCCGACGCCATCGCGCGCCATCAGGAGACCTGCGGCGGTTGGGCGCACGGCCCGGGGGGCCCGAACGCGCTCGACTATCTGGAACTGGCCATCGTGAACAACTGGTGCCTCGCCTCGCTCGGGGCGATGCAGCAGATGGGGATCGCCGTGTCGCCGGACGCCATCCGAAGGGGGGTCGCCTATCAGGTCGAGACCAGTTCCAGCGACGGCGGAATCGGCTACAGCGTGCACGAGGGCCAGAAGGGGGTGGGCGATCCGGGCCGGACGGCGGGATGCGTCTTCGCCTTCTGCATGCTCAAGATGCAGGGGCACAAGTTCTTCAAGCGGATGGGCGACTACTACCTGCAGAACATCGAGGGGATTCCGAACGGGCACGTCTCGCCGGTCATGCACTTCACCGCCAGCGCCCTCGCCTAGCAGCACCTCAGCTCATGAGCGAGTTCCGCCTCGAGTTCATCGCCGCGCGGCGCCCGGACGGCACCTTCACCGCCCGCCCGACCGAGGAGTCGCAGCAGCTCCACTCCAACACCGACCGCGAACTCGGCTCGGCCTGGACCACCGCCTCCTACCTGATCGTCCTGCAGCTGCCGAAGGGGCATCTGAAGCTGCTTCTCGGGAAGTACACGCCGGGGAAGAAGTAGAAGACCCCGAAGTCCGCCTCTGGGGGGGAGTCGACGAGATGGCTAGACGCGGCAGACCCGGAGCTTTTGTCCCGCTCATCCTCCTCGCCCTCGCCTGGCCGGACCGGCCGGTGACGCACTTCGCCCGGGCGCAGGACGCGGGGCCGGATCCCGGACAGGAAGACGCTCCCCCGCCCGCCTCGGACACCGAGATCGACGGTCTGGTTCAACGTCTCGGTTCGGAGGAGTTCCTGGAGAGAGAGGCCGCCAC
>JACPTZ010000029.1:1785-17374 GCA_016192525.1 Planctomycetota bacterium
CAACGGATTCAGAGGTGCATCGAGTGGCGACTCCTCCCCGAACTTTCCGACCTCTTTGCCGACGAACTCGCGCGATACGCCGAACTGAAGCCGGAGGAAAGAGAATCTTTCGTGCGGCGGGTGTTCGAGACGGTGAGGGTCAACCCCCCGCCGGCGCCCGAGGTCCCCCGTTCCGCGCGACTCCGGGTTCTGGTGTGCGCTCTGCTGGCGGAAACCGATCCGAAGGTGCTGGTCTCGATCTGGGAACGGTGTGAGTCGCTCGCGGGAAGAGACTCGTCGGACCTGTTTCTGTCCCTCGGGTCCCCTCTCCCGGCCTTCACCCTCTTCCTCAGAGTCATTGATGCTCATGTTCGAGGCGGTCTCACGATTCATCGAAAGCGCGGGATGCTCGTGAATCTTCTGACCGAACTGGACTTTCCCCTGGGCGCCGCGGAGGATTTTGCGGACCGCGTCGCCGAAGGAAATCGGGACCCCATCCCCTGCCTGAGAAGCGCCGAAGCTCTCGATGTGGCGGGGGACGATGAAGCGGCGGGCCTGGAGTATCTGAAAGCGGCTCTGCTCACGCCGGAGGACACGGCCACGTGGACGAGACTTGCGGACTCCGCCCGCCGGTCCGGACACGGGCGCCTTCTTCGACTCGCCCTTCGCGAGCGACGGGCTCGCCGCCCCCCGGGAGAGGGCCCTTCCGGAGACGTCGAGAACCCTCCCCCGGACGGGTACGGGGAGACTCCTGCAGACGCGTCAAAGGGCACTCGAGTTCTTTGGACTCGCGACGACACGGCGCAAGCATGGCCGGTTCAAATCTCTCCCGACGTCCTCTGCCGCATAAGAGTCAAGCGGGAGGACCCATTTGGTCTTTCCCTGGAGGCGATGGAGACGCACACGGGGAAGACCCTGTGGACCACCCTTTCGCCGATGCCCGAGGCGTCCCCGATCGAGAGAGACATTCCGGGGGCCGAAGTCCTCCCGTGGCAGGAGATCGTCGGCGTCGTCGCGGAGGCGGGGCGGGTCTGCGTAGCCCTCTCTTACATGGATCAGATCCAGGACCGAGGGCGCTGTTCCTATGTCCCCCGCTACGCCGACTGCATGGCCTTCGACGCCTCGTCCGGAAAGGAACTCTGGAGAAACCGCGTGGAGGATGGCGGTTGCCCCCAGCACCTCGTCTCCGCCGGCGATCTGCTCCTCGTGAATTGCCCTTGCCATGTCCATGCCCTGGACGCGCGTGACGGCTCGCTTCGCTGGTCGAGATTCCTGGCGACCCAACTCGTGGGTCCGCCGACGAGATTCGGGGACGCCATCATCGTGCCGGCTCGGGAGCCTCGCGCCTATGTGCTGTCGTCGGCGGACGGGTCGATCGTGGGGGAGATCCCCCTGCCCGCCCCGTGCGCTCGAGGCGTGCCCCCGGTCGCGGTGAATGATGCCATCGCCCTCGCCACCGAGAGCGTGGAGGTGTGCGGCTTCGATCCCGTCACGCTGTCCCTGCGGTGGCGTTATGCCCCTCCTCGCCAGACGGGGTATTGGTGCCCGTCAACCCATGTCTGCCGCCTGGGTGCGGTCAACGGAAGGTGCTTCCTGCTCCTGCTGGATGAGGCGAGTGTCCTGGCCTTCGACCCCCCGTCCGTCATCCGGCCCGCGCCCGGCGCATCGGAACCCCTTCCCGCAGACCTGACCGCCATCTGGGACAGACACATCGGAATCGCCACGCCCTGGAACCTCCAGGCACACCCGGATGCGCTTCTCCTGTGGGGACCCGACTCGCCCCTCATCGCCCTCCACCCGATGGACGGATCGCTCCTTTTCACCCTGCCCATCGCTGTGGCCTGCGACGTCATCAAGACCCCGTCGCATCTCGTGATCGGAGAGGCGGAGGTCGCCCACTTCTGGGATCCATGCAAGGGCGCGCTTGCCTCGCTTGAGAATCGGCTGGGCGGCTTTCGATATGATGGCGGTCAACATCGGGAGTTCCGCCTCGCGTGCCATCGCTCGATCTGCCCGTCGGCCGTCTCCGAGAGGCTCTCCCTCGTGCTGCGCGTCGCGGAGTCCATGGCGCGCTCGGGCGACTACGCCGCCGCTTGCGAGACGGCAGGAGTCGCCTGCGATCTGATCGATCCGTGGAGCATCATGGCGCGTCGAAAGAGGGCCGAATGGGCTCGCGAGGTCGCCGCCGCTGACCCTTCGCACGAGGTGCACTGGAAGGCGCTCTCCGCCCGACAATGGCTGCGTCTGATCGATCGTGCGGACCCGCTCGGCCCGGACGCCATGCGGGCGCGGGAGTCGCTCTCGGGATTCGCCTTTGACCTGCCCCTCTCCGATAACGCAAGAAACTGCCTGACTGGAACCCTCTCCACTCGCTTCTCGCTGGCCGCCATCCAATCGCGGCTTGCGGCCGGGGAGGGTGCACCCCCTCTGCCCCGGGAGGTATTCGATTGTCTGCGCGATCCACCGCGGGAGTTGCAGTCCTCGGATGTGCTGCCCCTCCTCGACAGCTCCGATCCGGAAGTCCGAGGGGCGGCCTTCGCCATGCTCGCCCGACGGGGTGTCACCATGGCTCACCGCTCGATCTTGAGCGCGGCGGAGGCTCCCCAGCCCACGACGAGAGCGCTTGCGGCACAGCGGCTTGGAAGCATGACCGGGGAGGAGCCTGGGCCTCCTGGCCCTGCACTCCACGAGCGTGGACGGTGCGGGCCCGTTGCTCATCAACGGCCCATCGGATGAACTGCAGGGCAGACTCGCGGAGTTGGAAGAGCTCCCGCCGGGAGCGGACCTCTCCGGACTGGAGCCTGTCCTGCAGAAGCTGCTTCGACATGAGGATGAGCGAATCGTCGCACAGACGGTGTCCCTGCTCGAGGAACGAGTCGGAACACCGGCGTCGATTGGTCCGCTCCTGGACGCGACGCTCTCCGACGGATATCCTCAGTACGGCGTCGAGGAGAAGATCTATGCGGCGCTCCATCTTTCGTCAAAGGAACACCTCCCCCTGTGCATCGGGGCCATTGACACCCTGATCGCGAGAGCCCCAGAGGACTGGAGATGGCCGCACCTGAAGGGATATGCACAACTGCTCGAAGGGGACCGGGAGGGAGCACAGCACACGTGGAGCAACGGAATCGAGAAAACGAGAGATGAGGGTCAGATCGCCGTCTCGCTCTCCCGGATTCTCCTGGAAGATGGCGACCATGCGCGAGTACTGGAGATTTGCGGATCCACGCTTACACGAGCCCATCGACGCAGCCACTCGCTGCATGCGATCATGTCGGTGGCTCACTGGGAAAGAGGGGATCGCACCGCCGCTCAGCGTCACTTCGAGCACGCCTTCGATGAGCTGTCCGGGATCTGGTCGGGCACCTTCTTCCAAATCCCCGACATCCTCAACACCGTGGCGTGGCAGACCTCCCAGGCAAAGGGAGCGTCGACCGATGATCTGCGCAGGGCTCTCGAGATGGCGGATCGAGCCTTGATCCTTGAGCCCGACCACACCTATGCTCAGGGGACACGAGGGTACATCCTGCTGCGACTCGGACGCCTCGACGAGGCGGTGGAGGATCTTGCCCGCGTCGCGAAGAACCCTGCTCATCCCCGTAACGGGAGGGCTTCGGACATGGCCTTTCTGGTCGAGGCGGAGGCGCGAAGGGGAAACCTGAAGGAGGCAGACGAGGCCCTGAGCCTCGCCAGGCAGCTCTGGCCCATCAACCAGTTCCTGCAGGAGGCGGAGAAAGCCGTGGCGCGGGCCAGGCGTCATCCCCCCCCTGAAACCAGGTAATCCCGGCTTCTCCGCGTCGCGCCCCTCAGGGCGCGCTCGGCGTCCCCTTATCCCTTGCGATCCACGCCGCAGTCCGCCCTCCGGGACAGGCCTCACGGCCCCCCCACCCGGTACACCTTCAGCTCCGCGTCCAGCCCCAGCCCGTACTCGCGGTCCAGCGTGAACTCCGCCTCGCGGAAGAGCGTCGTCATGACCTTGTCCCGGCGTGCCGTGACGAGAATCCGGTACTTCCCCGGGTAGAGCGGGAGCGTGAGCACCTCCGGCTTGGTCTGGCCCTTGAGGTGGGTGAGCTTGCCCGACCAGACCAGCGGGCCGCTCACCTGGATCTCGAGATCGAACATGCTGCGATTCGCGAGGTGGAGCACCGGCAGACCGGGCGCCGGGGGATCGAGCGCGAGCGGCGCCCCGAGTTCGCCCGCCCCCTGCCGCTTCCGTCCCTCCTCGATCTCCCGATTCACCGCCTCCGCCCGGGCGCCGGAGAGCGAGGACTTGCTTCGGGCGGCAAGGGAGTTGACCACCTTTCGGCAGGGATCGATGGCGTCCCTCTTCCCGGCCGACTGGAGCGCGTCGAGAAGCCGCTGCCAGCAGGCGGCGTAGGGCGCGGCGTCCGCCGGATCGGCCGGGGCGCGCCGAACCGCCGCCTCGAGCGCGGGGACGGCCTCCGCCTGACGCTTGAGCGCCGCGAGACACTGCACGCGCAGCAGGAGCAGCCCCCGATCCTCCGGATGACGCGCCAGGGCCTCGACCAGGCGCTGCTCGGCCTCCGCGTACTTCTTCAGCCGCAGCAGAATCTCGCCCAGGGCGCGGGCGCTCCCGGAGTCCCCCGCCGCCTCGGCGGCCTCGTAGGCCTTGAGCGCCTCGACGTCCTGTTTCAGGGCGAGGTACGCGGCGCCGAGCACGCGCTGCGCCTCCGCGTGGGACGGCTCCACCGCCGTCGCGCGCCGCAGCGCCTCCGCCGCCTCCTTCGACTTGCCCTGCCCCGCCAGCACCCTCCCGGCGATCAGATTGCACTCGAAGTTCATCTCGCTCAGGACGAGCCCCTTCCGCGCCGCCGCGAGCGCCTTGTCCGGAGCGGGCGCCCCTCCGGCCTCCCCGATCGCAGCCCGCAGCGCGGCCACGGTACCGGTCGCCGCCTTCTTCGACAGCCCCCGGGCGCGGATCTCCCGGGCCAGCCATCCGACATCGGCGGCGCCGTCGTACGCGATCGGCAAGGCCTCCAGTTCCTGACCGGTCTTCCGCGCCGCCTCGAGGTCCCCCGCGTCCAGCAAGCCCTCCAGATTCTTCGCGGCCTCCATCGCGAGCAACCGGTTGGCCGTCTGCCGGTCCTTCATCCCCTTCGCGTACGGCGCATAGAGCGGATCGCCGACGAAAACCGCCATCCACGAGGTGAACTTGTTCGACATCTGCATCGCCTCGCCGAAGGTGTACCCCTTGAAGAAGCGGTCGAGGAAGATCGTGCCGAACGGGAAACCGTCGGAGAGAGGCTCATAGACCGTCCCGCAGGTCCCGGTGATTCCGTGCGCGACGAGCGGACCGGTCCATGTCCGGTCGGCGCTCCGCAGGACCGCCGCGGCGAAGGAGTGGAGGTGCGACCCGACCGCCCCGCGGTTGAAGCGAAAGGCGGGGTCGGCGATCACATCCCCCGTGTACCACCCCCAGTAGTGCGCGAGGTTCGGGATCGTGCCCAGCCTGACGACGGCCGCCTCCTGGTCGTGCCTGA
The DNA here is from genome assembly GCA_016192525.1 of Planctomycetota bacterium. GTDB lineage: Bacteria > Planctomycetota > MHYJ01 > JACPTZ01 > JACPTZ01 > JACPTZ01. The sequence goes on from JACPTZ010000029.1 coordinate 7,266, forward strand.
AGGTGAACTCATATCGCCGATAGACCTCCTCGATCCCCCGCATCTCGATGTCGATCGAGGCATGTCCCCCCTCCTTGAGCCCCCGGGTGTCGAGGAGGCAGGTCCCCTCGATGCCGTAGGTTTCCCCGTAGATCGCATTCTCGATCAGGGCGTGGACGCTCTCCGGCGTGGGACCATCGAGGCGGGAAACGATGTAGACCCGGTCCTCAGGCGTGAGGTGCCGGTCCACGGAGAACTGCGGCGAGGCGATCCAGCCCTCCAGGTCGTGCTCCTGGTTCAGGAGTTCGATCTCCCGGTCGATGCAGGCGAAGTCCCGACCCACGACACACTGGGTGTAGGGATCCTCCCCCTTTCCGTCGTTCTCCGGCTTCTCCTCGCTCGTCTTGACCGGGACTCCGTAGACCGGGACGACGTAGAGCGCGTTCGGCCTCGACTTCAGAAACTCCCGGAGCGGCTGGAGGATTTTCTCGCGGCACTCAGGCCATGGAACGACCTCGCCGGTTGAAGTGCTGAGGCGGCAGACCTGGGTGGTCGGGATGCCCCGCCGCCGGGCGTAGTGATCGCCGATTTCGACGGAGCCGGGGGCCGCCTCATTGACGACGATGACGACCTGTCGGGCGGGATCGACTTGCCGGTCGACGATCTCGGGGGTGACGGCGAAGAGGAGGAAGAGGCAGACGGGAGTCATGAAGCCCTCAGCGGGGGGATCCCGTAGCGGCGCTGGCGCGCCGCGCCCCGGCTCACGGGCCGGGGGCACGCCGCGCCGGCGGTCCCGTCCCTGGGGCGCACCGCGCCAGCGGTGCTGCGGGGCCCGGCCCGGACGCCCGTTACCCTGGCGTCCCCGGCGGAGGGGACGTATAATACCCGATGGCCCGCGCCCGTAGCTCAGCTGGATAGAGCGGCGGTTTCCTAAACCGCAGGCCGGCAGTTCGAATCTGCCCGGGCGCGCCACCTACGCAAACTTCCCGCCGACCTTGTCCTCCTCCTGCTCCGTGATCGCCATCGCCTGGGTCAGGTCCTCGATCTCCGGCCGCGGGACGGCCAGAGAGGCCCAGGTCGATTCCGGAAGCGCCGGCTCCGACCGCTTCACCCCGCGAGTGAACCCGTACCGGTTGCACTGGTAGTTGGCTATCGCGACGATCCGCGCCAGTTGCGGATGCTGGCCGCACTCCTCGGGCCGGTGGTGAAACCGGATCGGCTCGATGAGCTCCGACGGGAAGTGCCAGAGGGTGAGCAACTCGGCCCCGATCTCGGCGTGAGTCGTCCCCATGGCGCGTCGCTCCGCCTCCGGAAGCGGGACCTCGTCGGCATCCGCGATGGCATACGCGAGCTTCAGGTCGACCGGATCGAAGCACTCGAGCACGAGGTGTCCGATGTCGTGCAGGAGCCCGGCCGCGAAGGCGGTCTCCGCGTTGACGTCCGGCTGCTTCTGGCCGATCTGGCGCGCCAGCGTCCCCACGGCGAACGAGTGGCGCCAGAAGTCCTCCCGCGGCGGCTCGCCGGGTCGGCTCGACTTTCCGAAGATATCGAAGATCGCCACTCCGAGGGCCGTCGTCTTGACGAAATTCGACCCGAGCAGGGCCACGGCCTGACCGATGTCGGAGATCTTTCGGGGCAGGGCGAAGAAGGCCGAATTGACCCGCTTGAGCAGGTTCCCCGTGAAGGAGGGATCCCGCGAGATCACATACACCAGTTCGCGGGCGCCGCTCTTGGGGTCGTCGACGATCGAGAGGATCTGGGTGGCGACGGTCGGGAGCGTCGGCAGCTGATCAATGCGGCCGATGAGCCTTTTGAGGTCTTTCATCCCCGGGATCCTTTCCTCCGGACATGGCGGCGTTCGCGCACTCCACGAATCCCATTTCGAGCTCGTAGAGCAGGCTTTCAAGGTGTCGGGATTCCTGGGCGGAGAGATTCCCGTGCGTCTTGTCCCGCAGGACTCTGAGGACGTCGATCATGTACTTGGCGTGTTCGAGATCCATCTCGCGCGCGCCGGTCATGGGGTGCTCCATGAGGCCGAGCGAGAAGACGGCCTGCTGGGCGAGCGAGGCGACGAATGTGGAGAACGTGGCCTCGGGCCGCGGCTCGCGCGATCCGGACCGGGCCGCGGCGGCGGCCTCATCGGCGGCCTGGGCGTGCGGACCGCGGGCGGGGCGCTCCCCCCCCCGCGCCGCCGGCCGTTCGGCCGCGGCCCCGCGCCCCGGCGCCGCTCCCCCGGCGGGAGAAGCCGCCGACGCTTCCTTCACTTTCGCCGCCTCCCCCGGGGAGGCCGGCGCCGGCGTCACCTTCTCCTGCTGAACGCGACGCTTCCATTCTTCATCGACCTTCTTCCTCGGCTCAAACTCGCTCATCTCTCACCTCACACTCCTACTCCGTTCCTCCCTCATCCCCTCTGCCCCAGCGCCGCCCCGATAAACCCGGAAAACAGCGGGTGGGCCGCCGTCGGCTTCGACTTGAACTCCGGGTGAAACTGGGTGGCCACAAACCAGGGGTGACCGTCAAGTTCCACGATCTCGACCAGCCGTCCGTCGGGCGAGAGTCCGGAGCAGCGGAATCCCTTCGCCGCGAAACGCTCGCGGAATTCGTTGTTGAACTCGAAGCGATGCCGGTGACGCTCCACCACCGCGTCGCGGCCGTAGGCGTTCCGGGCCCGGGAGCCGGACGACAGGCGGCACTCGTACGCCCCAAGCCGCATCGTTCCCCCCTTCTGCTTCACCCCCGACTGCGACTCCATGAGATCGATGACCGCGTACGGGGTGTTCGGGTCGAACTCGGTGCTGTTGGCGTCCTTGAGCCCGAGCACGTTCCGGGCGAATTCGATGGTGGCGCACTGCATCCCGAGGCAGATGCCGAAGAACGGCAGTCCCGAGGTCCGGGCGTGCCGGATCGCCTCGACCTTTCCCTCGATGCCGCGCATCCCGAAGCCGCCGGGGACAAGCAGACCGTGCAGCCCCTTCAGCACCTCGGCGGCGCCGCGGTTCGTCACGTCGTCGGCCGCGACCTTCCTCAGGTTCACCTTCACGCCGTGCGCGATCCCGCCGTGCGTCAGCGACTCGAAGATCGACTTGTAGGCATCGTTGAGCTCGATGTACTTGCCGCAGATTCCGATGTCGACCGTGGCCTTCGGGCGCCGGAGCACGTCGAGCATGCGGTCCCAGCGCTCGATGTTGCGCGGCCCGCCCTGGAGTCCGAGGCGGCGCACAATCAGATCGTCCATCTTCTGCTGGACGAAGACGAGCGGGACCTCGTAGATGCTGAAATCGACGTCCTTCTCCTCGATCACGCAGTCGGCGCTCAGGTTGCAGAAGAGGCCGATCTTGGCCCGGACGTGGTCCTCGAGCGGCCGTTCGGTCCGGCAGATGAGCACGTCCGGCACGATCCCGATCTGCCGGAGGGTGCCGACGCTGTGCTGGGTGGGCTTCGTCTTGATCTCCCCGCTCGCCCGCAGGTAGGGGACCAGCGTGAGGTGGATGAAGAGCACGTTCTCGCGCCCGCGCTCCAGGCCGAACTGGCGGATGGCCTCGAGGAAGGGCAGACCTTCGATGTCGCCGACGGTGCCGCCGATTTCGGTGATGGCCACGTCGACGCCGGGCCGCACCACGCGCTGCACGGCGGCCTTGATCTCGTTCGTGATGTGCGGCACCACCTGGACCGTCTGCCCGAGATACTCCCCCTGCCGCTCCTTGGAGATGACGGAGTTGTAGATGCGGCCGGTGGTGAAGTTCGAGTCGCGGGTGATTTCGGCGTCGGTGAACCGCTCGTAGTGCCCGAGGTCGAGATCGGTCTCGGCGCCGTCCTCGGTGACGTAGACCTCGCCGTGCTGGTACGGATTCATCGTCCCGGGATCGACGTTGATGTACGGATCGAACTTCTGGATGCTGACCTTGAGCCCGCGCGCCTCCAGGAGCATCCCGATCGCCGCGGAAGTCAGCCCCTTCCCGAGCGAGGAAACCACGCCACCCGTCACGAAGATGTGCTTCGCCATGGAACTGCGATCCTCTTGGTTCCTTCTCGCCTCCCACAGCGAGCGTGCCCATCGGGGGGGAAAACGTAAAACGAAAAACGTAAGAAGAAGCGGAGTCAGGGTGAGTCCTGGGTTCGCGCCCGATCCCTCGCCCCCCGCTCCTTTACTCCTTTACCCCTTTACTCCTTCACTCCGCTACTCCGTTACTCCGTTACTCCGTCACCCCCTCACTCCGCCTCCCCCCACCCGTCCCACGAACCCCTCATAGTCCTCCGGCGTGTCGATTCCCGGCGGGTGCCCATCCACCCATCCCACCCGGATGCGATGCCCGTGTTCCAGCGCCCGCAACTGTTCCAGCCGCTCCAGCCGCTCCAGCGGCGTCGGCGGGAGACCCGCGAAGGTAAACAGGAAATCGCGCCGAAAGCCGTAGAGACCGACGTGTCGGAGCGGACGGCCGGCGGGTGTCTGACCGGTCGACGCCGCTTCGAGCGCCCCATGCGGGATCGACGCGCGAGAGAAGTACAGCGCGTCGCCGTGGAGGTCGCACACCACCTTCACCTTGCTCGGATCGGCGAACTCGCGTCGATCCGGGATCGGACAGGCCAGGGTCCCCATCACGACGCCCGGCTTCTCCATCACCCCCAGCAGGGCCTGGAGGCTCGACGCCGCGATCTCCGGCTCGTCGCCCTGTACGTTCAGCACGACGTCCGCCTCGATGGAACGGGCCGCCTCGGCCACGCGGTCGGAGCCGGAGAGGTGCTCCGGCGAAGTCATCACCGATTCGCCGCCGAACGACCGGACCGCGTCTTGGATGCGGGCGTCGTCCGTGGCCACGAGGACGCGATCCAGCCCCCGGACGGAGGCCAGACGCTCCACGACGTGCTGGATCAGGTATTTGCCGGTGCGACGAAGGAGCGGCTTGCCGGGGAGGCGGGTCGAGCCGTAGCGTGCGGGTACAATGGCGACCGTCCGCATGAGTTCCGTCGGGGGGCACCGTGGGTTCGAACCTCACTCACAGCGACCCGCCCGCGGCGATCGTCTTCCACCGGTGCAGGTCGCGGCAATGGTAGCGGCGGCGCAGGAGCCTGTCAAGGCAAACGCGCGCTCGTCATGTGCCCGTCAGGGCGCCGCTCGTAGTGCGCCCGTCAGGGCGCTTTGTGCGGCACAGCCCGCACTCCGACCCCCCTCCGGCTCTTCCCGCATCTTCCACGCCCTGGAGGTCGCACCCCTCCCCCCCTGCGGGGAGAGGGAAAGTACGAGGTGAGCAGCGGCGGCCAACTGTCCGCCCGATCAGGGTTGACGCATCGCCAGCGCCCGCTCTGCCACCCTCAACACCTCCTCCACCGTGAGCGCCGGCATGGAGCGCGGGCTGGGGTTCCGACGGAGGATGCGTCGCGTGGGATGGGGATACGGGACGGCGCTCCGCGCCACCAGGCTCATGCCTCCGGGCGGATTGAAGAGGTCCGGGTCGGTGGGGCCGAAGAGCGCCACGCTCGGCACGCGCATCAATCCGACCAGATGGAGCGGCGCGGAATCGCTCCCGACGAAGAGACGGGCCCGGGCGGCGAGGGCCGCAAGTCGGGGCAGGGGCCACGGCTCGTCCGCGACCAGGGCGCGCCGATGCATCCCGGCGGCCACCGCCTCGGCGAGCGGACGTTCGCCGGGTCCCCAGAAGACGAAGGGCGTGAGGCCGTGCGAGGCCGACAGACGATCGCCAAGCTCGGCGTAACAGGCGGTCGGCCATCGCTTGTCCCGCCAGAGGCGGCTCGCCCCGGGCGAGAAGATCACCACTTGCCCGCTGGCGATGTCGTGCGCCGTGAGCCAGGACTCCACGATCGCGCCCTCCGTCTCGGGCGGAATGTAGGCCGGGGCGGCGGGATCGAAGGGAATCCCGAGGACCCTGAGCAGACCCAGATTCTTCTCGAGCCGATTTCGGGAAGCCACCTCGGGGACCAGGTGCCGCGTCGTGAAGAAGTGATTACCCTCGACCTCGAGGCCGCGGACGAAGCCGATCCGGTCCGGCACGCCCGTGAGAAGCCCGTGAAGACCGCTCTTCAGATTGCCCTGCAGGTCGAGGAGCGTGGTGTATCCGGCGGCGCGGATCTCCCGGAAATACCCGGCGGCTTCGCGGACGACCCGGAGGGCACCGACCGGGTGTCGGAGCGCCCGGGACCAGCGTCGACGCGGAAAGACATGGACGCGATCCACGGCCTTCTGGGAGGTGACGAGGTCGGCGGCACGGTCCTCGACGCACCACCCGAGGAACGCCGTCGGCTTTGCCCGCCGGAGGGCGTAGAGGACCGGCAGGGCATTGATGACATCCCCGAGGGCGGAGAGGCGGAGGATGAGCCATCGATCGCGGGCGGGCTCCGGCATCGCGGGCCATTCTCGCGGAGCCGGAGCGTCCGGTCAAGGCTCCCGTGCCCTCTCCGACACTCGATCCCGCCGGGGAAGCAGCCTGCTGCCGCCTGGGTCACCGCCCCCTCCCGCGATCTTCAAAGGTTCGGTCGGTCGATCGGTCGAGGCTCCGCGTCGGGGCGACGTGCGGTGGATCCCGGGTCAGATGCACTCCCCCTTGACACCTGCGACCGAATCGTTACACTGTCGGCATGTTATCCCCCGTCCGGGACGATGTGCCCGGGACCCTTGTAGCCGGCGTTACCCGTCTTGCGAGGAGCCGCCATGCCCCCGATGGATTCCACGCAGTTCCAGTCGCTTCTGGGAAACCTCGATCAGCGCATCGAACAGGTCCGTCGACGACAGTCCCAGAAGGCGGAACGCGAGGAGATCGAGCGGTGCCTCGCCGCCGTCCGTGAGCAGGTGGGCTCCCTCCAGCCCCGCATCCGAATCCTCGACGAACTGGGCGACCGGGAGGCGGTGGAGTCGCTCCAGACTCTCCTGGACACCCTGAGGACCGAGGAGGGGCGTCTCTACGCCCGGATCGAGTCCCTTGACCGCGAACTCAGCCCGCTCCCGGCCCTGCCGGCCCCGCGACCCGACCCGCCGCCCATCACCTCCTCGAACGGCGCGCACCGCACCGTCGGCTCCCCCGAAGACATCCCGGACGAGGTGGAGATGCGCGTGCGGGACGAGTCGCGCGAACTGCTCGAAGGGATCGTGGAGGCCATCCCGAATCTCAGCGCTTTCACGACCGAGGAGCGGGGCCTCACCCTCGAACTCTGGTCGCTTCAGTGGCGCATCCTCAAGGAGGAGAGCGAGTCGTACGCCCCGCGCGCGGACGGCCTGCTCCGGAAGGTCTTCGCCACGATCCGCGAGACGATGGCGACTTACGCGGACGCCCCGTACCTCGAGGCCCTGAATCCGCGCCGCACCGGGAACTGGGCGGAGGAACGCGACCGCGTCCGGGCGCGGCTGGCGGAACGATCCCGCCGCGCCGCCGCCCGGGCGACACCGGAGCCGCTGCCGCGTCAGGCCGAGGCCGGCGCCTGAGCCGCCGCGGCGGGCCCCCGCCCGGCGCGAACGGATCCCGATGCCCACCCTCTCCGTCGCCATCATCACCCTCAATGAGGAGCGCAATCTGCCCGATTGCCTCGCCGGCGTCCGCTGGGCGGACGAGATCGTCGTCGTCGACTCCGGGTCCACCGACCGCACCGTCGAAATCGCCCGCGCCGCGGGGGCGCGCGTCGAACAGCGACCGTGGCCGGGCATCAACGCGCAGCGCACCCACACCCTCGGACTCTGCACCGGCGAGTGGGTCCTCTCTCTCGATGCCGACGAACGCGTCCCCCCGGCCCTCGCCGACGAAATCCGCGCCGCCCTCGGGAGCGACAACGGGAGCGTGGCCGGCTACACGATGAACCGTCATGCCTTCTACCTCGGCCGCTGGATCAACCACGGGGGGTGGTACCCCGACCGGAAACTCCGCCTCTTCCGTCGGGCCCTCGGGCGTTACGTCGGACAGGACCCGCACGACGAAATCGCCGTGGAGGGCCCCGTTCACGCCCTCTGCGGGGAACTGCACCACTTCACCTACCGCTCGTTCGCCGACCAGATCCGTCAGATCAACACTTTTTCGGATGTCATCGCGGATCGATACGTGCGCGAGGGTGGCCGATCCTCCCTGACCCGGATGCTCCTGCATCCCCCGGCAAAGTTCCTCGAGTGCTGGCTGTGGAAGTCCGGTTGGCGCGACGGTCTTCCGGGATTCGCGATCGCCGTCGCCACGGCGTTCTACGCTTTCGCCCGACAGGTCAAGATCTGGGAGCGGACCCGACCCCGATGAAGGTGGCCCTCGTCGTCTACAGATACTCGGAGACGCACGGCGGAGTCGAGCGGTACGTCTCCGACTTCCGGCGAGCGCTGACCCGGCGGGGTCACGAGGTCCACATCCTCACGGCGCGGGGCAATCCTCCGGAGGGGGCCGGGGACACCTTTCACGTGCTCGGAGCCGCGGGCGGCTACGCGCCCCTCCGGTGGATCTCGTTCGACCGGCGCGCCGCGAAGTTCCTCGCCCGGAACCGGTTCGACCTCGTCCACGGCTTCAGCCGAACGACGCACCAGGACATCTACCGGATCGGCGGCGGTTCCCACTGGGAGTATCTGAAGCAGACGCACCCCTCGATGGCGACCGCGTGGGGAAGACTCCGACAGCGATGGGACCCGCGCAATGCCGTCGCCCTCTCCCTCGAAGCGAAGACCTTCGCCCCCGGCGGCGCACACCTCTACACGTGCATTTCCGAGAAGTGCCGCCGGGAGATCCAGGAGGCGTACGGCGTGGCCTCCGAGCGGATGGTCGTCATCTACAACGGGGTCGATCCCTCCCGTTTCCACTTCGGCCTCCGGGAACGGGTACGGTCGAAGGTCCGGTCCGACTTCAGCATCGGGTCCGACGAGTTTCTCGCCCTCTTCGTCGGGAGCGGGTTCGAGCGCAAGGGACTGAAGTTCGCGCTCGAGGCGCTGGCGCTCGTGCAGAAGGACCGTCCGGTGAAGTGCTTCGTGATCGGCGGCGGGGTCCAGTCACGCTATCGCCGACTGGTTCGCGAGCTCAAACTGGGCGGCCGCGTCTTCTTCCTCGGACACCGGACCAACGTGCAGGACTTTTACGCGGCCGGAGACGCCCTCCTCTTCCCCACCCTCTACGAACCGTTCGGAACCGTGGTGCTGGAGGCCATGGCCACCGGCGTGCCGTCGATCACGAGTCGCGAGGCCGGCGCCGCCGAGGTGCTGACCGACGGCGTCGACTCCGCCATTCTCCACGACCCCACCAATCCGGACGAGATCGCGGCGCGACTGCGGCCGTGGCTCGACCCCGCGCGTCTCGCCCCGCTGCGCGACGCCGCCCTCGCGACGGCGGCCCGATTCTCCATCGAGGCGAACGTCGACCGCACGATCGAGGTCTATCAGCGGGTCCTCGCCGAGAAGGGAGCGACGGCCCGTGCGTGACGTTGCGTATCGAACCGTCGAATCGGCCCTGGCGCGATGGACGATCGCCGTCGGCACCGGGACCGGAATCGAGAGGGCCTTCCTCGGGCGCGAGGAGGAGCTCCGGGCGCGGATCCGACTCCACCCGATCAAGCACAACGCCGTCCGGACGGTGAGCCGGATGACGGCCCCGGACGCCCCCTCCTGCATCGTGAAGTGCTTCCATGTCCGCGAGGGGCTCCAGGCGCTCCGGGAGCGCTGGCAGGGCCGGGCCGCCGCCGAGTGGGAACACCTGAGGGCGCTTCACGCGGACGGAATTCCCGTGCCGACGCCCATCGCCCGGCTCGAGTGGAGATCGCCCGACGCGCCGGTCGAGGACTACATCTTCGTCGAGGAGATCCCGGACGCCGTCTCGCTCCACGACTGGTTCGAGGCCCGGGATGCCGAGGGATCGGGGCCCCGCAGCGGCATCCGGGACGAACGGACCCTGATCGAGAATCTCGCGGCGCTCGTCGAGGCCATGTGCACCGTCGGCTTTCTCCATCTCGATTTTCACAGCGGGAACATCCTGCTCTCCCCGACGCGCAGCGTCGTGCATCCGATTCTGATCGACGTGCATCGCGGACGGTACGGCGTGGGGGTCGTCGACTCGGAGCGACGCGCGATGGTGGCGCAGATGGCCTACTCGCTCTCCCGGGTCGCGCGGCGCAGCACGGTGTGGCGTTTCTTCGAGGCGTGCGAGTTGAAGCGCTATTCGACGGCCGGG
>JACPTZ010000114.1 GCA_016192525.1 Planctomycetota bacterium
CACCCTCGAGATCTCCATGCTGTTCCTCGCCTGGGTCACGCTCCTCGAGTGCCATCGCCGATCACGTCCCCTCCTCCGGGAGCCGCGACTGTGGATCGGCTTCGGCCTCACGATCCTCCCGCCCACGATCGAACTCGTCGGCTGGCTGGCCCGCTGGCCGCCGCCGGCATGACGGCCGGCCGCGGCATGGGATGGAAGGCGATCGGTGGGCCGCCCCTTGACTTCCCCCGTGTCATTCCGAGCGTCGGGCGGTCGTTTCGCCCGACGCGAGGAATCTGACGCCACGGAGACATCCGGGCGGTGGGACGGCGGCCTGAGAGCCAGTCCCCGTAGGGGCACGGCGACGCCGTGCCCCCGCAAGCCAAATCGTACGAGGTTACCGCATTGTCATCCTGAGCGTCCGCCGCAGGCGGACGCGAAGGATCGCCGGCTCATACGCCAAGTTCGCTCCAGTGCTGGTGATCCTTCGCCCTGCCCGCCGGACGGAGGCGAGCAGGGCTCAGGATGACAACGCCAGGGGCGGTAACCCCGTACGCCAAATCATCCCGCAACTCCCCCCCGCCGTTCCTGTATGAGATGTTGGGCCGGGAAGAAGACCCTCCCCCGGCCGGAAAGGAGGTCGCCATGGCCGGAGTCACCTACACCGTCTGGGCGTACGGATTCTATCTGGCGGTCAGCGTGGGGCTCACCATCTGGGTGGCGCGAACGCTCCACAAGAACGGCCGGATCTTTCTGGTGGATACGTTTCTCGGCAACGAGAAGCTGGCCGATTCGGTGAATCACCTGCTCGTGGTGGGGTTCTATCTCATCAACATCGGGTACGTCACGCTCGCCCTCAAGTACGGCGACAAGCCGGTGAACCTCGAAGAGACGATCGAGTTCTTCTCGACGAAGATCGGGCTGGTCCTCATCGTGCTCGGCGTGATGCACTTCTTCAACCTGTACGTCTTCTCCCGGGTTCGCCGTCGCGCCCTGATCGAGAACGAGCCGCCCCCCGTCCGGCCGCAGGAGTTCCTGCAGACGAGGCCGGCGTGAGAGGGGCTCCTGTCCGCCATCGGGGTGGCGAAGCGGTGAGGGGGCGGACGCGGAGGAGTCGATCCCATGAAGAGGCTCCACTTCCTCTACGACCCGCGCAGCGCCTTCTGCCAGCGGTGCCGCGTCTGGCTCGCGAGGCAGTCGGCGTATGTGAAGATCGATCCCTGGCCGGCCCCGTCGCCCGAGACGCAGCGGCGATTCCCGGGGGCGATGGAGGGCCGCGCCGACGAAATGGTGGTCGTGGACGAGAACGGCGGGATCTACCGCGGACCGCACGTGGCCGTCATGTGTCTCTACGCCCTCCGCCGCTACCGTCCCTGGGCGCGGCGGATGGCGCGACCGGAAAACCTCCCCTTCGCTCTGCACGGCTTCGGCCTGCTCGTCACCGGAACGGTCGATCTCTCAAAGTGGTTCGGCCCGGAGGCCACCCGCGCCCGCCGGACGGCCGCGGCCTCGGCCCCGGTCCCGTGGGCGCAACTGGCGGAGCGGTCGCCATGAGCGCCTGGGGGTCCATGACCCTTGAAAAGAGGCGTTGCGGGTGGCACGGGCGGCTTGTCCGCCCGTGCCTGCGCGCCGCGAGCACAGGCAGCAGACGGCCCGTGCCACCCACCCGCACGGTCGGCGTCGACGGGCAACGGGCCGTCAAGTCGACGTTCCGGGAGATGGCGCCGTCGACGGCGGACCCGGCAGGACCGGCACCCCCCTCGCCTTCGCGTCGTCGAGGAGCCAGTCGCGGAACTTGTCGAACCAGGCCAGCTCGCGGTGGATGAGGAACGGTCCGCCGGAGCGGAGGCGGATCTCGATCGGCGGGCCGGGGTCGATCCCGGTCATCTCCGCGAAGGGGATTTCGCGAAGTTCGCCCTTCTCGGAGAACACCTTGAGGCCGTCGTCGCCGAACTGAAGGCCGCCGACCCCGCCGATGCGGCCGGCCGTCTCCCGGTGCCGCAGCCAGGCGCGCCCTGCGGCGATCTCGAGGAAGAAGACGAGCGCGGTCCCCCCGACGAGCCCGCCGCGCCACGGAAGATCGGCCCGCGCCGCCTCCCGCGTGACGACGACCATCCAGGTCACGGCCAGACCCGCGAGGACGACCCCGAGCGCCACGGAGACGCCTCCCGTCAGCGCCGCCCGCTCGGCGGCCTCCCGCTTCACGAGCGGGCCGTAGAAGAAGGCGACCTCGCTCGACGTCGACATCTTCTGCCCCCACACGTTGTCCCATTCCGAACGGATCCGGGCCCGAAGTTCGTCGCCATGTTCGAGCGACCGCGGATGGACGGAGAGGTGCTCATGCACGGCATGCGGGGCGGACTCCGTCGGGGCGCCGCCCGGCGGGACCTTCGAGAGATCGACCCGCCGGGCATAGAGTTCGAAGGCGCCCGTCCCGGGATCTTCGATGACGTTGGTGAGGTCCCTCCAGAAGATCCGCTGGCGGAGTCGCCCGGCCGACTCCACGGCGATCCCGTTCGGATGCACCAGGTAGACCTGACTCCGGGCGATCCAGAGGACGACGCCGACGACGACATGCGCGAGGCCGAGCAGAAAGAGAACCGCCATGAGGGCCCAGCGGCCGAGGCCCGCCTCCTCGGCCAGCCACACCGGTCCGGCGGCGGCCAGGGCGACGCCGAGAAGGACGAGGAGCCCCGCCGCCAGCGCGAACCGAGCGCGCGCCGAGGCCCGGCGGGGGTAGTGGGTTTCTTCTGAACCCTCGCTCATCCGGTGACCCTCCGGCGGGATCAGATGTCCAGGTAGACCCGGAGCGCCTTGGCCAGGGCAAGGTCCTTCTCCAGGGAAAGACGGCCGATCGGGGCTCCACCGAGTTTGGACCGGTCGAGGGTGGTGATCTGGTGCGCCAGGGCCGCCGAGGCCTTCGCCAGGCCGCACTCTCCGGCCGAGAACTGAACCGAGGTCGGAGACGGAAGCAGCCATCGCGGACTCGTCGTCAGCGGAACGACCGTCACCGACCCCCACGCGGGATGGGAAGTGAACGCGTCTCGCGAAACCACGATGCAGGGTCGCCGCCCGTGCTGCTCGGAGCCGGAGCGCGGCGCGAAGATCGCGACATACACCTCCCCCCTCATCATTTCAGATCCTCCAGCAGCCGGTGACGCACCTCTGACTCCGTTTCCCGCACGAACTCTCGGCTGTGCGGGGCCAGACGGGCGACGTAGTCGCGGAGTTCTCCATCGATGGCCTCCCGCTCCGCCTGCGCCAGATACCGCTCGACCGCGGCCCGGAGCAGATGGGCCCGCCGCATCTTGCGCTCCCGGGCGAGCCGGTCCAGCGCCCGCGCCGTCGCGGCGGGAAGGGTGAGGTGCAGTTCAAGTTGCTTGTCCATGGAAGTGTCCTGAAAGGGGTCCAACACGACATCCATCTTATCGACCCATCGACGGCGGGTCAAGTCTGTCCCTTCTCGGCCGCCCTCGGGCCTGGGCTCTGTCTGAAAACGGGCGATCCGATCAGTGCGTTCGGTGGCACAGGCGCACGAGGTTGCCGCATTGTCATCCTGAGCTCGGCCGGCCGCTCCGCCACACGGATGCCTGCCCTGCCTGTCCGCAGAAGCCCGCAGCGCGCAGGCGGAAGCCCCGCCGAAGGGCGGTCGCCCCCCTGTTGACGGGCGCCTCTGGTCTCAATCGCGGCGTCGCCGGGCAGGGGGCGGGGGCAAGCCCCGCCCCTGCCATTCCCGGACAAGTGTCGCAGTCACTTCCTGACGGTCCCCAATCCTACTACGCTGGTTTGGAAACTCGGCGCGCGACGCAAGTGCAACCGAGGTCCCGAGTAGGTCGCCCCTTCGGCAAGCTCAGGGCAGGCTCCGGCGACCGTAACGAGGGACCGGTCCTGTGGGGGGGCGACATCCGTCATGCCCCGTCCCCTCGTTACGGCCCCCGCCAAACGGATGGCGGGGGCCTACTCGGGGACTCGGATAAGAGGCTGGTCCATCTGAGTAGCGTAGTAGGATTAACCTCGTACGCACAGGCTTTCCAGCCCGTGCGGCACAGGCTCGAAGCCCGTGCTACCGACTTCCTTCCACGTCCCACGTTTTCACACAGAGCCTGGCCTGGATTATTCATGAACGGGAGGTGAGTCTCCCCGGATAACCGTCCGCCCTGAGCGAGCCGGCTTCCGTCCGGCCGGCGAGTCGAAGGGCCGGACCGCAACACCGTGTCGCCCTTCGACTCGGCGGTCGAAACAACCGACCGCCTCGCTCAGGGCGGACGGCTTGATCTGCCGGGCGCTCGGCGCGAAGGCACCGCGCATTCATACTGTCCGCACGCCGCGTCCTCCCCTGCCCCGCGGGCGCGGCGGAAGTGGACCGAAAGACGGTGCCCCCTCAGGATGTTCCAGAACTCCTGCGCTCGCTCGGGCGGAGTCGCCCGGAAGGGCAGCCCCTCGACGTCGTTGAACGGAATGAGGTTGACGTGGAAGCCCCGGCCATCGAGAAGTCGAGCGAGGAGATTCGCCTGCTCGGGCCGGTCGTTCACCCCGTCGAGCAGCACGTAGGAGATCGTCACGTCACGCCCGCTCTGCGCGCGATAGGCGGAGGCGGCGTCGAGCGTCTCGGCGACGGAGGCCAGCCCGCCGCGCCCCGTGGGGCGGGCGTCCCGCCCGAGCCCCGTGGGGCGGGCGTCCCCGCCCGCCCCGCGCGGGACGAGGTGAGGCGTCGGCCGGCGGCCAGAGGGGACTATTCTCGCGCGGGTCTCGTCGTCCGGGGCATGAAGCGAGACGGCCAGATGCGGGGCGGGTTGCGAGGCGGCGAGCTCCTTCATTCCGGCGAGGACACCGACGGTCGAGACGGTGATCCCGCGGGGGGCGAAGGCGCCGCCGGCGACGTGCGTGAGGTTCGCGATCGCGCCGACCACGTTCGCCGTGTTGTGGAGCGGCTCCCCCATCCCCATGAAGACGAGCGTGGCGAGCCGCATCCCGCGCGACTCCGCCTCGCGACGCAGCAGAAGCGCCTGAACCACGATCTCGCCCACGGAGAGATGGCGGGTGAGCCCGTTCATTCCGCTCGCGCAGAAGGCGCATCCCGCGGCGCAACCGACCTGTGTCGAGATGCATCCGGCGGCGATCGACCGACGGTCCGGACGGGGCTTCCCGTCGGTCCGGTTCCGGGCGCTCATCCGGTCGCGGGCGTAATCGCCCCGGATGGCGGGGATGAGCACACATTCCACCGCGTCCAGACGCGGGCGGGTCCCGGGAACGAAACCCGGGCGGGTCCCGACCTCGTCACTGCGGGATAGAGGTGATTCTGGTCGCAATCTCCGACGCGATCGACGGCCCGAACCCTCCTGCGACCGGTCGGTCCCCGCCCCTACGGTCGCACCGAAAGCGATCAGCAGCTTCGTCGTCCCGTCCTCGGCCTCGGACCGCTTCAAGACCGGCGGAAGGGCGAGCGCGAACTCCGTGGCGGCCGCCCGCAAGACGCCGCCGATCCACGGCTCGCCTTCCAGCCGATAGGCGGCCCGGAGCGAACGGGCGAGATTGCGGGACGCGCCGCAGAGGTGCCAGCGTCGAAGCAACTCCTCGACCGGTGGATCGAAGAGCGAGGCAGGCGGAGACGGGGCGGAGACGGTCATTTCGCCCCGGACTATACCGCGTCCGGGCGCACCGAGGCAAGTGGCGAACCCGTGGGACGCGGATCGCTCAGGTGGGGCTATCGGAGGCGGCGGTTTTCCGGCAAGAGATCCGGGCGTACGGCGACTCGAGGCTGTTCACGCTCGATGGCGTGGTGCTGCGCCCTGGCGGGTGTCATGATGATGGCGACAAGATCGGGACAGGGCCATGTCAAATTCGCCACCCTCACCTGACTCGGGCTCTGGGCCAGAGACGCGCTCCTCCTCCGCCGGGCACCCGCTCGATCGGAAGGAGATCGGTCGAGCGCTTTGGGTCCAGGTGGTATTCCTCGGGGTCACTCTGTCGATCGCCCTCGGAATTCTCAGTTGCATCATGCTCTTCGTGATTCCGCAGTTCGCCCGTGTGTTTGAAGACATGAGAATGACTGTCCCGCTCCAGACACAAGTGCTTCTTGGGGCTTCGGAACTGGGATGGCTGTTCTGGTTGCCGGTATCCCTCCTCCCCCTGACTCTTCTTCTGCCGATCGTAAAGAGCCGCACCCTCGCGTGGGCCAGGAGAGCGGACGACGCAGCTCTGGCGCGGGTGGTGCAGTGGGGCCCCCCTCTGGGCCATGCAGCCCTCGTCATCGTCATGCTGATCTCGATCGCGTGGATTGTGTACGCGCTCTTCTTGCCCCGGATCGGCACGATCCGACCCGGATGAGCGTCACTCTTCCTCGGCGCGCCCCTACGAGGTAAGCGTTCCGTCCCATTGTCATCCTGAGACCCGTAGCACGTGCTACGGGGCGAAGGATCACCAGCGTGTGCGGGTTGCAGACTCCGACGCTGGCGATCCTTCGCCCAGCCGGCCAAACGCCTGTCCGCCATCTCCGCCACACAGACGGCGGACAGGCGTGTGGCGGAGCGGCCGGCTGGGCTCAGGATGACAATGCGGCAACCTCGTAGACAGAGACAACAACAACGAAGACAACAACAACGGAATGCGAGGGGAGGGCGGCGATGGGGAGGGCCGCTTCGCGGCGAGATGTGGGAAGATGCTCGATGTCGCACAAAGCGCCTGCCCGCCATCCGTGTGGCGGGGCGACGAGTCGCCGCACTCCAAATTACAGACGCTCCAGCGTGCGACGGAGCGTCTCCGCGAAGGGACGCGGGGACCAGCCGAGTTCGCGGCGGGCCTTCGAGGAGTCGTAGAAGAGGCGATGCGCGGTGCAGCGGGCGATATCGAGCGTCACCTCCGGCGAACGACCGCCGGTGAGATCGCTCCAGGCCTCCCCGAGGACGCCGATGACGTAGAGGATGGACGCCGGGATCTCGATGGAAGGGGCGGGCTGTCCGGTGATGGCCGCGGTCGCCCGGAGGATCTCGCTCCAGAGCAGCATCCCGGCCCCGAGGATGTACCGCTCGCCCCGGCGGCCGCGGTCGAGCGCGAGGAGGTGCCCCTCCACCACATCCTCCATGTCCACCACCGTCACCCCGCCCGGGATCATGGCCGGCAACCGGTCCTCCGCCGCCCGACGCAGGAGCCGCGCCGAGTTGAGGCCGATCGAACTCCCCCAGATCACGCCGGGGTTCACCGCGACCGCGTCGAGCCCGCGGGACACGCCCGACCAGACCTCCTGTTCCGCCTCCCACTTGGTCCGGAAGTAGCCGATCCGCCGGGCGTCGGCGTGAAAACCCAGCGTCTCGTCGGCCGGTCGATCCCGCCGGGGAATCCCGACCGCCGCCACGGAACTGGTGTGAACCAGCCGGCGGACCCCTCCTGCGAGACATCCCTCGACGACGTTCCGGGTGCCGAGGACGTTCGCCTGGTACATCTTCGCGGCGTCGCGCCGACGATAGGAGATGACCGCGCCGACATGGAACACCGCCTCCTGCCCGCGGCAGGCCTCCCGCACCGGGACGGACTCCGTGAGATCGCCGATGAACTCCCGTCTCGGCGCCTCGCCGAGCGCCCGGCGGTCCGACGTCGCCCGGCAGAGGACCGACACCTCATGGCCGAGCGTGACGAGTCGCCGGACCAGACACGAACCGACGTTGCCCGTGGCGCCGGTGACCAGAACCTTCATGGCCCCGTTATCCCACACGCCGGAGCCGCGGGCAAGGCATACCCTGTAGGAGTGACTTCCCGCTCGCCAGATTCCTCGCGTCGCACGGAACAGCCGTGCGACGCTCGGAATGACACCCCCCCCGCACCCTCTCCCGCCCGCGGACGAGGCGGGCGGG
Source organism: Planctomycetota bacterium (assembly GCA_016192525.1). Lineage (GTDB taxonomy): Bacteria > Planctomycetota > MHYJ01 > JACPTZ01 > JACPTZ01 > JACPTZ01. Next base: position 7,827 of record JACPTZ010000114.1, read on the forward strand.
AGAGGGGAACCTCACGTTCGCGGCTACCGCTTCATCCCCGCGAGGACGACCACCTTCTCGAACTCCCCCTTCAGGCCCGCGGCGGACGCCGCATGGTCCGGCGTCTCCGCGTTCCCGACGGTGAAGGTGACGTGGGTGACCGCCTCGCCCCGGGACTCCATCCGGATGCGGACCGGGGTGGAGTCCTCCTGACGGGCGTCGATCATCGCCCACGTCGGGTGCGTCTCCTCGTCGGTGATGGTGAGCCGCGACCAGATGACCCCACGCCGGGCCGAGCGCACACAGGTGGTCAGGTCGGCGTCATACACCCCCTCCAGCGCGTTCCCTCCCTTGAAGAAGCCGGCCCTGGCCACGCCCAAGCCCAGGCCTTCCGCGATCGACTCCTGCACCTGGCCCGCCAGTTCGACGTCTCCCTTCCCGACGCGGACGGAGACGCGGGTGCGAGCCGGGCCGATGCTCTTCACCCGAATGGAGACCGGGCTCTCGTCCGCCCGACGGGCCTGAATCTCGCCGCCGAGCGAATCATGCGCCTGCGTCTCCAGGGTGAGCCCCATCGACGTGACGCTGTTCACCGAGGCCTCCCACACCTCCTCCTGAGGGCGGGTGAACTCCCGATGAACCGTGTTCAGGCCGATTCCCAGGTCCTGCGTGCGACACCCGGCGAGGCCCGCCACAAGGAACAGAAGTCCGATCGGACTCAGTACGCCTCTGATCGCTTTCATGAGTCACCTCCTGTCGTTTTTCCTGCTTTCCTACTCCGTTACTCCGTCACTTCCACCTCCCCTTCCCCCGCCCCATCGGCGGGGAGGCCTTCCAGCCCGGCGGATACTTCGTCCGGTGCTCGGTGATCCGGAGATACGGCGCAGGCCCGGCCTCCTCGATCTCCACAAACGTCACTTCCGGACCGATGACGATGTGCTCCGGGAGCACGCTGACCGTCACCCACGAACCGCCGTCGCAATAGCACCAGTCGTGGTGGACGTCGCAGTAGTAGACCCCGTAGGACGGGTAATACCGGTAGTGGTGGGTGTGCACGGCCCGCACGCCCCAGGCCGGGGCGTGGGAGGGAGGACCGGAACGATGAATCACCACCCCTTCACACCCGGTGAACAGAACGGCGGCGACGACCGCCGCCGCTGAGAGGAGTCTTCTCATGGAACACCTCCTGTTAGGAGACGGGAACGGTGGGCGACGCAACGATGGGGGGAGGTTCGGAAGGCGGGAGGTGAGCGAGCGCCCACGTTCTGTACTGAATTATACGACTTCCAGATTACCGGTGTGGGGGAATTCCCGAAGAAGCGGCGCCTCAAGGGCTTGGAATCGGCCTGTTTCGCGGGAATGGCGAGTGACCCGTGACCGCGAGGTCCCGGTCCTTACGGGGCCGTCGCCGGACGATCGACAACCCGCTCCTTCGCCGACTCCAGCTTCGTCCTGAACACCTTCGCCAGCTCCGGGATGTCCTGGACCCTCATCGTCGTGTCGTGCGCCCGGTCTTCGTCGTTCTCCCATCGCTCGTTCCACCAGGAGAATCCGATCACCGACTTCCATCGCCCGGAGAGAAGATCGTCGAGCGCCGCGGCGGCCCACTCCTCCGGCTTCGCCGCGGAACTCCCGGCCGCGCAGCCGAACTCCGCGACAAGCAGCGGCTTCGACGGAGCGAGCCGCTCGATCCGCGGCACGCCGGAGTCCATCATCGCGCGGAACGTCTCCGCCGCCTCCTCCATCGGGGTCTGGGGACCGTAGGCGCTGATGGCGATCCAGTCCACGACGTCTTCGCCGGGCCAGTAGTTCTCGAGCCGGTTCCAGTCCTCTTCCGGGCCGTCCTGAGCGTTCACGTGCCAGACCCAGGTCACGTTCGAGGCGCCGGCGGCCCGGATCTGCTCCACGATGTGCCGGAAGACCGCGGCGAATCGTTCGGGACCATCGGGCCGTTCCGGATCGCCGTACCCGCAGGTGGCGTCTTCTCCGTTCCACCGGCCGTTCCAGGGAAACCACTCGCCGTTGCACTCCGTCCCCCACTCGACGAGGAGGGGCGTCCCGAACTCCTTCGCCGCCTCTCCCCACTTCCGGAGATCGTCGTCGAACTTCCCGTCGAGAATCGCCGGAAGCGTGAACAGCGGTTCGGCGTGATCCTGTTCCGCGTCCGACCTCAGCATGAGTCGCACGAACGGGACGGCGCCGGAGTCGCGGATCCAACCGGCCTCCGCCTTCGGAAACGCCCGGCTCCGGTACCAGTTGTTCGAGAGATAGACCCAGGCGGCCTTCCGGCCGACGGTCGACTCGTACGACGCGAGGTCGTCGGGCGTGAGGTCATCCTCCTCGCCGGACTCCCCGCCGGGATAGCAGCCGTGATAGAGCCGGCCCCCGGGGGGGGGGACGATCCGTGCCCCCGACGCCCTGCCTTCGTCCGAAACGGCGGGCGGAGGGAAGAGCGCCGCGGACGCGAAGAGGAGCAGCAGAATGGGTGGCGGTCGGAACACCACGACGGTCTCCGGGCGATTCGTCAATGCGGTTCCCGCGGATTCGACCTTGACGGATCCCCGGGGCCGAAGGTCGGAGTCGCCGGACGGACCAGAACAGAGCACGCCAGGAGTCGGGAGTCAAGGAAGAGAGCAGAGCCGGGCTACGCCGCCTTCCCCTCGCCCAGCACCTCCCGAACCTTCGAGGCGAGGACCGCCGGAGGGAAGGGCTTCTGCAGGAAGTGCGTCCCGCAGTCCAGAATGCCGGACTTCACGACGCTGTCGTCCGTGTGGCCGGACATGAAGAGGACCCGCAGGGCGGGGTCCGCCGACTTCAGACGGTCCGCCAGTTCCCGTCCCCCCATCCCCGGCATCACGACGTCGGTGACGAGAAGGTCGATCGGGAAGTTCAGCCGCTCCATGATCCGCATCGCCTCCGTGCCGTCCCGGGCCGACCGGACCCGGTAGCCGTTCATCTCCAGGACCTCCCCCACCAGCCCGCGCACCCCTTCCTCGTCCTCGACCACCAGAACCGATTCCGCGCCCGGCACCGGACTCGCGGCGGCCGCCGCGGTTTCGTCCGGGGCCGCCGGGCGATCCGTCCGGGGCAGGTAGATGAGGAACTCCGTCCCCTCCCCCGGCTCGCTCGTCACCCAGATCGACCCCCCGCTCTGCTTCACGATCCCCTGCACCGTGGCGAGACCCAGCCCGGTCCCCTTCCCCTGTTCCTTGGTGGTGAAGAACGGCTCGAACAGGTGGCCGAGAACCTCCGCCGGGATGCCGCTCCCCGTGTCGCTCACCGAGAGCGTAACGTACGGTCCCGGCTGGTGCCCCCGCCGGCGCGCCTCGTCCGGTCCCAGTTCGACGTTGCGCGTGGCGATCGTGATCCGCCCCCCCCCCGGCATCGCATCGCGGGCGTTCAGGACGAGATTCATGATCACCTGCTCGATCTGGGTCGGGTCCGCCAGGACGGGGCCGACCTGCGGCCCGAAGTCGCCCACCAGCTCGATGTGCGCGCCGATGAGGCGCCCCAGCATCGGGGCCATCTCGGCGACGGCGGAGTTGAGGTCCAGCACCTTCGGATTCAGCACCTGCTGCCGGGTGAAGGCCAGCAACTCGCGGGTGAGCCCCGCCGCCCGCTCGCCGGACCGGCGGATCTCCTCCACCTCGCGCCGAAGCGGATGCGTGCGGTCGAGCCTCTGGAGGACCAGTTCGGCCCGGCCGAGAATCGACGTGAGGAGGTTGTTGAAGTCGTGCGCGATCCCCGCGGCGAGCTTGCCGAGGGTGTCCATCTTCTGCGACTGGCGAAGCTGGGTTTCCGTCTTGCGGAGTTTCTCCTCCGCCCGGCCCCTCTCGGCGTCGGACCGATCGAGGAGCCGGGCGTTCCACAGGACCACGATCGCGATGACGAGCGAATTCATCGCGGCGAAGAGCGCCAGGGAGGTCTCGCCGTCGTACGCCCCGCTCCACTTCCCCTGTTCGGCCACCCAGGAGATCAGCACCGGGATGACGACGGCGGCGGGAAGAAGCCGTCGGACCAGACCGCGACCCGACTCCGACCGGGAGAAGCAGTCGAACGGATTGGCGCACCGTCGCTCGATGGCCCGAGCCACGAAGAGGCCGAGGAGCAGGGCCGCCGACATCGGCCCCATGAAGAGGAGCGAGACGAGGCCCCGGTCCCCGACGGGAGCGGTGGCGCCGAAGGAGAACGCGGCGAGGGGAAGCGCGCCCCCGGCCGCGGCGAAGAGGCAGCAGGGCGCCTGAAGCCTCGGGGCCTGCCGCAGGAGAAGCGCGACGCCCGCCAGTAGGACCGACATCGCCGCCCCGGGGGAAATCGCCCCCGGCCAGGCCGCCGCCGCCCCGCCGATGGCGGGACCGAAGAGCAGACGATCGAGCGTGAGGCGGCCATGGCTCAGGACGTCGATCCAGGTCCCCGCCCCGAGCGCGGTGACGAGGACGGCCGTGAGGAGGGAGAGACGGCGCCGCGACAGGCGGCCGGATTGCCCCGTCTCCTCCGGGGCGATCCGGGGGAGGGCGAACGAAAGACCCGCCAGCACCAGCGCGAGCGCCACCGACGGGTTCGTGGGGACTCGGGCCGCCCCACCCGAGGTGAGGGACGGCAGGCCGGACAGCCATCCAGCCAGGATGACGACGCCGATGGTGGCGATCGCGACCCCGATCAAACGGGGAAACGGGGCGGGAGTCCGGGACGGGGTCGGCGGCGCGGAGGCGGTCTTGTTCATGGACTTCTCCTCATGGATTGATATCGAGACGTTCGAGACGGAACGGGGCGAGACGGAGCACCGCCTCCATCAGGCCTTCGAAGGTCAGTGGTTTCCGGACGAAAGAGCGAACCGGCCATCCCTCAGGGATCGGGGCCTCCGGCACACCGTCGGCCGTGAGCAGGAGCAGCGGCGTCTCTCCAATGGCGCGGTGCTCCCGGAGCGAATCGAGCGCCGCCCTCGCCCCGTTGTGCAGGGCCTCTTCGTCGAGCAGGATGATCCCGGGAAGTCGCGATCGGGCGAGGATCGAGTACCGGCCGCGGCGCAGGAGGTAGTCGGACATCTCACGGACTCCGGTGACGCTGTGGACGAGGTTCGTGAGCGGACTCGCCGCAAGCGTGGCGCGGACCCGGTCCCCTTCCAGCGGGCTCGCGGCCACGGCGAGGAGGATGATCGGCCTCCGCGCCGGCGGGGGCTGCGCCGGGCCGGCGGGGTCGGGTTCGCGGAGGACGATCGTGCTGAGGGACATCAGAACCTCCCGGCTTCGCTGGGAAGAACCTCTCGCACCTTGCGGGCCAGGTCCTCGGGCGAGAACGGCTTGTGAAGCAGCGGGCGCTCGAACTGCTCCGAGCCCCGCGGGGCGATCGCCTCGTCCATGTAGCCGGACATGAGCAGCACCGGCATCTCCGGCAGGCGCTCGGCCAGTCGATCGGCCAGTTCGTGCCCGCTGAGGCGCGGCATGACGACGTCCGCAAGAATGAGATCGATCCCGGCCCACTCGCGCTCCGTGATCGAGAGCGCCTCCAGCCCGTTCCGCGCCTCCAGGACCTCGAACCCCTCGCGATGAAGAATCTCCCCGGCGTAGGCGCGGACCTGCGCGTCGTCTTCCACCACGAGCACCGTACGAAACGTGGGGAAGACATGGGTCGGTCCGGCCGGCCGGTGAGGAGTCGCCCGCCCGGCCCGCGCGAGGCCGGCCGTGCACGGAACGAGGTCGGTCGAGGACGCCGGCGCCTCCATCGGGGGAGGCGGCATCGTCGCCTCCGCTTCCTTCGGGGCCGGTTCCGGGGCGGGCGCGGAGCATGTCCACCCGCGGCGGGCGCTCTCGATCGCGAGGCCGAGAGCGAGGATCGCGAACGCCGCCAGGCCGTAAAGCCGTCGGGAATGGACCCGCTCGCGCTCCAGCAGCATGGCGGACTCCTCGGCGAGAATGGCGTTCGCCGCCGCGAGCCTCGAAGCTCCGCGCCGCGCCGCTTCCTGGACCCGGGCCACTTCGGCGGATGCCTCACTCCTCGCGGATCTCAAACGGTTGATGCTCCGGGACTGCTCCGCCAGGGCACGGTCCACCTGAAGGGTGAGGGCCGTTTCCGCGCGACGCGCGGACTCGGCGCCGAGGCTGAGGATCTGATCCGAAAGAGTGGCCAGACTCTCGCCGTCGAAATTCCTGCGGGCGACCCCGAGGTCGCGCAGGACGCGGGGCGTGAAGTCCGAGTACTGGGCAAAATCGCGGTAGGCGGCCCGGTCGCGATCAATGCCGGAATCGACCAGGCCTCGACCCAGCATGTCGCTGAGACGACCCCAGTGCTGGGCCAGGAGTTCGGTGGAGGAGCGCGCCTGATTCAGACGCGACATCTGGAGCCGGGCGTTCTCCAGATCCGAGATCAGCCAGCCCATCCCCGCGAGCGCCCCCATCATCACCAGCCCCGCCGCGATCGTGACGATCTTCATGATGCTCCCTCCGTCGAGCCTCACAAATCAGAAACATCGGACGTGGAGGGGGAAAGCAAGAAATGTGCCCCGTGGCAGGCGAAGCGGTTGATATGACTCAATATATTATGAAATAACGAGTTGTGGGTGTGGCCTAAAAAAGGTGAAGGGAGTGTTAACCGACATGTTAACCCGTGCGGTTAACACGTTAACTTAACATGATTCCCCATTGACGCATCTTCTTCCAGAGGGTGACGCGGCTGTAGCCGAGATGCTTCGCCGCGAGGGAGCGGCTTCCGCCGGAGGCGCGCAGGGCGTCGAGGATGCGCTTTCGTTCCGCGGAGTCCCCGCGCGGCCCGGGGAGACGGCGCCGGTCCGCGCGACCCGGGGCGGGACGGGCGCCCCGCCCTCCCGGGGTGGCACGGGCGGCTTGTCCGCCCGTGCCCGACGTGTAAGCAGGCACCCCCCCCACATGCCCGGGCAGGTCTCCCCTCCGGATCCGGTCCCCCGTGGCGACCACGAAGGCGTGCTCGACGGCGTTGCGGAGCTCCCGGATGTTCCCCGGCCAGTCGTGCGACATCAGGGTCCGGAGGGCCTCGGGGGCGACTCCCCTGATCTTCCGCGACCGCGTCCGGCGGAACTCCGCCACGAACTGCTCGACGAGGAGCGGGATGTCCTCGCCTCGCTCGCGGAGCGGCGGGAGGGCGATCTCGAAGACCCGGATGCGGTAGAAGAAGTCCTCCCGGACCGATCCGTCCGCGACGAGCTGCTCCATGTCCTTGTTGGTGGCGGCGACGACGCGGGCGTCGATCTTCATCTCCCGCTCGTCCCCGACGCGGCGGATTTCGTGCTCCTGCAGGACGCGGAGGAGTTTCAACTGGAGGGCCGGGCTGGTGTCCCCCACCTCGTCGATGAAGAGCGTCCCGCCCTGCGCCGCCTCGAAGACGCCGGCCTTGTCGCGGACAGCATGGGTGAAGGCCCCCTTCACGTGGCCGAAGAGTTCGCTCTCGAGGAGCGAGTCGGGCAGGGCCGAGCAGTTCACCCCGATGAACGGGCGGTCGCTGCGGTGGCTGAGGGCGTGGATGGCGCGGGCAGCGAGTTCCTTGCCGGTCCCGGTCTCGCCGGTGAGGAGGACGGTGACGTCGCTCTGGGCGGCGAGGCGGAGGCGGCGGAAGACTTCCTGGATGGCGGGGCTCTTTCCGACGATCCCCTGGAGGGCGTCGCGGCTGCGGGTCTGCTCTTCGAGGAGTTCGATGCGGTCGCGGCATTCGAGGAGCGAGGCGGCCTCGCGGGCGCGCCGCTCGGCGATGGTGAGGCGGACCGCGAGGAGGGAGAGATCGAACGGCTTGGCGATGAAGTCGTCGGCGCCGGCTTCGAGGGCGGTTTCGATGTCCTCGGGGCGGGTCTGGCTCGTGATCATGACGACGACGGCCCCCTCGCCGCGGGGGTGGGCGCGGAGGCGGCGGCAGAGGTCGGGCCCGGGGAGCCCGGGCAGCATCCAGTCGAGGAGGACGAGCGCCTGTCCCTCGCGCTGCCACGACTCCCAGGCCGATTCGCCGTCGGCGCAGACGGTGACGCGGTGTCCGCGGGCGCGGACCACCTCACCGATAAGGTCGCGCATCGCGGGCTCGTCTTCGACGATGAGTACCTGGAGGGGATCGGGGACCGTCGCCATGGCGCGGATCGTACCGGGAACGGCGGGGGAGGGCAACGGTCGGAAGCGAGGGGAGCCGCCGCAGCAACTGGTTCGTTTGGTTCTCGCGTCCGGGCCCCTCCGCATGGTATGATGCGCCGTTCTGTCTCCCCCCCCCCCCCCCCCCCCCTGCGCGCCGGCCGCGAGGAGGGATACGAACACCCCACGCCGATCCAGAAGCAGACGATCCGACCCGTCCTCGAGGGACGCGACGTCCTCGGCTGCGCTCAGACCGGCACCGGCAAGACCGCCGCCTTCGCGCTCCCCATCCTCCAGCGCCTTCACGGGTCGCCCGCGCCGTCGCCCCGCCACGTCCGCGTCCTCGTCCTCTCCCCCACCCGCGAACTGGCGACCCAGATCGGCGACAGCTTCGCCCGCTACGGCCGCCACACCGGCGCCCGTCACGTGACCATCTTCGGCGGCGTCGGACAGAACCCGCAGGCCCAGGCGCTCCGGCACGGGGTCGACATCCTCGTCGCCACCCCCGGCCGCCTCCTCGACCTCATGCAGCAGCGGATCGCCCGGCTCGACCGCGTCGAAATCCTCGTCCTCGACGAGGCCGACCGCATGCTCGACATGGGCTTCATCCACGACGTCCGCCGCGTGATCGCCGCCCTGCCGAAGAAGCGCCAGACCCTCCTCTTCTCCGCCACGCTCCCGCTCGACATCCAGTCGCTCGCCCACGACCTCCTCCACCACCCGGTCCGCGTGGAGGTGACGCCGCCCACCGCGACCGTCGACAAGATCGCCCAGTCGCTCTACCACGTCGACCGTCAGGGCAAGTTTGCGCTCCTGTGCCATCTCCTGAAGGACCCCGCGCTCCGCCGCATGCTCGTCTTCACCCGGACGAAACGCGGCGCCAACAAGCTGGCCGTGCAGCTCAACCGGAGCGCGGTGAAGGCCGACGCCATCCACGGGAACAAGGCCCAGGGGGCGCGGGAGCGGGCGCTGGAGGATTTCCGGAACGGGCACTGCCGCGTCCTCGTGGCCACGGACATCGCGTCGCGCGGCATCGACGTCGAGGAGATCACGCACGTCGTCAACTACGACCTGCCCGACGTCCCGGAGAACTACGTCCACCGGATCGGCCGCACGGCGCGCGCCGGAGCGGAGGGGAACGCCATCGCTTTCTGCTCGGCGGAGGAGCGGGGGGAGCTGATGGGGGTGGAGCGGTTCATCGGGATGCGCATCCCGCACCGGCCGATCCCGGCCGGGGTCGCGGCCCCGGCGCTCGCGCCGCCGGCCCATCCGGCGCGGAACAGCGGCGCGCCCTCGCGTGCGCACTACGGGCGGCCCGTCCCGCACACCCCGCACCCGGACGCGGCCCCCTCGTCCGGCGGTCACGCGCATCCGCGGCATGCCCCGGCCCACCCGCCGGGCCACGGAACGGGACACCCGCCGAGCCATGCCCCGAGTCACACCCCGGGCCGTTCCGCCGCGCCCTCCCCGTCGAACCGGTTCGGTCGTCATCGGAGACGCGGGAGGAGGTAGGGGGCCATCAACTCAGCGAGTGGCCTTCCGTTGTTTCCCTCCCCCCACCCGTCCTCCGTAGCCCGAAGGGCGAAGGAGGGAGGGCGCGCGCCTGCGCCGGGAAAGGCCGCTTCACTTGACCCGGCCCCCGGTCCCTGATAGAATCCTGATATGAAAACTATCAAGCCTGCGGGCCAGCGGAAGCGCGTCGTCAGCATCTCCCTTCGTTCCGACCTTCTGGAAGAGGTGGATCGCCGCTGCCGGGGTCGGAGGAGCGCCTTCGTGGAAGCCGCCATCCTCCAGCAACTACGTGCCACCCGGCGACACGCCATCGTCCGCTCTTTGGAGGAATACTACCTGAATCGTCCGGACTCCGAGAAGGTTGAGGAGAACCGCATCCTCGGGGATTTTCGCTCCTCGGACCGCGATGCCTGGGATGGAATCGACGAATGACCGGCGCCGCCGTCGCGCATGGCGATGTCCTCCTCGTACGCCTCGATCCCACGGTCGGTTCTGAGGAGCGGAAGACGCGCCCCGTCGTGGTCGTCTCGAACGACAGCATCAATCGCCATGCGCGCGTCTTCATCGCCGTCCCATTCACCTCCAGTCTGCGTCCGCCTTCTCCCACGCAGGTGATCGTTCATCCCTCCGCGAGCAACGGGCTCAAGGCGGACTCCCGCGCTCTGTGCGAGCATCTCCGCTCTCTCGACAAGCAGCGCATCGTGGACCGCTGGGGACGCCTCTCAACGACCGACATGAGACGGATTGAGGGAGCGCTGCGAATCGCGCTGAACCAGTTCTGACGCCCACCTCACCTTGCACTCGCAGCAGAGGTTCTCCAGCGTCCGGATGTCGGCCGAGGCGTTGAACGCGTCGATCGCCGCCTCGAAGGCGGAATCGCATCGGCCGCAGTTCGCGCGCACGGCGACCGGGGGCGGGAAATCGTCCTTCGTCCCCACGTGGATCGGGCCCAGCGGCGCGGCGCGGCGGACCACCTCGACCACGCTCCAGAGCCACGGCGGTCGATAGCGTCCTGAGGCGTGCGCGTGGGCGAGCGCCGTCTCCGGCTGGACGAAGACCGGCTGGAGGGCGACCTTCGATTCGATCCCGGCCTCGCGTGCCTTCGCGTGCACGTAACGGCACGTCTCCACCGAGTCCTCGATGGCCTCACGCTCCGTGACCTCCAACGGCTTCAGAAGCACGTAAGCCAGCGGCACCGCCCCGTGCCGGGCGAGGACGGCCAGCGAATTCTCGAAGTCGGCGCGCGTGAATCCCTTGTGGATCAGCTTGTCGCGAATTCGATCGGCGGCGCTTTCGAGGCCGATTCCCACCTCGAGTCGCTTCGGACCGAGCGCCCGGCGGGCCGCGCCGAGCGACGCCTCAGTGACGTACTCCGGACGCGACTCGATCAGCACGCATTCCACCGGATCGAGTCCCCCCAGCCGATCGAGCACGCGCCGACGGGCCTCGGGCGGGATCTCGTCGTTGTTCAGGAACGATCCCGAGTTGTAGAGGTCCACCTCGCGGATGTCCTCGAGCACGAAGTCGTGCGCCGCGACCTCGGTCTCGAACTGCGCCACAAGGTCGTCGGCCGTCACCATCACGCCGCGCGTGGAGGCCAGCGGGAAGGCGCAGTTCGTGCACGGCCCGCCCCCTCCCTGCGCGTAGGCGCATCCGGGGGCGAGGAAGCCGAACATGAGCCGCCTCGCGGGGCGGCCCCGCAGAACGACGGGGGCCGTTTTGGAGAAGAGGCCGCGGCGGGAGTCGGGGGGGGGCACGTCTGACTCCGATCAGGATGATTGGCGCCGAGACAACAACAACAACGGTACAAGGTTACCGTCCCGTCCCATTGTCATCCTGAACCTCGGCCGCAGAGCCTGTCCTGAGCGGAGCGAAGGACCGAGGCGAAGGATCACCAGCGTGTACGGTTTGCAGACTCCGACCCTGGTGATCCTTCGCCCAGCCGGCCAAACGTCGGCCGGCTGGGCTCAGGATGACAATGCGGTAACCTCGTACCAACAACGACAACAGCAGCAGCAGCAACAACAACAGCAACAACAACAACAGTGCGCCCTTACGGGACGCACTACGAACGGACGCGGGTGTGTGAGGGCGACTTGTGCACCAGGAAATCCCCGATGACGAGGTGATCGATCTTCGTCTTGAGAAAGGTCCGCACGGCGTCGTCCGGGGTGCAGACGATCGGTTCCGAGTCGTTAAACGAGGTGTTGAGCAGCATCGGAACGCCCGTCCGGCGGTCGAAGGCCTCGATAAGCCGGCGGAAGCGCGGATTCTCCTCCGCGATGACCGACTGGATGCGGCTCGTCCCGTCCACATGGGTGACGGCCGGGATGCGCCCGCGGAACCCCGACCGCACGCGGTAGGCGAGGAGCATGAAGCGGTCGGCGTCCGCCCGGCCTGGCGCCGTTTCAAACCACTCGGGCGCGCGTTCCGCGAGCACGCTCGGACAGAAGGGCCGGAAGACCTCGCGGTGCTTCACCTTCACGTTGAGTTCCTCGACCATCCCGGGGTCGCGCGGATCGGCAAGGATGCTCCGGTTTCCCAGCGCCCGCGGGCCGAACTCCATCCGGCCCTGGAACCAGGCGACGACGTCGTTCGCCTCCACAAGCCCGGCGGCAACCTCGGACGGGTCGTCCACGCGCGAATACGGGAGGCGCGCGGACTTGAGGGCGCGCTCGATTTCCGCGTCCGGGTACTCCGGGCCGAGGTACGGCGAGGGCATCGCCTCGATCTTCGGCGTGCCGCCCGACTCGTGATGGAGCAGGAGCGCCGCCCCGATCGCGGTGCCGGCGTCGTTGGCGCCCGGCTGGATCCAGAGGTGCTCCAGATCCGCCTCCAGGGCCAGCCGCGCGTTGGCCACGCAGTTGAGGGCCACGCCGCCGGCGAGGCAGAGGCGCCGGCTCCCGGTCTCGCGCCGAGCCCGCGCCGCGAGGGCGAGAAAGGCGCGCTCCGTGAAGTCCTGGAGCGCCGCGGCGATGTCGGCATGGCGCATGTCGCCGCCCGTCTTCCAGCCGAGCGGCTCGTGCGGAAGCCGGCGCGGGCCGAGGATCCCCTCGATCGGTCCCCACGCCCTCGAGCGGAAGCCGAGGAGGGCGTTGTCGCTGTCGAAGCCGCCGTCGTCGCGGAGGCGCGCGAAGCGGCTGAAGGCCTCGCGGTAGCGCGCCGGGTCGCCGTACCAGGCGAGCCCCATGATCTTGCACTCGTCGTGGTTCTGCGTGAAGCCGAGGAAGGAGGTGATCTTCTCCCAGAGAAACCCGAGCGAGTGGGGATAGCGAACCTCGGCGAGGCGGCGCATCTGCGGACCGCGGCCGTGCCAGAGTGTCGTGGACGCGATCTCGCCGATCCCGTCGATCGAGAGAACAGCGGCCTCGTCGAGAGGCGCCGCGTAGTAGGCGCTCGCGGCGTGGCAGGCGTGGTGGTCGAGGAATCGCACGGGGGCGTGGAGCGCGGAGCCGAAGCGGGCGGCGAGGAGCGCGGGAACCTGGCGCACGAGGCGGTGGAATCGCTCCTCGCCGGATCGCGTCCCGTAATCGCCCGGGACGATCTGCGGTTCGTCCGGGAGGCCCACGTTCGAGGCGAGGCGGGCCTCGGGATCGAAGGAATACCCGATCGCCCCGATGTCCCCCATCCCAAGTCCCGCCGAGGCCAGAGCGGCGTCGATGGCCAGGAACGGCAGGATCGGCGCCTGGTCGATCTCCGCCTTCTTGGCGTGCTTCACCCGGCTGAGGCGCTCTTCCTCGACGGCCGAAACGACACGACCGCCCATGACCACCGCCGCACTCGATTCGTGATAGACCGCCTTGAGGCCGAGGAAGGCTGGGCCCATCAGTGGCCTCCGGCACGGGTGGAACCGCGAATGGCGCGAATGAACAACAGAGAGCGGGTTCTGTGGGAGACAGAAACCGCAGCAACAGCAACAACAATGACAGTAACAGGGTTCATCCGGCTGAAGGATACTTCTCCGATGCATCCGGAAAGGAAACCACGAATTTCACGAATCCTCTGTTTCGGTGGCCTCAGCGGTATCAGTGGTTCACCTTGTTCGCTCCGTTGTTTCCGCTTCTGTTCTTGTCGTCTCCCCCTTCAACGCTGATATGGAACGACCGGCTGTCAAGAGTAAACGTGCGTGATCACGGCGACGGTCCTTTCGTTGTTTCTGTTCGAGAGGCTCGGACGACGGATGGAGCAGGGCGCTTCGACGACGAGTCACCCATCCGACCATGAACCCTGAACCCGATCCCACGCCCGGCGAACGCGTCTTCGTCCAGCCGGACGACCTGCCCGCCGGAGAATATCACCGCTGGAAGGACCGGCTGAGACTCGTCGAGGCCTGGGCCAAGGAGCTGACGAGGACAGCCCGTTGCGCGGCCCAACCCGTTCGCCCTCACCCTACCCTCTCCCCCTCCCCGCCGGACGGATGGCGGGGAACGGGAGAGAGGTACAACAGAACGCTCGCGACGGAGTCGATGCCAACGAGTCGGCGAAGCCGCAGGAGGCAGACACCATGACCCAACCCACAAACCCAAACATGAAAAGTGAGACCCTGACCCTGCTCGCCGTGCTGATCGTCGCGGCGCTGGCCTACACCGTCACGGCCCAAGCAAGTCCCCTCGACTTCGTCCTGGAGCCGATCGCCCGCCTCGATATCGCCGGGACCCACCTCCGGTACCACCTCGCCGTGGACGCCATCCTCTTCTTCGCCCTCTTCCTGGCACTCTCTCAGATCACGCTCCGGGGACAGTTCCCCGGCCGCGCGGGAGGCGTGCTCGTGTTCGCGGTCGCCACGGCCCTCACGATCTCCCTCCTCCTTGCGGAGAGCGCCGTAGGGTTTAGCCTCCGCGACTTCGGTCCCGTGGCCGCGGCCCTCTTCGTGGCCATCTTCGCCGTGGTCCTCTATCGCTTCGTGTCGCACCTGGGCCTCGGCATCATCGGCTCCGGCGCCCTCGCCGTGGCGATCGCCTGGTTCGGCGCCCGCGCCGCCGCCCCCACCCTCCTCGCCTATGCCTTTCCCGCCTCCGTGCTCGCGTGGCTGAACCTCGGGGCCGTCACCGCCGTGCTCGTCTTCGTCGGCCGCGCCGGGGCGACACTCTTCCACGGGAAGGACATCATGCTCGGACAGGCCGCGGATGCGCTCCGGCGTCCGCTCGCCGCACTCCGCGAGCGATCCCTGCCCGACGAGGAGGCCCGACACCTCGAACAGGAACGTGGCGCCGTCAGCGGCTTCCTCTCCCGCATCGTCGACCGACCCTGGAAGGACAGCGCCGAAATCCTGGCCGACCTCGTCGCGATCCGCAAGGCGATCGAGCGATTCGGGTCGAGCCGTCAGGCGCGGTCGCTCATCGCGGAGAAGATCCGCGCCATCGCCGCCCGCGAGCATGTCGTCCTCGAACGGTTGAAGATCCTCGGGGAGTTGAACACCCGCCTTCGGGCCTTCGACCTGCGTCTGCTGACGCGACTCCGATCCGCCTACGACGGACTCTCCGACGAGGAACGGGAGAGGGTCAAGGCCGTCTTCGCCCGGGAGGTGCAGAAGCTCTCCCTCGAGGACAACCTCTCGCGCCTGGAGAAGGAGTTCCTCGGATACGACGCCGGGTTCCGCGACGCGCTGGAGCACGTCGTGGCCGGGTTGCGACTCGGTCAGACCTCGCAGGCCCGGGAGTGGGTCGATCGCGCCATCCGGGCCGAGGGACGAGCGGAGGAACTCATGGAGGAGATCGACCGCCTCGAAGAACAGGTGAAGGCGCTGACGAAGGTTCCGCTCTCGGAACTCCACATGGAGCGCGTGGAGCAGGGCGTGCTCTTTCCGTAGGGTCGCGGTTCGGAGATGATGCCGGAATGGCCCCGGAAAGAGCGGCCGAGGCATGGTGCCTAACCGCGGTCTGCAGGGTGCAGTGAGGAGTGCAGTGGAGTGGATGCGTGAGGAGAAATGGACATCGACCGATACCTGGCCGCGAAGAAGGAGGACCTGACCCGAAAGACGTCGGTCGTGAGGAACTTCAACGTCTTCGACCTCTCCTACGTGCCGGAGCAGCCGCTCCTCCGCGAGGAGGCGAAGGCGATCATCGACGCGATCATGCGGTACGACCACACGGGGATACCGAACAACCTCCTCATCCACGGCGCCCGGGGGTCGGGCAAGACGGTGATGCTGCGTTACCTCGCCCGGGCGCTTCAGGGGAAGATCGCGGCCGAGATCCTCTATGTGTCGTGCCGGCAGCACAACACCTCGTTCAAGATCCTCGCGCACCTCGTGGGGATTCCGCCGCGCGGACTGGCGCACTCCGAGATGCAGAGGCGGTTCGAGGAGCTTCACCCGGGGCGGTGCGTGGTGGTTCTGGACGAGATCGACCTGATGTCGAGCAAGGACCCGCGCTACGAGATCCTCTACTTCCTCTCCCGCAATCCGCGGAACTACTCGACGGTCATGCTGAGCAACAATCACCGCTTCATGAGTCTGCTGGACGAATCGGCCCGGTCGAGTTTGCAAGCGGAGTCGATCCTCTTCCGGAAGTACAACGCCGGGGAGGTCTGTGAGATCCTGCACCAGCGCGTGGCGGACGGCCTCCGGCAGTCCCCGGCGCCGGGGATCATCGAGGAGATCGCCGCGCTCACGACATCGAGGACGGAGTCGGACATCCGGGTGGCGATCAAGGGGCTCTACTACACCGTCACCGAGCCGCACTTCTCGATCGGACAGAGTTTCGAGCGGGCGCAGCGGGACGTCTGCATCGACGTGACGAACGACCTGAACGATCACACCCTGCTCGTCCTGAAGGCGGTGGGGGAGCGGCAGAAGGAGAACGTGCGGGACGTCTACCAGGCGTACGCCGTCTCGTGTCGCCAACGAGGGGAGAAGCCGTACTCGTACAGCCACTTCTACACGACGCTGGGCTACCTCCAGTCGCTGAACCTGATCCTGATGGTGGCGACGAAGGTCCACCGCGCGATTGCGAAGAGGGCGGAGTTGTTGATCGACGAGCGGGTCCTGGACGCGGTCGTGAAGCACCGCTTTGGGTAGAGAGAGTGGAGTGGAGGAGTGGGGGCCGTTCGTAGTGCGCCCCCGCCACACGGATGGCGGGCAGGCGTAAGGGCGCATTGTTGTTTCTGCTGTTGTTGCTGTTGTTGTTTCCCTCTCCCCCGGAGGGGGAGAGGGTAGGGTGAGGGGGAGAGCGTTGATCGTAGATCTATCGCAGATAGAGAGTAGTGACTCATCTACTCTACTCTCTCTCCTCCTCCCTTCCCGACATCGCAGCGACTATTCAGTCTCGCCGTTCTCCTCGTCGAGCCGTTCCGTACAAGGCTCGCGGGGCGGACCAGGCGGCCGCTCCTCGCGGAGGAGCTGGATCACTAAGGCTTTCGGCTCCGCGAGCACTGGATCGAGCCAGCGGGCGCGCAGTCTCATCGACTAGGTCCGCTCCACCGAACTCCGACCTATTGCTCGCCCCGTTCTACGGTCGCGCAGACAGAAGGGCTCAAACGTGGCTCATCCGGCAAATGAGTACTTCGGCACACTCTCTCCAGGCGGAAGAGGAAACCGCAGAACGCCAGGAACGCCCAACGCCCATCCCCAAGACTTCAACGCAAAGGCGCGAAGGCGCGGGGAACAACAACAGAGACGTTCATCTTGGGGAACAACAGCAACATCGGAAGGCGGGCGAATCCGGCTTCCGCAGTGCCGTGGAGACACCTTTGCCGGATTCTTTCCGTTGTTGTTGTTGTAGACCACGGAGTCCTCTGTCGTTGTTCCCAGCGCCCTTGCGCCTCCGCGTCTTTGCGTTGAAAGGAGAGGCCCAGTGCCACAGGGCGCTCTTGGGGCGACTGGGCGGTTCCCTTCCGTGAATTCGGTGGCAGAGACTTCGCCCCGCCGGACGAAAAAGTACTCATTTGCCGGATGAGCCTCAAACTTGCCTTTTCCGATGCTCACAGGATTTCAGCGCGCCTTAACCTCGTGTGTCGCACGAGACAACCTCCAGAAGAGGAGTCCAGATAGGCCGGCGATGGCAACCAATGCGCCTAGATACTGGAACACGCTCAGCCCCAGAGAGTCTCGAGGCGCGTCATCACGACAAAAACCCAGCACAAGGCGCTTCATGCCATAACAGGCGAGGAATAGGAAAAAGTTGGAGGCAAGTGGCCCGAACCGTCTAAGAAGAACCAACAACAGTGCGAATAAGGCTAGGTCGCACGCAGCTGACACCAGTTGGACCGGGACGCCAAGCACTACCCCAAAGCAGCAGCACGCGCTGAAACAAGCAATGCGCCCAATTGCCAAGCCCACTGGCAGCGCGGTGAAGAGCACACCAAGAGCCTTACCACCGTCGATCCGCCAATACCGTGTCGCACACCAAATGCACATCGTGGCACCAGCAAGACCGCCGAACATGCTGTGACCTGAAGGCAAGATGATCGAACCTGGAACCAGAACACGCAGGAGTTCTGTGATGGCCCGAGAACACAGTATCCCGGCCGAAAGCGCAAGTATGGCCAAGGCCCGAAGAGATGCAGGAGGTAGTCCCGACTGTCTCCACAATCGGCTGGAAACCAAGAAGGTTACGATTGCACTAACAACCATGAGCCACTCATGCATGGTCATTCTAAGCACGCGCCGCAAAAACGCGACGCCTCGCCAAATCCGACCTCCTCGCCCTCGCCGGCTTCGCCAACCTCGACCGCGACGCCTCCACCGATCTCTTCTTCCGCCTCGTCTGCGCCCGGCATCGCAAACTCTCCACCCTCATCGTCTCCGACCTCCCGTTCAAGGCGTGGTCCGAACTCTTGCCGTCCGAGCCCCAAGCCGTCGCCAACGTCGATCACCTCATCATCGACCAGGCGAGCATACTCCGATTATTGGGAAAGTCCTTCCGCGTCCCGCGCGACGTCTTCGGGGCACCGCTCGAGGGAAAGGGGGCGGTCGCGGGGGGGCGGGGAACGGTCGGCGCGGCACCGACGACTCCGCTGGCCGCGGCGTCCGGTGAGGATGGACGCAGCTTCATCGACGACGCTGGGAGTGTCGGCGGCGGCTTCCTCATCGGCCACCCCGGTCTCGAAATCGGGTCCGGGGGACGACAAGAAGAGGGGCGAGGAGAAGTCCACGAAGGTTGCGAACGGGGGGGGCGATCGCTTCGACCGCTCCTTCTCTCCTGTCCGAACTCCTCGCCGACCGACGGCGCACGACTCCACTTGCCAACGGGCGCCACTCGGCCCGCATCACTCATCCATCGGATCGGCCTGCGTCCAAAGGGCCATTCCAAGCCCCGTCACCTCTTTACGGAGGGCGCAAAAAGACTCCCTGTGAAATCGTCTCGGGACCCGCCCACCTCCGAAAGGGACCGGCCGACACCCCCGAATCTCAGCAGCAGCAGGCCCTCATCGCCGTCCGGCGAAAAGGGACCAATCTGCGGAAGCTACCCCCGCGCAAACTCCCGTTCCCACACCCCATCCGAGACCCCTCTGGGCCCCCCCTCGGACAGGCAGGCGACCCACCGGCGGTGTGGCAAGTCGTTTCCTGATGGTTTCAGACAGAGCCTAGTGCAGCCTCGAGTCCCGAGGTCGCTGAAGGCAGAAAAAACTACAGGGGAGATTGTCCCTGAATGGCACAAATGAGGCAGTTTCGAGGGAGTCTGGATTAATCTGAATTCGCCCGGCCAGGTCAAATATTGTAAGATTCTCTCGGACAATCGCCGCTCGTCGTTCGAGTCTAGGAAGGACGATGAGCCTTGACTTGTCTAGCTGTCGGAGTTCAAAGTGAACTTCACCATCCTTCACCGCGAAGAAGGCGTATGCAGACGTTCCTTGGAGTACCAGGTGCTTTGTGAGTAGAAACGGTCTCCCATTGATGCTGAACTCCACTCCAGCAAGCCGCTTCTTGAGCTGCTCCAATAATCGTGAGTAGTCTGGACAGTCGGGAGGCGAGTATGAAACCACACGCACCGAATCCTCCCTCCACCGCCTTTCCTTCAGCAATAGCCGCGGGGCCACATCCGTCCAGGAGACCTTGGACTCAGCTTCTTTGAGCATGGGCAACACCGTGATGGAAACCTCATACAGGACGATGTTGGGATCTCCTCGATCTCGTCTTTCATAGTCCTCAATCGACTCCAATGTGCCATATGCAAAATCCTGAATTGGTATGTTCTTGTGAATGACAGGTTCGTTCCGCACTCCTCCCCTGTCTAGGGAACAGCCTGTTACTGCGAGAAGGCTTGGGAGAATTGCTAATGAAGCAACTGCGATACCGCGCATGATAGTCCTCGATTACCTCAATCCGGGCGCCCACTTCTGCCATGACGGGTACGCAATCGTCTCGCGTCTGACGCTGTCAACGCACTCGAACCTGCCGCTTGAGTTGGACGGGGCCTTGCGCGGTCGGCACTGTTACACAAAGATCATACCAAGTTCGAGGCTCCATAGACGCGGAGGAGAGGTAACAGTGGATCTTGCCGTTTGCATCAGTCAAAGTGTTCGCGACCGTCGAATTGGAGGCATCTAGAATCTGAACTGGTGCGGATTGGATTGCAAGCCCCGAGACCGCCATCACCACCTTGGCCTCGAGCTCAACAGTTTGAGTGCCCTCAGAATCACTATTGCTGAGGAATTGATTGATTGGAGGCTTGATAATCACAATGATGGGAAAGGCTGAGACGTGGTAGTCTAGTGCACCAATTGGATACTGGATCGCGTCGCGGGTTAGCACAATCTCGTGATGTCCTCCTTCGCGCAAGGGCGGAGCCAGAAAGGACAGAGAAGTCTTCTGTTTTGTGAGAATGGTGGCCGCGACGCCTCCCACAGTCAGCGTGCTGACATCTCCGAGACTCAGGCCAGAGAGGAGGATCTCAGTCCCCCCTTCCAGGCCCTCAATTCTTTCGGGACTAATTGTGCTCACATGAGGATGCGATGGAGATGTCCTGAGGGGCAGGGAGGCATAGCCCTTGGTCAGGTCCTTCAGAGTGTACGTGAAACTTGGACCGCGCATGGGCCAAATCAGAGTAAGGATTCCAACGCCAGAGTTGTCAGGGACGGATGTTCCGAGCGTCGTGCTCTTTCCGTTTGGTGATACCTCAATCAGCGCTACTTGTGATCCAATGACGCCGCGGAAGGGGAGAGTCCTAGAACCTCTGAATAGAGGCTGGATCGGATAGGGCCGAGTGACTCCCCATTCTGGCCAGAATCTGTAGCCTTGGTATGTGAATCCCGTCGGTGATTCCGTCCAGTGCGCGACGGGGCCCTCGTGGTCGATTGGTAGGCCGGGTAGGCTATGCATGCCGACCATTTCTTGGTCAATTGAAAACACCTTCATAATTGGGTACAGCGGAAAGCCAGCCTCGGACTCTGCGTTCGGAGGAATGGTCAGTGTTGGCGAGGCAGCCACGGTATCGACGTATCCGTCCCCGCTGAGATCGAGAAGTGGAAAGAGCGTTCGCAGTCGAGAGTCAAACACATACAGGTTACCCTTGTGTTGGGTAAAATTTGAAGGGCGGCGCAGACCCGCGAGGTCGTGCAAAGGAGTGATCGATTCATAACTATTATCTCCATTCAAATTCAGAACCAAATGAATGGTGCCCATTGTCGGAGTGTTCACATCATTCGTCCCACCAATCAGAAACGATTCGTGCCCAGAGAGCGACATCAGGCAGGTTACTGCAGCAATACCAGTGTCGATGTCTTGGACCTCACCCGAAGCCAGGTCCATGACGTTTACCACGGAACGATCAGTCCCAAATGCAAACTCCTCAACAGTCTTGCCGTTCGCCAAATGTCCTGTCTCTCTGGCAGATTCCTCTTCATCGAACTTCACTCCGTCACTGTCATCCACCACGCCGTCGTGATTCCGATCCGGGTCCGCGAGAAACTCCAGGTAGAAATTCAATGCAGTCGTTGCGCTCAGAAGCAGATTCTCTGCACAAGTATCCATGACATCGAGCTTATCCTTACACTCAGTCTTCAGAAAAGCGAAGTGCGCTGGAACTTCAGCCCCGGCCTTGGCCGCGAGAATCGCTATCTTCCATGCTGTAGCGCACTCTAGCGACTTCTTGTACGCTTCGACCTCATTCTTGGCCTTTTCAATCTTTTTTTCCAGCAAGGATGTCCCAGTCGTGATTTCCTGGTCAGCGTGAAGAATCTCGTGCATGAGGGTACAAGTGAGGCGCATGAATTCCCAACTGCACTTATAATGCTCGTCTCCAACAAAGAGACTCTTCTTGATTTGGATTGTGTCATCGTTCTTTGTGGTCTTTCCATCCATGTGTGTCGTACCTTGAACATTTCCAGGCAGGTTATTGACTTGGAATCGATCAAGATCGGACGCCTCGTCAAGTTGTTTCCCGGAGTCGGGATCAATGCCGGAAACGACCTCGATCGCACTCTTGAGCTTCTGTTTCTGGTCATTATTCGGCTGACCACATGCAGAAACAAATGCGATGATGGTTGCAAGCAGACAGATTACGGATGCGTCAGCCCAGAGATCTTTTCGGGCCGACTGCGGCAACCTGTTGATGCGGATCATGACACCCTCCTCTCACTTGGTGTAGGGGCTGTTTCCATAACCAAGACCGAGCCGTTCGGAATTGGTGAACCGGCTGTCCCTGCCCGCGTCGATCCAGAACCCCTTCGATTCGCAGGGGCCGTGGGACTCGAGATGATGGCGATGAAGTCCTCCCCCCGGGTGTTGACGCTCCGGGCGGGCAAGTCCTTCGTGTAAACCGTGCACGTGTAGGATGTCAGAAGGGCTCCGATCGGGATTGGGGTGATGATGATCGTCCCGGGGCCGCCTGTAGCGTGGACCTCGCCGCAGACGGTGAGCTGTCCTTTCTCGCTCGACCCGGTTACCGGCCCAAAGTTCTCCCACTCCTGGTCGAGGGTCGTCACGGGCCCCACCTGTAATCCGCTCCCGGCAGGGGCCGTTCGTCCGGGGACCGTCTGGGCTATCACGGCCCCGCGGAACAGGAGACTCCCGATGAGCCCGCACACAACGATGGCGATCTCCTGCGCTGCAAGGAACCCTGAACGATGACAGGCGCACACGTCCATCTACGAATGGAGGAAGTCTACCTCATCAAAGCTCCGGGTCAAGGACAATCTTCACAGGTGCGCGAGATTTCTTTTCGGTGGAATCATATTGTGACTCGTGCTCAGCCGCGAGCCAGAATTGGCTCCGCAGGCGGCCTAGGTCGTTCGCCGGAGCGGCGTGGAAGCAGTGGCTTGACCGATGATGATCCTGAGCTTCATTCCTTCAGCGAGACCGAAAGGCTTATATGCTCCCTCCGCCACCACCCTCCAGTGGTAACAACTGGAGGCAAGGCAAGCATGGAAATCCAAATTGAGCGGAAGGGCGAACACGAAGCGGGAGGCGCGTTTCCCCTTCCGCGCCCGACCGAGACGGACGGGATGCCCGTCGAGGTCCTCCTCGACAGGGCCAGTTTTCTACGCGATACGATCCTCCACCTGGTCGCCCAGGTACGCGCCCGACGTCGCATCCGGGACGGAAACCTTCGTCGCATCGACATCGAGCAGTGCGAGACGCATGGCCGCCTCTTTCAGCTCCCGGGCGGATTCGTCGGGACGAACAAGGACGTTGATGGTCTCCGAGCCCAGTTGGAGACCGATCACCAACGCCTCGAACTGGAGAAGAGCCGCGAGGAGGCCGCCGGATGGAAGGACATCGCGTCCCTCAACCGCGATCTGATCGAGTACGTCCAGGAGTTCCGCTCCCTCGCGGAGAAGCTGGAAATCCTCATGGGAAGACCGTTCCCGCGTCCGACCTTCGACACGCTTCTGGCTGAAGAACCCGAGAACGATTCGACGCCGAGCCTCAAGGAGGCGAGCCCGCCGAGCGAGTTCCAGCTCCGGCAGTTGAGGCGCATCCCATGAGCGACGCCGATACCCTGGCGCTCTTCCGACGCCTCAAGCCGCTCTTCGGACAGAAGATCGACCGCCTCTGGATGGCCTACTCAATGGGCAACCGCGACGAGCGAGAATCCATCGAGGAAATCCTGCGCATGATGGAGGCCACAAGCCTTCGCTCCACGCCCGACGACAAGACCATCAACCTCCCCCCGCCGCCACTGGAGGTTTCACAGGGCAAGTTCCATCTCGGATCGGTCCTCTTCAACGGGAAACCGCTCCACGGCTTCGCCCTCCCCAACACGACCACGCTGCGTCAGCACCTCTCCACCTTCGGGAGGTCCGGGGCGGGAAAGTCCAACTTCATCTTCCACCTGCTCGAAGCGCTGGGGACCGAGAAGGTCCCGTTCTGGATCTTCGACTGGAAGCGCGACTATCGGGCGCTCCTCAAGCGAGGGAATGCCCCGCGACCGATCGTCTTCACCCTGGGCCGACCGCTGGCCCCCGAAGAACGGAAACTGCCGCTTCGTCTCGACGATGTGGTTCCGCCACTCCGGCGGCGTGGTCGACGGCTTCGCCTCTTCCTCGGCGCCTTCGTCGGCGGAGTTCTCCTTCAGGAGGGCGGTTTCGCCCCCCTCCTGATACTCCGCCTTCCACTTCTGCCAGGTGGATTTCCCGATGTGATAGAGGCGCACGACCTCGTCGGCGGTCATGTCCTTCTCGAGGGCCGTCCGGACCACCTTCAGCCTGAAGTCCGGTGCGTACCGAGGGCGCCTCCTTCTTCCCGATGGGCCCTTCATGAGGGCCTCCTTTCTCCCCGCGAGGGGGGGGAGAGGAGGCCCGGAAGTGTGACCTAAATTATCCCGGGGGAACCGCTCACTCCGGGGCGACTACGCCAC
>JACPTZ010000031.1 GCA_016192525.1 Planctomycetota bacterium
GGGGGGGGGGGAGGGAGGGGGGCGCGCCCTCCGCTAAGCCGGTGGCATTCCGGGCGTCGCCCGCCGCTGGCGACGCGAGGAACCTGGACACCCCGGGTCTCCCTCCCGCGACCCCGCCCTCTGCGCGGCGGTACGGGGCTCCGAAAACAAAACCTGGTCTGAATTCACAGGTTCGCCTTGACACGCAAGTGTGAAGATGTAGAATTCCGCTAACCATGCCCGGGCGTCGGTGTCGACGGTCACACCAACCCCCACGGCAGGAGAACCGAACCGTAACTGATGTCGCGCGGATGCAGGTGAGTCAGGGTCGGTCGGGGGAAGTCGGCGCGGCCCACTGAGGGGGAAGGGGAAACCCCGGAGGGGTGCCCGGTGCGCGAGCGAGAGGGGAAGGACAGATTCCACAGACCCGACGCGCGAAGCGTTTCCGATTTCCGGGAACGCCGCACGGCCTGTCTTCAGCAGTATCAACAGGAAGGCGTGTCTGAATCGGGCCGACCCTCGCGGTCGGCCCGATTGCTTGTGTGCCTGTCCGAACCGGACAGGCCGAAGTCGGGGAGACCGACATGAGTCCGTGATGAAGCGACCCGGATGGGCGTCGAGCGAAGGGTCTCACTCCACATTCATCGAGCAGGCGCATCAGGAGGAACGACCCTGAGGACCCTGCGAATCCGGACCCGGAAGATCGGCCTCTTCCTCATCGGGGGCCTGACCCTCCTCGCGACCGCCCCTTCGGTCCTCCTCGCCCAGGGTCCTCCTCCGGCGGTGGTCGCCTCGTCCCCCTCGGCCTCGCCCGCCATCATCTCCCCCGCGAATGCCGATGGCCGCTTCGACGCCTCCACGATCCAGGCGCACTTCTCCGTCCAGCCGGAACAGCCCCCCGCCCCGCCCCCGAAGGCCAAACGTCCCCCGCAGACGATCACGAACGAACTCCGCGTGAGCTACGCGATCAAGGACGCGTCGGGAACGCTCCTCCGGACGCTGAACAGGACGGAGATCGTCCCGCCTCCCCCGGCCGGGGCCGGGGCCGGCGCGCCGGTGCAGATGGACATCTCGGTCTCCTTTGACGGACGGGACGAGACCGCCGCGCTCATCGCCGACGGGATGCTGACGGTCACCATCACCTCGGATCTGTTCGCGATTACCGCGCAGCAGACGCGGCTCGTGGGGAGCGGGAACCCCGTCGAGACCAGCCTCCAGGTTGACAACACGCCGCCCGGCGTCTCCACTTCCCCCGTCGATGGACAGATCCTCAATCGCTCCTCCTTCGAGATCCTCGCCTCATACTCCGACGCTTCTTCCGGAGTGGATGTCGCCACCTTCCACCTTTCGATCGACGGGACGGAGGTCGCCGCGAACAGCTTCGTGGGACCGACCGGGGCGAGGCACGGCGACCCCAGCCATCACCATCGCCTACTCCGACGGCGGGACCGGGATCGACCTCGGCACGATGCACCTCACGCTCGACGGGGTGGAGGTCACCGGTCAGGTCGCGCGATCGGCGGAATCCGCAACGTACCGAGTGACCGCGGCCGCCCCGCTCTCCGAGGGAACTCACGCCGTCACCTTCGCCCTCTCAGACCATGCCGGAAACGTCGCCCGGGCGGCCTCGTTCTTCGTGGTCGCGCTCCCCATGTCGATCGTAGTCACGCCGGGGGGCCTTCCGGCGGAACGGACGATCGTCGCGGGGCAATCGACCGCGCTCACCGTCTCGGTCCTGGACTCCGGGGGAACGGGAATTCCCGGGATTCCCGTCTGGTTCCAGATCCTCACGGGGGAGGGCGCTCTGAGTCTGGTCGCGGGGAATGAGGTGATCGGCAAGAGCCCGTCGCCGCCGCTTGGGACCGTGACCGGCGCCGCCGGAATGGCGACCGTAACGCTCCGGAGCGACGTCGCCACTCAGCCTCTGGAGCCCATCCGCGTTACGGCCTTCATCCCGACCGGCTGGGCCTCGCCCCGGCCTCGTTCGCGGTGACGGTCCGGCCGGAGGCCCCGGCTTCCATTGTGATATCGGACCTCCCCGCCTTGACCCAGGCTGGACGAAGCCATCGTCTCACCCTCACGGTGAAGGACGCGAAGGGGAACCCGGACCCCGGTTTCAGTGGCCAGATCCGGGTAGAGTCCCCGGCTATCGACACCAACCTCGACGGGACGCCGGACCCGCTCACCTTCGACTTCCCCGCGAGTCCCACGGGGAGCCTCACGATCGAGGCTGCCCTCGTCTTCACCCGGAGCGGCCCGACGACGGTAGCCGCAACCTCGGTCGCTGATCCAAACCTCACCGGCGTCCTCTCGATCGAGGTCGGCCCCGGACCGGCGGGCCGAGTCGACATCGTTTCCGGAAACGCGCAGGTCGTTGCGGTCGGGGCGGAATCGGCCCCGCTGCGGGTGCGGGTCTCCGACGCCTTCGGAAACGCGACACCGGGCGCCTCGGTCCTGTTCACGGTGACGGCCGGGGCGGCGACCTTCACGAGCGGCGATCCGAAGAGCGCGACGGCCGTCGCGGACGCCGACGGGATCGGCGCGTCCTTCACCCTGCTTGTTCCCGAGGCGGGCCTGACGGCGGTGGAGGCAACGATCGTCGATGCCGCGGGCGTCGCGCCGGCCATCTTCCACGTCTCGGCGGCGTCGATCGCGGAAATGCAGCCGCCGGAGATCGCCTTCATCACCCCGGCAGAATACGATGTCGTAAACACGGTGAACGTCCCGGTGGAGATCCGGATCGCGGACCCGGGCGCATCGGGCGGTCTCGCGGCGGGCGGGGTCCAGGTCCTGCTCGACGCCGCGGATGTCACCTCGACGCTCACCGCGAACGTCATGAGCGAGAGCGAGATCGCGCTCACCGGCCAGTTCGCGGGGATGGTCATGGGGTCCCACCTTCTCCAAGTAATCGCGATCGACCTCAACCAGAATCGCACCGAGCGGGTCATCCAGTTCAACGTGGCGCTGTCGGTGGTCGGCCCGGTGGCCACGATCGAGAAGGTGAGCGGGGACGGACAGTCGGGCGATGCGGGGACCGGGCTGCCGGAGCGATTCGTCGTCCGGGTGACCGACGATCTGGGGCAGCCGGTGGCCGGGGCGACGGTCCGGTTCGAGTCGAAGAGCGGGGCGAAGTCTCCATCCTCCCGGCGGGCTCGCTCGAGGAGGGGCGCAGCCACTTTGTCATGATCTGCGGTGCCACGCCGACGTCGACCTTCGAGCAACCTCAAGAGCCGACGGTGCCTCCCGCCGTCCAGGAACCCACGCAGACGACTCAGGAACCGACCGTCAAGACCGAGAAGGGATCGGGTTCCTTCACCGCCGTGCGGACGACGGCGCGAATACCTGCGCCCGCCGGCGGCATCTGCTACATCATCGGCGCGCTGAACGGCGGGAAGGCCTCGAAGTCCATCGACGCTCTGGACAGGGCGACCGGCTCCGTCACGCACGAGACCGATCTCGTCGCCGGTCGATACGACGCGGCGGGGACCGTGCTCTCCGACGGGCGCATCCTCATCACGGGCGGAGTCGATCCCGCCTTGGGAGTCGACGGGAACGCAGCGGAAATCTTCGATCCCGCCCTGAGAATCTCGCGGCTGACCGGGACGATGCTTCTCCCCCGAAGCGGCCATCAGGCGACGCTTCTCCCCGACGGACGGGTCTGGATCTCGGGGGGAACGGATCAGCCCGGGACAGAAGTCTACGATCCGGTTTCCGAGACGTTTTCGCCCGGGCCGGTTCTCGCCTTTGCGAGGCGCTACCACACGGTCACACCCTACACAAGGGTCGTCCCCGTCGACGGCACGATCACCGAAAAGCGGCAGTTTTTCCTCATCGCCGGGGGGCAGTCCGGAGGATCAGAAGAGGTCCTGGATACCACGACCCTCGCACTTCGATCGATCGCGGCCATGACCCGGGAGAGGAGTCGTCACACGGCCGCGCTGATGAGCGGTGCTTCTTCTACGAGTGATTCGCACTCCGTTCTCCAGATTCTCCTGGCGGGCGGGAGCGGCAACGGCGTCATCAACGACACGGCGGAACTGTTCGACACCGCGAGTGAATCATTCCGGAATGCGGGTGCCATGGCCGGCGGACCCCGAACCCAGCACGTCATGCTGACATCTGGAGGCACCGCGGCCCTGTTCGGAGGGATTTCCTCCGTGGGCGCCGATGGAACGCCGGTCGTCGAGACCAGCGTCGAGCAGTTCAGCCTCGCCGACCTGCGGTTCCAGTTGATGCTCGACATGCCGGCGGGCCTCTTCGCGTTCGGCGTATCGCCGAGCCCGCGCCAGGAAGGCTCCAGCATCTTTATCGTCGGCGGGAGGACCGCCGCCGCCGCGGGAGGGACCTCGGCCGTGCGAGACGTATGGAAGCTCACTCCAGGCTCCGAACCGCTTCCCACCGGCGACTTCGGAGGTGGAGCGGCCTTCTGTGAGGCCACGACGGGCGAGGACGGTTCGGCCGTTTCCCTGGCGTATACGCTGTCGACCGACCCGGGGACGAACCGGATCGAGGCGAGCGTCCCCGGTAGCGCGGCGACGCCGGCCGTCTTCGAGGCGGCGTCGAACCCGATCGTTGAGCCCGCCCCGATCAGCCTCCTCGTGGAGGTTTCTCCTTCGACACTCGGAGTGGGGGAAGAGACCGGACTGACCATCACGGCGATTCGAACCACTTCCGCCTTCACGGTCCCGACCGGCACCAGCGATCCCGCGTCCCCCGCGCCGGCAGGGTCCGCCTACACCATCGCCACCGACTTCACGGGGACCATCGAGATCATCCCCGTGATCGGCATCGGATCGATCGAATGGTCCGAGACGCGGCGGACCTTCACGGCCGCAGACGCCGGCCAGGTCAAAGTCACGGGTACGGCGATGTCCGTCCCCGAGCCCGATGGGAAACACGTGTCGCACATCGTCAACCTCAGCGACCCGAACTCCGTCACGGCCTCGGTTTCGCTTCAGATCCACGGTTCCGTGTCCATGATCGTCCTCAAGCCGTCAACCCTGTCCCCCACGATCGGATCCGAGGTTCACCTGGATCTGCTCTACCGCGATGCCCATGGCGTCCTGGTGAACAACTTCTCCGGCACGGCCGTACTCGCCGCCGATCCTGCCGGCATATCGACGCTCCAGGGATCCGTCTCCATCTCGGCCGGCGTCGGGTCGTTCGACGGTACCGTCACGGCCCCGTCCCCGACGGGGATGCTCGTCCTCACCGCCACGGATTCCGGTGATCCGACGATATCGGGGAGCATCACCCTCAGCGTGCCGACGACCCCGCCGACCTCGACCGTCGCCACGATCGCGGTGACGGTCAATCCGCCGACCGCGAAGGTGGGGGAGATGGTTGGACTCGACATCGTCCTTCGCGACGTGAACGGCATGCCGGTGAGCGGCTTCACGGGGGCGCTGACCGTAGCGACCTCCGAACCAGGCATCGTTCCGCAGTTCGATGGGGCGACGGTGACTTACACGGGCAATGAGAAGGAAGGCCGAACCTCCCTCTTGGGGACGGTGGCGGGCGCGCCGAAGTCCTCTCCGCTCGTCATCACCGTTTCGATGCCGGCCCCCTCGACTCTGTTCGGACGGGCCGATCTCTCCATCGGGTCCTCCGCCACGGCGCCCGTGAAACTCGCGATCCTGTCCGGGGACGACCAGGTCGCCGGCGCCGGGACCACTCTCCCGTTCCCCTTCGTCGTCCAGCTGACCGATGCGGAGGGGAAGGGAGTTCCCGGCGTGCCGATCCTCTTCTCCCTGGTCTCCGGCCAGGGCGAATTTGCGACAGGAGGAAAGGACCTCCAGATCGACTCCGACTCGCTCGGCGGGGCGACGGCCGCGCTCTGGAGACTCGGCCCCGACTTCGGCGTCATCAGCGTCATCCAAGCCACCGCCATCGGCTACCCCGTCCCTTCCGTGCACTTTGACGTCACCTCTGCCTCTCCGCAAGCCGGGCCGCCCGCGCTCTTCACGGCTGCTTCCGGACCGGTCTTCCCCGTTCCCCCTGGCGCGACCCTGCACGTTCCGTTCGTCGTCGAGGTGCTCGACGCCTCGAAGATCCCGGTCCCCGGGGTGACGGTCGTCTTCACCCGGACTTCGGGCGAGGGGGTCTTCCAGCCCCAGGGGCTGACCCAGTTCTCCACTTCCACGGGCCCAACGGGCCGCGCCTTCTCCGACGACTACCAGGCCGGGACGACCCCGGGTTTCACGAGCGAGATCACCGCCACGCTGGAGGGCTTCTCGCTCCCACCCGTCCTCTTCCGGGTCACGACCGCCCGCGATTCGCTCCTCCTCACCGCGCCCGGCCAGGTGCAGCCCGGAGCGCCCTTCACGATCGGGATCCAGGCCATCGACCCCTTCGGCTCGCCCCTCACCTCGCTTGAGGGGGAGATCGCCTTCTCCGACAGCCCGGTCGGATCGACCACCTTCTCCGGCGCCACGGCCAATCTTGTCGCCGGACAGGCGACCGTCACGGGCAGCGTCCTCGAGTCCTTCGCGGCACGGGAGATCGCCGTGACCGTCTCTCTCGTCTCCGACCCGCTGACCGCGGGAACGGCGAAGCTCAAGGCCTTGGGCGCTCCCTACTTCATCAGTCGCATCTCGGGCGACGGGCAATCGGGAGTGGCGGGGAGCCCACTTCCCTTCCCGCTGGTCGCGCAGGTGGTGGATGAGGCGAAGATCGGCCTCCCGGGGATCGACGTCACCTTCACGCCGATCGAGGCCGCGAGCGTGCTCCAGTCGGTCCAGGGCGGCAATTGTATTGATCATCACGTCTCCTGCCTTGATAGGGGAGTCCTCGTGGATGTCGAAGAGATGGCTAAGTGCGAGAGACCGCCCACTGTCGGCGACCCGAAGATGCTGGGCGAATTTCTTGGTCTTGAGCCGGGGATCGTAGCTCCGTACCTGAAAACACACACGCTCGAAGATCTCTCTCAGTATCACACGGACAAGCGACTGGGGCTCACGATCAAGGCACATCCTACGGATCACTACCTTTTGCACAGTCAATGGGTGTATCTGGATCTCCTGCGCCGGGCTGGGATCAAGGATCCCGAGTCCTTTCTTTGGTCGGAGAATGAGGCATTGGAATCGTTGGAATTGCATCCGTCGATCTATCTCGAGCAGGCCGGGAGCGAGTGATGACGCGAACCCCCTCTCCTCGATCTTGCGGTGTCCCGTTCCGCGCAACCCGTAACTTTTCCGCCGCCCCCTGAGGTCCGTCCTCCTGCCCTTGCGGACTCCCCGGCGCTGACTCCCGCCAAATAGCCCTCCCCAGACACAGTTCCGCACGATTCACTATGCCCCCCGGCGGGCGCCCGATCAAGTCGATCTGGCGCCCGAGGCCTGATTTCACTGGCTTCCCGGGGGATGGGACATGGATCCACAGTTCGCGGAACTGCTGCATCGCGTCGTGGAGACGTATCACCGCGGCTTGGCCGAGGCGGCCCGGGTCCGGGAATGGGTCGCCTCGCTCGGCGTGGCGAACGTGGCCCTGCTCGACCGATTCAAGGTCGGGTGGTGCGCCGGGACTCTCGGCTCGATGGCGCGCGGGGAGGTGCTCGACCGGCTCCGGCTTGTTGGGCTTCTCGACGCCGCCGGGACCGAGCGGTTCGCCGGGTGCATGACGGTGCCCGTCTACGACCCGCGCGGGGCGATCGTTCAGATCGCGGGGTATCCTGCTGTCCTTCAGCCTTCCCGCCCTTCGACTCGGGCCGCGAACAGCGCGGCCCTCGCTTCCGCCACACTGATGGCGGTCAGGCAGGGTGGGCGGAAGGAGGGTGAACAGCCCTCCGCCCCGCCGCCTCTCGCAGTGGAGGCGCGGCAGGGCGGTGCTGCGCCAAGGGCGGCCGCAAGGGCCGCCCCTACATCTCCGCCGATCTGGCTCTTCGACGAGACTCCGTGCTTCTGGAACGGGGCCTGCCTCGGGCATGCCCGGGTGGTCACTATCCTCGGCGATCCGCTCGCGGGGATCGTGGAGATCGCCGGCGGGAACGAGGTGGTGATCGCGCCGGCTGGATCGGGGACGCCGCTTG
Organism: Planctomycetota bacterium; assembly: GCA_016192525.1. Classification (GTDB taxonomy): domain Bacteria; phylum Planctomycetota; class MHYJ01; order JACPTZ01; family JACPTZ01; genus JACPTZ01. The sequence goes on from JACPTZ010000031.1 coordinate 8,006, forward strand.
GGCAGGGGGGGCGGGAGGTGCTGCTCGCCCACTCCCCGCAGGTCGTGCTGAAGGGGTGCGAGCATCTGCGGGGGGAGATCGAGCGGCTGGGGATCGAGATGCGGTCCGCGAGCGACAGCGGGCCGGCATCGACCTCGAAGGCCGTGGAAGGACCCGATGACGAACCGAGACCATTGGGCGAAGGAGCCGAGGCGAGTCCCAACGACCGGCCGATGCCGGCCCCTACGGCTCTCCGCCCTGATCCCGGCCCTGCGACGGGACAGACCGGTTCTCCGGTCCCGCAGGCGAACCGAGCTCCTCGGCCGATGAGGGGTCCGACGACCCGTCGGTTTCGGCCCCTGCAGCGTCCCGAACGCGCCCTGACGCCTGCCCGCCATCTCCGCCACGCGGATGGCGGACAGGTGTGTGGCGGGGGCGCACTACGAACGGCTTTGAGCGCCTCATCTCCCAGGACGCGAACGGGTTCACGGTCGAGTTCCCGCGTCGGCTGCGGTTCGTGGTGCAGGGGCTCCGCAGGAGACGCCGAGGCATCTCCGGGCGAGCGTGAAGGTGTTTCGGGCGCCCGTGGGCGCGGGCGGGTCCCGAGAATGGAGGGCGGGCGGGTCCCGACCTCAGAGTTGCAGGATGGACCCACCTCAGTCCGAGGCGATGGACGCGATCGACGGCTCCGGAAAACCCCACGACCGGTCGGTCCCCGCCCCTACCTTTCCGATCGACGACGGCGTGCCTTTCACGACCCTGCTTCGGCAACTTCCGTTCGATCCGCAATCCGAAATCCGCACTCCGCAATCGGCGCGCCTTCACCTCGACACGCTCGATCTCTACCACGCCCGTTCGCGGACCGGTTTCGCGAAGACCGCTGCCTGCCTCCTCGGGGAAGATCCGACGCTCATGGAAAACCACCTCGGCCGAGTCGTCGCCCTCGCCGAGGAGTTCCTTCGGAAGCGACACGAGCCTGCCCCCGCCATCCTCCTCACCGAGTCCGAACGCAGCGAGGCCCTTGCGCTTCTCCGCGATCCAAGTCTTCTTGACCGCATCGTGCAGGACCTGGCCACGCTCGGCCACGTCGGCGAGGAGGAGAACAAGCGCGTCGCGCATCTCGCCTCCGTCTCGCGCAAGTTGGAAGACCCGCTCTCCATCCTCGTCCTCTCCCGCTCCGCCGCCGGGAAGTCCACGCTCGCCGAGGCGATCGCCTCGCTCGTTCCGCCGGAGGACCTCCTCCGTTTCACCCGCCTCACCGCGCAGACCCTCTACTACCAGAAGCCCGACTCGCTCGCGCACAAGATGGTCCTCCTCGAAGAGGAAGAGGGAGTGCACGACGCCGCCTACGCCCTGCGCGTGCTGCAATCCGCCCGCAAACTCTCCCTCTCCACCGCCGCCGGTCAGGGAGAGGCGAGGACGCGAGAGGTGAAGGGGCGGGTGTCGATCTTTGTCACCACCACCCGGACCGATCTCGACGAGGAGACGGCGGGCCGATTCCTCACGCTCTCGGTGGACGAGTCGAAGGAGCAGACCCGCGCCATCCTCGCCGCCCAGAGGGTCGCCGAGGCCCGGGCGCCATCGGAGCGGGGTCGGCTGCTCCGCCTCCACCAGAACGCGCAGCGATTGCTCGAACCGCTCCCGATCGTGAACCCGTTCGCGCCGTCGCTCACCTTTCCCGACGACCGTCTCTCCGCGAGGCGGGATCACCGCAAGTACCTCGGTCTCATCCGCGCGGTCGCATTCCTCCACCAGCATCAGCGCCGCCGAGAAGAGGGCGCCATCGTCGTCGCGCCGGAGGATATCCGCATCGCGAACCGGCTCGCGCATCATGCGCTCGGGTCGTCCCTCGACGATCTCACTCCCCCCTCGCGGCGGCTTCTCACGGAAATCCAGGACTGGCTCAAGGAACGCACGAAGGTCGAGGGTGTCGAAGTCCCGGACCTCCGATTCACGAGGCGAGAACTCAGGCAGCGCACCGGGTGGAAGCGGACCCAGATGGCGGAGCACCTGAAGGAACTCGTCAACGCAGAGTACGTGATCTTGCAGGCGGGAGGCGGGTCGGGTCGGAGGACGCACTATCGGCTCGACTGGGACGGAACCGGACTGGATGGGGAGAGGTTCTACCGCGGGCTTGTCGCTCCGACGCCCGACAAACCAGCCGGGTTTCCGGGCACCTGCCGGACGGCCTGCGGCAGGTTGAAGCGGCCTCCGCGCCCTGCTGGGGAGGCCGCAGGAGCCGCTTCCCAGGAAACCGGCCGGAAAGCCGGGGAGAGACAATCATGAGAAAAGGCACGTACTCTCTGAAGGAGGATCGTACCGGTGGCGGGAACCGAACCGACCTCGGCGTGGACGCCACTGACCGGGGCCTTCAGCGAAGACGAACGAAGTCGTCAACCGAGAAGCCCGCGTCCTTGAGAATCCGAACGGCAAGGCCCCGGCCAATGTCACAGCCGGTGTGGACCGGGACCGTCACGGCGCAACCCCGCTCATCGTGCCAGAGCGTCAGGTGGCTGCCGCTCTGCCGGTCCTCGACGAAGCCCTGCTTCCTGAGGAACCGGATCAGATCGCGGGCCCTGACCTGCGGCATGCGGCTCATCAGGGCACCCCGACCGTCAACTCCTCGACGTGGACGATCCGTTCGTTCTGCGGAATGCGCTTCCCGTGGGCGAGAAGCGACTGGACGTGCTGGTGGATGGCTTGGCGCATGCTCTTCTTCGCGTCCTCGATCGTTCGCCCATTCGAGAAGCACCCCGGAAGCGTGGGGCTGTGGGCGAGGTATCCGCGGCCGCGATCGTCGCGTTCGATGACAATTTCAAAGTTGTAGAATTTCACTCCGGAACTCCAACCTGGGAGTGCGAAATGACCCCGCCTAGATCAGATACTGGCAGCGAGAGGGGGGAGAGGTCAAGAGAATATCGTCCCACCCTCGCCTCCGCCTCCTTCCTCGACTCCCTCCGCCTCTCCGGTCGATCCGAGGCCACGCTCAAGGCCCACGAGAACGCCCTCCGGCAGTTCGGGCGCTTTCTCGACGGCGCGGGCCTGTCCGATCTCCGCGACGTGACCCCGTCCCACACGGAGGCGTATGCCCGGCAGGTCCAGGATCGAATCTCCCGGGAAAGCGCCTACGTCTACCTGAACTCGGTCCGCGTCCTCTTCCGGTTCCTCGTAGAGCGCAACGTCCTTCTCGTGGACCCTTCGTCGTCGCTCCCGATGCCGAAGATGCGGGAGCGCCTCACCGGACGGATCCTGACGCCGGATGAGATGACGCGCCTCATCGAGTCGCAGGACGCCGCGACGCCCACCGGTCTCCGCGACCGGGCGATGCTGGAGTTCCTCTACTCGACGGGACTCCGGGTGAGCGAGCATCGCCGCGTGAAGTCGCAGGACCTGGGCGAAGACTCCGTGACGGTGCGAGGCGGAAAGGGGGCCAAGGACCGGGTCGTCCCCGTGGGCGTCCGGGCGATGGCATGGGTGAGGCGCTACATCATGGAAGCGCGAACCCGCTTCGCGGAGTACCGGCCCGGAGTCGAGGAACTCTGGCTCACCCGCTGGGGGAAGCCGTTCGGGGAGCAGATGATGCAGATCCACCTCCGTGCCCTCGGAACCACCGTGGGGATCGCGTACCTCACCTGCCACATGATCCGCCGCTCGATGGCGACGCATCTCCTCACCGCCGGCGCGAGCCCGAGCGAGGTCTCCGCGATCCTGGGGCACTCCGATTTGAAATCGCTCTCGCGCTACGTTAAGGTCGCGACCCGGGAGGTGAAGGAGACTCACGCCCGGACGCATCCGAGGGAAACGGATGAGGTTCGCAAGCCCGCGAGCGGGGAGCACGGATTGGCTGGGCCGGGTGGAAGTAGCCGGTGCCCCGTCCCGGAACAACCGTAGTCCCGAGTAGCGGCACGCCGCAGCGTGCCGCGTATCGAGGGACGGCGGTCGTAACGAGGGGCGGCCCCGGGACAACGTGGAGGGTCGGACATGCCCGACGACTGGACCCCCTGGCTTGACCGCTACCGTTCCCACCTGGAGATCGAGGGCCTCGCCCCGCGCACCGTCTCCGGCCGTCTCGGTCTCCTCGAGAGGTTTGTCTCGTGGTGCCGCGATCTCTCCCTGCCCGCCCCTCGCGACGTCACCCTCTCGCTCCTCTCCGACTATCGCCGTCACCGCGTCCAGTCCGTGAACTCCCGCGGCCGCCGTGACTGCGCCTTCTCCGTGAACACCCACCTCCTCGCCCTGCGCGGCTTCTTCAAGTTCCTCGCCTCGAAGGGGGTGACGCCGGCGATGCTCCTCGACGCGCTCGGGTACGTCAAGCAGCCGAGGCTACTTCCGAAGGGCACGCTCGTCCACCGCGACGTCATGCGGATGCTGGAACGCATCCCGGGCGTGACCCCGATCCATCTCCGCGATCGCGCCATGTTGGAGGTCCTCTACTCCTCCGGCATCCGCCGTCAGGAACTGGTCGATCTCACGCTCACCGACATCGACCTCGAAGGCGGCGTGCTCCGGATCGAGAGCGGGAAGGGAGGCAAGGGCCGCATCGTCCCGATCGGCAAGGCGGCGCGGGAGTGGGTCGACCGCTATCTCCGCTCAGCGCGATCGGCGCTGCTGGGCCGGCGCGACGACCCGGGGTCGCTCTTCCTCTCGAAGAGCGGACGTCGCCTCCACGGGGGGACGGTGAAGGACGTGGTCCAGCGCTGGGCCCGGGCGGCCGGGATCGAGAAGCCCGTGTCCCCGCACACCCTCCGTCGCTCCTGCGCCACCGGGATGATCCGGAATCGCGCCCACCCGGCCCACGTCAAGGACCTCCTCGGCCATGCCGACTTCACCAGTCTCCAGTCCTACGTCCGCCTCGAAATCGTCGACCTCAAGGACGCCCACCGGAGGTTCCATCCGAGGGAGAGGGAGGAGAATGCTGACGACGCTCAGCCGCCGATGCTGGACGAGCGAACACCCGAGACGTAGGATGACTCTTCATGAAACTCCTCTTGCGATTCTACCTCGATACTTCGTTCTGGGACCGGCTGACGGACAACACCTCCCCCCGGCGGAGGAGGCTCTCCTTTCGCTTCCTGAGCCATCTGGCGGGCCGACACGAACTCTTCGTCTCCGAACTGGTTCGCCGTGAAGTGGCGCACACTCCCGACCCTGCTGAGCGCCGCCTGATCCGCCGTCGGATGGACGCGGCACGACCTCGTGTCCTCACTTGTCGGGCGCAGGCCGAGGCCATGGCCAGGGAACTGCTGAGCGCCAGTGGTCGGGGCGAAAAGGTCTTTGCCGACTTCGTTCATGTGGGGTATACTGTGATTTCAGGTGCGGACGCCTTGGTCACTTGGGACAGAGACGATCTGGCTTGTCCCCGCATGCGTTCCCTGGTGCAGTGGTATGCCCGCCGACGAGGGCAGCCGGCGCCGGTGATCGGCACTCCCGAGGAGGTGGCGGAATGGTTCGGACTAAGGACCCACGCCTAGCTCGCATCAAGCGGTATCGCCGCCTTCTTTCGCAACGGCTCTGGAAGGCGCATCTCGAAGGTCGATTCGTCGAGGAGATGAAGGCGATGGGCCGCGAGGCGACGGCGATTTTCCGTGAGGACGCCGAGATGGCGTCAACGTGTCGAGGTTCGGAACGAGGCGTTGCGCGGGGTTCCGTCCGATCCCGTAGCCGAAACGGCACCCGCCGCCACAGAGGCAAGGCGTAGAACGCCCTTCATCGCAAGTCCTGGATGGCGTCACTCGGGTCGCGAAACCATGACCGACCTCGACACGGCCCGGGAACTCCTCGCGCTCGAAGAGAAGTGGCTGCAGCCATTCGATGTCCGCGACCCGTTCCACGATCTGGATCTCCGGGGATACCTCTCGCAGAAGCCCGACCATCGCTATGGCGCGCTCGCCATCACCCACGTCGGCGGTGAGCCGGCCCCGCAGCGCCTCCTCGCCACACCGAAACTGCACTATCCATTCGATCGCGACGGGAGGGTTCATTTCCCGCCCATTCGGAAGATCGACATCTACGAGAAGCTCGACGGCACGAACGTGCTGGCCTACCGATACCGGGACGCGGGCGGGGTCGAGCGAACGACCTACAAGTTGCGTCTGCATCCTGTCCTGCGGAACAGCCGGTGGGGGCCCTTCCTCGACTTCTGGAGGGAGATCCTGGCGCGCTACCCCGCAATTCACGATCTCCCCGAGCGGAATGCCTGCTCGGTCAGCTTCGAGATGTACGGATCGCGGAACGCCCACCTCGTGGTCTACGACGCGCCTCTGGATTGCGCGATGCTCTTCGGAGTGAGCGCGGAGGGGGAATGCCGGCCGCCCTCCGAACTGGAGACCGGCGGCGTCCCGATTCCCCGCCACTACGGCACGCTGGAAACCGGGCGGGACCCGGTAGCGGAGTATGGGCGAATCCGGGCGGAGATGGAGCGCGGGATCGAGAGACTCGAGGACGAGAAACTGCGCGGGTGCGAGGGGACCGTGTGGTATGTCACGCCCGCGCAGGGTTCAAGGTTGCTCTTCAAGTGCAAGCCGGAATCGGTCGAGGCGGTCCACTGGGCGGGCGGAATCAACAAGCCGGCGGTCGAAGCGACGTGCTGGAACTTGTTGGAGACGCAGGACACGCTGACCTTCGATGCCCTGCTGCCGCTCCTGCTCGAGGAGTACACGCAAGAGGAAATAGACGGTTTTCGCCTGTACATCGACGAAGTGTTGCGGTCCGTGACCGAGCAGTTGGCGTTCCGCAACCGGGTCCTCGCGGAGTATGCTGCACTCGGCCTCTCCATCGACAGCGACAAGGCGGGCGTCATGCGGACGCTCTCGTCACGCTTCGCCCGGAGCGAAATGAAGAAGGTCTACTCGATGATCGTCCGGTTCGGGAGACCGACCTCCAGCCCTCTGCGCACAGGCGCGGCATAGCCGCCCTGCTCTTTGACAACGTGACCTGGCCGCCGATCACGCCATCCCGGCGCCGAGACCGAGGCCGAAAACAAGCCAATTGGATGCACGCAACGTACTCTCTACCCAACGCGAGAACGATCCGGAGTCCGGCCTCATGCACTACCGCGCCCGGTGGTATGACCCGAGGACGGGGAGGTTTGGGCAGAGGGATCCGCGTGGGCACACTCGATAAAACATGATCGGGACCAAGCCGAATGCTGGATGCTCCTCGAACTCCTCTCTGAGTTCGTAGTAGAGAGATGTCGCTGTCCGTGACGTAACCTGACACCCTTCATCTCACGCTGATTACTCTCCGCCTCACTGTCCTTCTCCGCCACTGACACTCCGAGGGGAGGCGCGGTGTCCGCAGTGGCGGGCGGGTCCCGACCTCGATGTTTCAGGATGGACGTGCAATCACCCGGAGTCGGCGGCGCGATCCACGACGCGGAACAGCCCGGCGACCGGTCGGTCCCCGCCCCTACGGCACCCTCAGGTCGTCGCCTTCCCGAGGTCCTGTTCCGAGCCCCTACGGCCCATCCGCAATCACCGTCCCCCTCACCCCCGCCCTCCCGACGGCCGATAATGTCATCGGGCGTTGACATCCCCTCACGCGGCGCTAGAATGGCGTCTCAGTGTGGCGAACAGGCGCACCTCTCACTCGTATTGACGGGGACGACGAAGCGCCGTTCTGTTCCTCCCCGAGCGACGTCTCCTAACCCCTGACCCCTGACCCCCGCCGTGTGTGGAATCGTCGGATACATCGGAACCCGCCCCGCGAAGGAGATCATCCTCCATGCCCTCGCGCGGCTTGAGTACCGCGGCTATGACTCCGCGGGCATCGCCGTCGCCGGCACGAACGGTCACCTCCACTGGGAGAAGGCGGCGGGCAAGCTCTCCGCCCTCGTGGAGGCGGTGAAGACGACCTCGTGGGGCAGCACCGTCGGGATCGGACACACCCGCTGGGCCACGCACGGCC
>JACPTZ010000036.1 GCA_016192525.1 Planctomycetota bacterium
ACTTCGGGCTCCCGATCGGGATCGTGTGCGGGCTCGCGGGGATGCTGCTCTCCGTCGAGTGGGAGGTGAACGGATTCGCGGGACTCGGACTGGCGGTGGCGATCGGGGCGGCGCTGGCGCTCCCCGCCGGGTGGCTCTATGCGCGGCTGCTTCGGGCCGTCGAGGGACAGGAGATGATCGTCGGGACGTACCTCGCGTTCTCGGTCGTCTCGCTCATGAACATCGGCTGGCTGGAGGCCCCCCTCCGCAGCCCGGAGATCATCTGGCCTTACGGTCAGACGGGGGCGCGCACCACGATCAGCCTGACGGGTCACTACAAGAAGGCGCTCGACTCGGCGGGCCAGGTCCTCGTCTCGCGCCACGGAGTCCGGCGGGTGGAACCGGGGAAGGAGCGGGAGTCGCTGCGGGAGATCGGGGGGCGGGGGATCATCGTCCCGACCGGGCTGCTGGCCGTCGCCTTCGGAGCGGCCCTGGCGTACGCCCTGTTCGCCCGGACCCGGCTCGGACGGGCGATGCAGGCGACCGGCGCCAATCCCCGTTTTGCGCGGCAGAGCGGGATCGCCGTGGAGTCGTGCCGGACGCTCGGGGTGGTGCTCTCGACCGTCATGGGGGCGGTGGGAATCGTCGTGTACGCCCAGTCGATCGGGTTCGTGCAGCTCTATAACGCCCCGCTCATGATGGCCTTCCCCGCGGTGGCGGCGATCCTCATCGGCGGGGCCTCCGTCCAGCGGGCCACGGGGGTGCACGCCCTGGTGGGGGTCTTCCTCTTCCAGGCGCTGCTGACGGCCGCCCTGCCGGTGGCGAACGAGGTGGTGCAGCGCGATTTCTCCGCCGTCTGGAAGGTGGCGTTCCAGAACTTCTCGGAACCGGCGCGGGTGATGGTGACGAACGGGATGATCCTGTACGCCATCACCCGGAAGGAGTAGACCGACGGTGCCGTTCGTGAAGCGTCACGCGATTCCGATTCTCTTTCTCCTGGTCTGCGGCGTCGCCGCGGGGGCCGCCGAGATCCAGCCGGAGTTCCTCGTCCGCGAGGTGCTGGCGCGGCTGAGCCGGGACACGATTCTCGTCCTCTCCCTCATCGTCCCGGTGCTCGCCGGCATGGGGCTGAACTTCGGAATCGTGCTGGGGGCCATGGCGGGGCAGATCGGGATCATCCTCGTCGTGGACCGGCAGATCGAAGGGCTGCCGGGCCTGACGGCGGCCATCCTCCTCGGTCTCCTCTTTGGTTCGGTCCTCGGAGCGGGGGCGGGATGGGTCCTGAACCGGACGCGCGGACGGGAGATGCTGACCGGGATGATCATGGGATTCTTCGCGGGCGGACTGTACCAGCTCGTGTTCATCGTGCTGGCGGGATCGGTGCTCCCCTTCCGCAATCCGGACCTGCTCCTGCCCGCGGGTCCCGGCGATCCCCCGGTCGGGCTGCGGAACACGATCGATCTCAAGACGATCAAGGGCCGGCTCGATCTCCCGGGGACGGAAGACTCGTCGCTTCGCGCCTTCACCTCGCTGAAGGTCCCGGTGTTCTGGGAGGGACCGAACCCGGAGACCGGTGAACTTCCGCCGCCGTTCCAGATCCCCGTTCTCACTTTCGGCGTGGTCGGCGCCGCGGCCCTGGCGGTGGGAACCCTGTCGCGGACGAAGCTGGGCCAGGACCTGAGAGCGGTGGGGCAGGACCCCCACATCGCCGAAGTGGCCGGAATCCCGGTGGGACGCATCCGCATTTTCGCCATCACCTTTTCCACCGCCATGGCCGCGCTGGGCCAGTGCGTCTCGCTGCAGAATCTGGGAACGATGAACACCTACAGCAGCCACGAGCAGATCGGCTTCACGGCGATTGCGGCGCTGGTGATGGGCGGCGCCTCGGTGGACCGGGCCACGCTCGGCCAGGCGTTCGCCGGGACGATCCTCTTCCACACCCTCTTCGTCGTCTCCCCGATCGCGGGGCAGAAGTTCTTCAACGATCCGCAGATCGGAGAGTACTTCCGGGTCTTCATCGCCTACGGGGTCATCGCCCTCTCGCTCGGACTTCACGCCTGGAAGGCCCGGCGATCCGCGCGACCGGAAGCGGATGCGCCGGCCGACTGAATCCCGTTGCGTCCCGGGGCTTCCCGCGCGAGAATCGCGAAGTTCCAAGGAGATCCGCCATGCGCCGTTCCCTCCGTCCGATCCGGTTCCTCGCCCTCCTGGGGGGCGCCCTGGCGTTCGCCGGATGCGGGAAGCCGGATTCCGCGCCTTCGACCGTCGCCCCTCCCACGAAGGTGGAAGCCCCTTCCGCCCCGTCGCCGGTCCCCCCTCCCGTCGCAATTCTGGCCGCTCCGGCCCCGGCCGGACCCTACAAGATCGGACTCGTGACGGGGACGGTCTCGCAGGGCGAGGACGAATTCCGCGCCGCGCAGAAGATGGCGAAGAAGTACCCCGGCGTGATCGCGCACGTCACCTACCCGGACAACTTTATGAACGAGCAGGAGACGACGATCGCCAAGGTGGTGGAGCTCGCGCACGACCCCCAGGTGCGGGCGGTCATCATCTGCCAGGGGGTCCCCGGGACGATCCCCGCGATCCAGAAGGCGAAGGAGGCGCGACCCGACTGCCTCTTCATCGTCGTGGAGCCGCACGAGAACCCGAAGGACATCGCAAAGAACGCCGACCTTATCTTCATCTCCAACGAGATGAAGCGGGGCCGGAGCATCGTCGGCCTGGCGAAGAAGATGGGCGCGAAGACGTTCGTGCACTACTCGTTCCCGCGCCACATGTCGCAGGAGTTCCTGAAGAGCCGGGCCGATCTCATGAAGAGCGAGTGCGAGACCCACGGGATGACGTTCGCGTACGTCAACGCCCCGGATCCGATGAGCGACGCCGGCCTTCCCGGAGCGCAGCAGTTCATTCTCGAAGACGTCCCCCGGGAGGTGGATCGATACGGCCGGGACACCGCCTTCTTCAGCACCAATTGCGGGATGCAGGAGCCGCTGATCCGTTCGGCCCTCGAGGAGGGGGCGATGTTCCCCGAACAGTGCTGCCCGAGCCCCACGCACGGATACCCCGGCGCGCTCGGTCTCAAACTCGAGAAGGACGAGGCCGGCGACATGACGAAGATCATCGCTGCGATCAAGGCCGAAATCGGGAAGAAGGGCGGGGCGGGGCGGTTCGCCACCTGGCAGGTCCCCGCCAACATGCTCCTCATCGAGGGGTGCGTGGAACTGGTGCGCGACGCCTGCGAGGCGGGTCAGACCTCCCGCGCCGGCTTCACGAAGGCGGTCACCGACCTGAAGGGCGTGAAGTCGAAACTGGAGACGATCTGCGGGAAGCCGGTCGACCTCGAGAACTACGAAGGGAAGACGCACTACTATCTGATCCTCATCCAGTCCGTGATCTTCTAACCGCTAATGACGCCAACGGAGAAAACCGCGAATTACGCCAATTACGCGAATTCTTTGAAGGAAAAACAGAAACGGAAAAGGCAGTGAAGGGCGCGAATCCTTTGAGGGGAAAACAGAAACGGAAAAAGCAGTCAAGGGCGCGAATCCTTTGAGGGGAAAACAGAAACGGAAAAAGCAGTCAAGGGCGCGAATCCTTTGAAGGAAGGACAGAAACGGAGAGAACGGCGAATGGCGCGGATCCTCAGAAGGAAAGACAGGTTTGAGGTCGAGTTTCGATGGGGCCGATGTCATCCCGAGGAGCGCAGCGACGAGGGATCTGTTCGCGCTACGGCCCAAGCCTGCCTGCCACACCCGTTCCCGCAGGCCTCGGGGGCGACGGCCCGGAGAGGCAAG
>JACPTZ010000042.1 GCA_016192525.1 Planctomycetota bacterium
ACGCAGGAGCGCGCCCGCGCCATCGCTCGGGAGGCGGCGGAGGGGGAAATGGCCAGGGCCATGTATGACCTGGATCGGCTCCCGGACGGACCCTCGAGACGCGTTCTCCAGCCGGCCCGGCCGGTGGAGGGGGGAACGCTCGTCGCGTCGTATGAGGTCGTGGAAGGACGGACTGAATCCACGGGCATGCTCGTCCCTCTCCTGGCCCGGGCTTCGTTCACGACCCCTCGCGGATTCGTGGCGAGCTGGGCCATTTGGGCGACCGTCTCCCGCGCCCCCGATGGACGCGGAGTCGCTCAGACGTGGGAGGAAGGGGAAGGCCTTGCGGACTAAGTGCGTGTCTGACCAATCGGGAAAGACGGTAACACGGGTTTTCCAGCCTGTCCCGCACAGGCCGGACAGCCTGTGCTACCGACTTCCTTCCATGTCACACCGCAGGCGGCCCGTGCCGCCCTCTCCACAACGCGGAGACCTCCATGCCCCGATTCCTCTGTCGTGCCACTGACTCCCTCGGCGCGGAGTCCGAACTCACCATCGAGGCGGACGATCCGGCGGGCGCGGTCGGCGGCCTGGGCGAACGGAAACTCCATCTCCTGTCCCTCGTCCAGACCGACCCGGCGGATCCGCCCGAGGGGGCGGGGGTGCTTCACGACCGGGTCGCTCTCTTCGCCCACGGGTTGGCGGAGATGCTCCGGCTGGGGCTCCCCCTCCCCGCGGCCCTGCGGGGTCTGGCGAAGGAGACGGATTCCCCGCGATTCGGCCGCGACCTCGAGGAGGTCGCCACGCAGGTCGAGGGCGGACGGACTCTCTCGGACGCTCTCGCCGCGCGGACGGGCCGTTTCTCTCCGCTCTTCGTCAACCTCATCGCTGCGGGGGAGAAGACCGGACGACTGCCGCAACTGCTTCCGCTCCTCGTCCGCCACCTTAACCTCCAGGCCTCCCTCCGGCAGCGTCTCTTCGAGGCCCTGCTCTATCCGGTGGTGGCCTTCAGCGTGATCGTCGCCATCATGCTCGTGATGCGCGGCATGATGCTCCAACCCTTCCGCACCGTGTATCAACAGAACCAGTGGATGACTCTGCGATTCCCGCCTCTGCCGGTGCAGTGGGCCTTCTTCATCATCGATGCGCTCCCCGTGGCCCTGCTTTGCGTGGCCCTGCTGATCGCGCTCGTGGCCGGACTGGCCCGCTGCCCGGGTCCGCGCGGCGACCTGTTCCGGCAGTTCTGGGAGGCGATCGCGGACCACCTGCCGATCCTCGCCGCCTTCCGGCGCTCGGCCCTCACGTCGATGACCTGTCATGCGCTGGGAACCCTGCTGCGCGGAGGGGTCCCGATGCCGCAGGCCCTCGATCTCGCCGTGGAGATGAGCGACTCGATCCGCGGACGTCAGGCCATGTCGCGCGCCCGGGAGCAGTGCCGCAGCGGGATTCCGCTTTCCGAGGCTTTCGCGGGAGTCCCTCTCTTTCCGGCGACCCTCGGCTGGATTCTCAGTTCCGGCGAGGCGCGCGGGCGCCTGGTGGACGCGCTGATCGAGGCCGCCGGGTTCTTCGACCGCGAGTCCGAGTTCAGATTGCTCCTCATCCGCACCTTTCTTCCCTCCGTGGCGATCATCGGGGTGGCTGTCCTCGTGTTCCTGCCGGCCATGCTCTCCATTCTCGTGCCGCTCTTCGGCATCAGCTTCGGGGTCTGAGAGATGAGCGTCGGCCTGCTGTACGTCATGATCACGCTGCCTCTGGGGGTGGCGATCGTCTCCTCGGCCCTCGCCTGGCGACATCGCTCGGCCCGGAGGTGCATGTTCTTTCATCACGTCGGCGGCCTCCTCCGCCTGGGGACCCCGCTCCCCGAGGCGTTGAGCACCCTGGGTCAGGAGGGCGGAGAGCGTCTCTACCCCTTCATCCCCCTCCTGAGCGAGCATGTCCTGCGCGGTCGGCGATTCGGCGACGCCCTGCGCGAGACGGAGTGGTTTACGGAGCAGCAGATCGCGATCGCCCGATTGGGCGAAGAGACCGGAACGCTCGCCCGCTGCTGCGCGTCGCTGGCCGGGCTCGGTCGGACCCGGGCCGGCGCCTCGCAACTCCTTCTCGTGACCCTCGGCTACACCGTTTTCCTCAGTCTCTTCGCCGGTCTCTTTGCCGCGGGGACCGACCAGGGCCTCCGTGAGATTCTGGACGAGGCGGCCGTGTCCGCGTCGCGATGGTCATGGATGTCCTATGAGAAGGGCTGGCCCTTTCCGGTCGCCTTCTCCTCATCCGTCATCGTCGCGGCGCTGGTCCTCTCCGTGGCCCTGCTCTACGTCTTCTTCGGCCGCGTCGCCGGCGGCGCCCCGGGATGCTTCGGGGGACGCCTCGTCGCGTGGATCCCCGGCTTGCGCGGTCACCTGTGGGACGCCGGGTGTGCGGACGCGGCGCGCGCGATGGCGGTCCTCGCCGGCTCGAATCTGTCGGTCCGCTTCTGCACCCGACATCTCCCGGACGTGTCCTCCTCTGGATTCGTCCGTCTTCGATTGCGCGAGGTCGCCTCGAGACTGTCGACGGGACGTTCTCTCTCCGCCTCCTTCCGCGAAGCGGGGTTCCCGCCCACCTTCGTGTGGCTCCTCCAGACGGCGGAGGCGACCGGACGCTGGACCGAGGCCCTCGGGATCGCCCAGCGCCACTACGAGGACCGGATCGCGCGCCGACTCCTGGTGCTGCGCCACCTCCTCTTTCCGCTCCTCCTCGGCGCGCTGGGCCTCGCGATCGCGATCCCGGAGCTGGAGGTGTTCGACACGGTCGGTCGCGTCATTGTCCACGTGGCACGCTCCTGGGGGTGCCCTCTGCCCCCTTAACTTGACAGGAGGGCGGGTCCCGACTAGAATCCCGCCCCGTCGTTTTTCCGGTGGGGCCGGGGGGCCCTTCATGTCGCGCCCGGGGGCGCGGAGTGTCCCGGGACACCCGTCGCCCTCCCATGCCCGGTCCGCCACCCCTTCGAACGAGAGTCTCTCCCATGTCCATCCGTGCCCCGTCGAAACGCGCCCCGGCGGCGCCGGCCCGCCCCCGCAGCACGGGCGGCCAGCGACCCGTTCCGCCCGCCAAGGCGGCCGTGGTCCCTGTGGCGTCGCCGGCCGATTCCGGCGGTAACGGCGGAGTGATTCCGCCCGCGCCGCCGCGGCCGACCGCCCAGATGCTCGCCGGAAAACAGCGCGAAATCTCCGTTTCAGAATTCTTCGCCAAGAACCGCCACCTCCTCGGCTTCGACTCCCATCGAAAGGCCCTCCTCACGGCCGTCAAGGAGGCGGTGGACAACTCGCTCGACGCCTGCGAGGAGGGCCGAATCCTCCCCGAGATCGAGGTGAAAATCGAAGTCGCGAACGGGAACGGCGAGCCGCCCAAGGGGCAACTCCCGATCCCGGGCCGGCCGTCGGCTTCACAGGCGGAGCGGTTCATCGTCACCGTCACCGACAACGGCCCGGGCATCGTGCCCGACCAGATCGCGAAGATCTTCGCGAAGCTGCTGTACGGCTCGAAGTTCCACCGGCTCCGGATGAGCCGGGGCCAGCAGGGGATCGGGATCAGCGCGGCCGGGCTGTACGGGCACCTGACGACCGGCAAGCCGGTCCGGGTCACGTCGCGATACAGCGAGAAGAAGCCGGCGAAGTATGTCGAGATCTTCATCGACACCGCCCGGAACGAGCCGCGGGTGATCGCCAATCGCGACGTCGAGTGGGATCGTCCGCACGGCACGCGCGTCTCGATCGAACTGGAGGGCCGCTACCAGAAGGGGCGCACATCGGTCGACGAGTTCCTCGAGCAGGCGGCCATCGCCAATCCGCACGCCCGAATCGTCTATCTCAATCCGGAGGGGCAGCGGACTCTCTTCGATCGCCAGGTCGAGGAACTTCCGCCTTCGCCGCGCGAAATCCGGCCGCACCCGTACGGGATCGAACTGGGCGTCCTGCTCAAGATGATGCAGTCGACGAAGAGTCACTGGATCGGCGGATTTCTCTGCAGCGACTTCTCCCGCGTTTCGCCGAAGGTGGCGCAGGAGATCTGCCAGAAGGCGGGGCTCGATCCAAGGGCGAAGGTGCGGACCGTGCACGGCGACGCGGCCGAGCGACTCTACCGGGCGATCCAGAACACGAAGATCATGAACCCGCCCACCGACTGCCTCTCGCCCATCGGGGAGAAGGCGGTTCTGGCCGGGCTCTACAAGCAGATCAAGGGCGACTTCTACACAGCGGTCACCCGCGCGCCGGCCGTGTACCGCGGGAATCCCTTCGTGATCGAGGTCGGGCTGGCCTACGGCACGGGCCAGGCCGCGCTGGCCGAGAGCGCGGTGGAGCAGGAGGAGGCGGTGCCGGTGGCCGAGGGCGAGGCGAAGGAGAAGGCCGGCGAGGTGTCGCTCGCGCGCCTCATGCGGTTTGCCAACCGGGTCCCGCTCCTCTATCAGCCGGGGGCCTGCGCCATCACGAAGGCGGCGGTGGACACGGCCTGGCGCAACTACGGCGTCTCGCAGTCGCGCGGAGCGCTCCCGCAGGGACCGCTCGTCATCTTCGTCCACATGGCGAGCGTGTGGGTGCCTTTCACCAGCGAGTCGAAGGAAGCCATCGCCGACTACGACGAGATCCGGAAGGAGATCCGCCTGGCGCTCAACGAGGCGGGCCGCCGGCTCTCGGCCTTCGTCCGGCGCCGCGAGCGCGCCCAGAGCGAGTTCAAGCGCCGCAACGTCTTCGAGGCCTATATCGAGGAGGTGGCGGCGGCCTGCAAGAGGCTGAAGAAGGGGCGGCTGAACGAGGAGGACCTCAAGCAGCGGCTCCAGTCGATCGCCAAGAAGCTGACGGGCGGGGAGAGGACCGACGAACTCCTCGGGAAGGGAGAGTCCGCCGGGCCGGTCGCCCCGGAGAGCACCATCATCGTGACGCCCGACGGCGTGGAGGGGGCTGTCCCGGCTCCGTCCGTCCCCCCGGAGAGCGTCCCCCCGCCCGCCGAGGCGAAGCCGATCCCCGAAAAAGGAGCCCGCCATGCCCACCGGCACCGCTGAACAGCGCCTCGTCGGCCTCGCCGACCTCGTCGTGGAGGCGGCCCGGAAGAAGCGGGATCCGGAGATCGAGATCCCGGTCCGCGCCCTCTCGAACGTGGCGTTCAATCCGAAGAAGCGCATCATCGAGATGAAGGACGCCACCCAGGCCCGGAGCCTCTTCAATCTGGGGATGGCGAGGAAGTTCATGCAGACGATGCTCGTGGCCGACGCCCTCGCCGTGCTCCAGCGCGAGAAACTCACCACTTCGCTCCGCGAAATCTACTACCGCACCAAGCACACCCTGCGCGACTCGACCGAAAACACCTTCGACGCCCAGGACGAGAGCGACCCGATCATCGAGGATATCGAAGTCGCGCTGGCCGCCCTCCGGGAAGAGCTGCAGGTGGCGGCCGAGGGGCGGGGGAGCATCGTGGGAAACGTCGTTCTGGTGGACGACGGCGACGCCATCGACTGCACCCGCGCCGGGAAGAGCGGGCACACGGTTCCCTCGATCGTCGAGGAGCCCGGCATCCGCATCCGGAAGTGCGCGGCCGATTTCGTCCTCCTCGTCGAGAAGGCGACGCAGTTCAACCGCCTATCGGAGGACAAGTTCTGGAAGCGGCACAACTGTGTCCTCGTCACCGGCAACGGCCAGCCCCCGCGCGGCGTGCGGCGGCTCTGCCGTCGCATCCACGATGAGTGGAAGAAGCCGGTGTACGTCCTGGTCGACAATGATCCGTGGGGCTACTACATCTACTCGGTGGTGAAACAGGGGTCAATCAACCTTGCCTTCGAGAGCCAGCGGATGGCCATCCCTGACGCCAAGTTCATCGGGCTCTCGAGTTACGATCCGGAGAAACACAAGCTGCCCCGGAACGTCGGCATCCGGCTGACCGACAAGGATGTCTCCCGGGCGAAGGAGATTCTGGCCTACCCGTGGTTCCAGAAGAAGGAGTGGCAGCGCGAGATCCGAAACATGCTCGCGAGCGGGCTCAAGTTCGAGCTTGACGCGCTGGCGAACAAGGACTTCCGGTACCTCACGACTGACTATCTGCCGCGGAAGCTGAAGGAGCGGGACTGGCTGGACTAGTGGGCCTTCAAGATTGAGGTTGTGGGTGGCACGGGCGGCTCGCCGCAGGGCCCGGGCCTGCACGCTCCGGGCACGGGCCGCAAGCTGCCCGTGCCACCCGGCGACTCATAGATTCAATCTTGAAGGCCCACTAGCCTCGCTGTCCCGTCGGTTGCCCTTGCTGAAGGGTCGCGGCGTGGTTAGAATGTTCATGGAGGATCTGCGCCATGGGCATTACTTGTGTGAGCGTGCATGCGACGGGGCCATCGAAACGTGTCGCCCGGGTTCGGATGCTCGTGGACAGCGGCGCGGCCTACTCGCTTCTTCCGGAGCGCATCTGGAAGCGGCTGGGATTGAAACCCAAGAGGCGTGAACAGTTCGAGCTTGCGGACGGTCGGACCGTGGCCCGGGACGTGTCTGAATGCCACTTTCGTATCGGGAAGACCGACGGACATGCGCCCGTCATCCTGGGTGACCCGGGAGACAGCGAACCGCTCCTCGGTGTCATCACCCTGGAAAACCTCGGCCTCGTCTTCGATCCATTCGCTCGACGCCTGATCCAGATGCGACTGGTTCTGGCGTCCGCTACATCGCCCACGCCGTGACATATCCCCGCGCCATGAGCCACGCCTTGCGGGGACCGCTGAGCGCGATTCGGCGGCTGAAGACGTCGTACCCGGATGACTCGATGCGCGAGAGGAGTCCCCGGTACAGGAGGGCGAGGACGTAGGGGCAGGCCCTCGAACGGCGGGGGAGATAGGCGAGAATCCGGAGCCCGCGGGTGAAGTGATCGCGGGCGCGGCGAACCTGGTACTCCATCAGCCGGGTGAAGGCCGCATTTCGCACCCCTGCCTTAAGATCCGGTTCGGAGTAACCGAATTGTCGGAGATCCGACTGGGGGAGGTACACCCGATTCCGGTCGGCGTCCTCCTTCAGGTCCCGGAGGATGTTCGTCAACTGCATCGCGATCCCGAGATCGACCGCGTGATCGCGCGCCGCCTCCCCCTCATACCCGAAGATCTCCAGGGCGATCAGGCCGGGAACCGAGGCCACGCGGCAGCAATACTGACGGAGCGCGTCGAAGTCCTCGTATCGACGGACGGTGAGGTCCATCTCCACGCCCGAGATCAGTTCCTCGAAGTAGGACGCGGGGATGCGGTACCGGGCGGCGGCATCGGCGAGGGCCGTGAAGACCGGACCGTCGGGTCGGCCCGCCAGGGCCTCCGCCAGTCGCGTCCGGCACTCGGCGAGAGACCCCACCGCCCGCACCGCTTCGGGCAGGGTGGCGGTCGCGGACGCCGTCGCGGACGACCGGGCGGCGGGGTTCTCTTCGGATTCGGAGGGGCCGCAGGATCCGTCGGCGATGTCATCGCAGATGCGGCTGAACGCGTAGGCCGCCTCGATCGCGCGCCTCTTCTCCGCGGGCAGGCATCCGAAGGCGTAGACGAAATTGCGCGCCCGTTCGCGGGTGATCGCGGCGCATTCCGAGTAGGCGACGGTGAGCGAGCAGGGCATGCGCGGACGAGTCCTCCGGGAAGACGCACCATCCTAGAATGGCCGGCGGGGGAATGCAAGAGAGGCTCGGCCCCGAAGTTACCCCGAACTTTCCGATGGGGCGGCCTGGTTCTACTTCCTGTACGAGGTTACCGTCCCGTCCCTTGTCATCCTGAGCCTCGGCCGCAGGCCGAGGCGAAGGATCACCAGCGTGTGCGGTTCGCAGACTCCGACGATGGCGATCCTTCGCTCAGCCGGCCAAACGCCTGTCCGCCATCTCCGCCACACGGATGGCGGACAGGCGTGTGGCGGAGCGGCCGGCTGGGCTCAGGATGACAATGCGGTAACCACGTACTACTTCCTGAACGTCTCCCTCAACTGCCGGTACACGGCGTTCCAGCCGCCGCGGGGCGGGGCCGGGACCAGCAGCGTCTCGCCATCCACGATCCGGACCGCGTTCCGGCCCGCGCGCCGGCGCAATTGCTCCGCCGCCGATGGATCCGCGTAGATGCACCGGACCCCGTCCTTCGCCTGCGAGATGGCCCTGATCCTCCATCCCTGGGCGAGCACCTTCACCTCCGTCACCTCCACCAGCCGCTGCGCGGGCGGGGGCAGCGGACCGAACCGGTCCTCCATCTCCGCCTTCACCGCCGAAACCTCCTCGATCGAGGCGGCCCGCGAGAGCCGCCGGTAGATCTCGATCTTCGTCCGCTCGGAGGCGGTGTAGGCGTCCGGGATCATCGCCTCCACGTCGAGATCGACGGAGGCATCGACCGGCTGAGCCGCCGTTTCCTT
Organism: Planctomycetota bacterium; assembly: GCA_016192525.1. Classification (GTDB taxonomy): domain Bacteria; phylum Planctomycetota; class MHYJ01; order JACPTZ01; family JACPTZ01; genus JACPTZ01. The sequence goes on from JACPTZ010000042.1 coordinate 8,352, forward strand.
CCGGGCCTTCCGCGCGGCATCGGAGAGCAGCCGGCAATAGAGATCGTATCCCACCGCACAGATGTGCCCGTGCTGCTCCTTGCCCAGGATGTTTCCCACGCCGCGGATCTCCATGTCGCGCATCGCCAGCTGGAATCCGGCGCCCAGTTCGTTGAACTCCCGGATCGCCTGGAGACGCTGCGCCGCCTCGGGGGAGACCGGCTCGTCGTTCGGCAGGAGGAGATAGGCGAAGGCCTGATGTTTGTAACGCCCCACCCGGCCGCGCAACTGGTGCAGGTCGGCGAGCCCGAACTGGTGCGCGTGATGGATCAGGATCGTGTTCACGTTCGGGATGTCGACGCCCGACTCGATGATGGTCGTGGTCACCAGCACGTCGGTCCGGCGCTCCACGAAATCGACCATGTGCGACTCGAGGATGTCCTCCGACATCTGTCCGTGCACCACCGCGAAGCGCGCCTCGGGAACCAGCCGCTGGAGCCAGTCGGCGACCCCCTGAATCGAGTAGACCCGGTTGTGGAGGAAGTAGACCTGCCCGTCGCGGTTCAGCTCCCTCAGAATGGCGGCGCGGACCAACTCCGGCGTTTCCCGTGCCACCTCGGTCCGGATCGCGCGCCGGTCCTGCGGGGGGGTGCTCAGCGTGGAGACATCGCGGATGCCGAGGAGCCCCATGTGAAGGGTCCGCGGAATCGGCGTCGCCGTCAGGGTGAGCACGTCCACCGTCGCCCGCAGCCGCTTCAGCCGCTCCTTGTGTTCGACGCCGAACCGCTGTTCCTCGTCGATGATGACGAGGCCCAGGTCCTTGAATCCGATGTTCGGCTGGAGGAGGGAGTGGGTCCCGATCACGATGTCGATCCCGCCGGTCCGGAGGCCCTCGAGGATCTGGCGGGCCTCGGCCTCGGTGCGGAACCGGCTGAGGCCGGCCACCGCGATGGGGTAGTCGGCCATGCGCTCCCGGAAGTTCTGGAGGTGCTGCTGCGCGAGGACGGTGGTGGGGACGAGCACGGCCACCTGTTTGCCGTACAGGGCCGCCTTCATCGCCGCCCGCATGGCGAGCTCGGTCTTCCCGAAGCCCACGTCGCCGCAGATCAGACGGTCCATCGGCCGGGGGGACTCCATGTCCTTCTTCAGCACCTGCGTGATCTCGATCTGGTCCTCGGTGTCCTCGTAAGGGAAGGACGCCTCGAACTCGCGCTGCCACGGCGTGTCCTTCGGGTAGGCGATTCCGCGCTGCTGGTCGCGCAGGGCCTGGACGGCGATCAGTTCGCGCGCCATTTCTTCGAGCGAGGCCGACACCCGCTTCTTCCGCTCTCCCCACGCCTCGGAGCCCAGTCTGGAGAGCGGGGGCGGCCGGTCGGCGTTCCCGATGTACTTCTGCAGAAGGTCGATCCGCGAGATCGGGACGAAGAGCCGGGCCGCCTCGGCGTACTCGCAGACGAGAAACTCCTGAAGGACCCCGTCGCGCACGCTTCGTTCGAGGCCGCGGTAGCGACCGATTCCATGGTCCGCGTGGACGACGAGGTCGCCCCGTTCGAGCTCGAGAAAGGTCTCGATCGGCCGCGCCTCCTTCAGCCGGCGCGCGGCGCGGCGCTGGGCGTAGCGGGCGAAGAGCTCCTGGTGGCCGATGAAGGCGATTCCCGCCGCCTCGAGGACGAATCCGTGGTGGACGCGGCCGATCCGCACCTCGCAGCGCCCCTTGAGCGCCGGGCGCTCCTGCTCGATCAGCTCCTGGAACCGCTGGGACTCGGCGGGGTTGACGCAGTAGACGGCGGGGCGGATCGACTCGGCGAGGAGGCGCTCGAGCTCGTCGAAGACCGCCGCCAGGGCGCCGCCGAGCCGCTGGAGGGAGCGCGTCCGGAGGTTGACCGTGCCCGGCCCCTCGGGCATCGGGAGCGAGGACAGCGCGAGGTACGTCCGGGAGCGAAGGGCGGTCCAGGCCTCGTCGAGGGCGGGGGCGGCGGCGCCGGGGGAGGCCTCGAGGAAACGTCGCGCCCGATCGATCGCCTCGGGCGGCTCCTCGACGGCGACCCAGCTGTCCGGCGGCAGATAGTCCCAGAGCGCGGCCGACTCGCCCGGCGCGCCGTGCAGACGCGGGCCGAAGAGGGATCGGGGCGCGCAAAGCACCTCCGCCTGGCGGAGCGGCTCGCTCGTGCGTTGAGTGCCGGGATCGAACCGGCGGAGCGATCCCATGTTCGCGCCGTCCATCTCGATCCGGAGCGGGGCATCCGCGGCGTCGGCGAAGAGGTCGCAGATGCCGCCACGGATGGAGAATTCTCCGGGGAACTCGACGGTGTCGGTCCGGGACCAGCCGGCGTCGACCAGCCGTTCGGCGAGCTCCGTCAGGTTGAGCGGGTCGCCGACCCGCAGCAGGAGCGCCGAAGCGGGGAGGCGGTCCGGCGGGGCAACCGGCTGGAGCAGGGCCTGAACCGAGGCCACGACGCAGATGGGCCGGGGTGGCGCGGACCGCCTGCCGCCCGTGTCGCGGGTGGAGGCCTCTCCCGCAGGCACCGGCGGGCCGCCGGTCCCACGCGCGGCGAGCAGGGCGAGCAGCGTTCGCAGCCGCTCCCCGAGAATCATGGGGTCGGGGGCGCCGGTGTCCCCGAGGTCCTCCCAGGCCGGGAACAGGAGCGGGGGCTCTCCGTGAAAGGTCGTCAGGTCATCGACGAATCGCTCCGCCTCCTCCACCCCTCGCGTCACGACGAGGAGGGAGACGGCCCGGGTGCGCTGGATCTCCGCGCACAGCCAGGCCGGGGAGGAGCCCCAGAGTCCGCCGACGCGGCACTCGCGGCCCGGGATCGCTTGGGCGATGATGGCTTCGAGGGAGAGGACAGGCGAATCGCGTGTTGAGGCCGGGGAGGGCATCGAGGGTTCCGAACCTCCAGGGGCCGCAACGAGGGGACGGGGAATGTCGGGTATCGCCCCTCCGCCGGGCCGGTCCCTCGTTGCGGTCGCCGGAGCTTGTCTGAGAGGCCGAGAAGAAATGCGCGGACGAGCGGTGCGCTGAATTGTCATCCTGAGCCCTGCCCGCCTCCTTCCGG
>JACPTZ010000066.1 GCA_016192525.1 Planctomycetota bacterium
CAGGCGGATTCCTGGACGCCGAGGAGACTCAAGTCCAGCCCTCCCTCACGCATGGCGGGGCACCAGTAGTAGCCGCCCGTGACCGGCCGCGTGAAGCGGAAGAGGGAGTCCACGACGCCGTCTTCAAGTCCGATCATCCGTCGCAACAGCGCCTCGAAGGGATCGAGCGACGCCCCGAAGGCGACGAACATGAGCCCCCCCTCCTGGCCCGCCGTCCACGGCATGGAGCGCCGCAGGATGAAGGCCGGCGGGTTGAAGCTCTCCTGGGCGGTCCGCCTGATGTGTGCGGAGGCCGGCGCCGCGGCGATTTCCTCGTTGGTGCTGCGTCGGCGGCCGATCGAGTGGTCCTGGTCCTGCGACGGCATCGCCTCGAACGCGTCGAACTGGTGGACCCACTGCTGGGCGGCGACGAAGCTGGATCCCTCGAGGGCCTTGCCGCGGCCGTGGACGATCGCCACCTCTTCCGCGCGTTCTCCGGTGGGATTCTCGGTGCCGTCCACATATCCGGTGAGGTCGCGTCCCTCCAGATACTGGAAGGCATCGACGGTCTGCGTCACATGGAAGGCTCCGCCGAGGGCCCGCTCAATGCCGCGCGACTGATGGAAGAGCTCCCCGCGATCGGTCCCGCGAAGCCAGACCCAGAGGTCGCAGGGGGTCGAGGGGATCTCCACGCCGGCGTGGGAGAGGGGCGGAAAGGCGCGCAGCCCTTCGACGCCGCCCTTCATCGCCCGCACGAGCGAGAGCCCGAGCCCCACCACCGCGTGCTCCCCGTCCACGATCTCCCGCAGCGTCCGGAGACCGTCACGCGAGTCCGCCGCGGGCCGGAGCCCGATGGTCAAGAATCTCGCGAGCGGAGGAGGAGGGAGCAGGATGCCGGGCTGGGGCGTGTTCATGCACGGCGAGGATACGGAAGGCGGCGAGCGTCGTCAAGACTGCACAGAACCCGAGTCATCCGAGCCACGAGGGAATCTCCCGCGCTGGGTAATCCCTGGAGTACGAGATTGCCGCCCTTGGTGTTGTCATCCTGAGCCTCGGCCGCAGGCCGAGGCGAAGGATCACCAGCGTGTGCGGTTTGCAGACTCCGACGCTGGCGATCCTTCGCCGAGCCGGCCAAACGGCGGCCGGCTGGGCTCAGGATGACAATGCGGTAACCTCGTACTCCCTGGATTGTCGCCTGGCTGGAAGGAACAGCCCACAACCTACGCCTCTATCGCTCACTCGCGTGTCCTCTTGAAACTTCGTGCCATGGCCTTGAATTCGGGCAAGACCTCGGCGGCTTGCTCCCTTGCAGCACGCCCCTGAAAGAGAAAGTAGGAATCACCGTCGAACAGGACAACCTGATACAGAACGAGCGGATCGCCGGACTTCGTGTCCTCGGCATCGACCACCTGTTCAAAGCCTGCGAGGCCGTCAACAGCAATCTCATCGGTGGACGCAAGTGAAGAGATCAACACGAGCCCCGTCTGGAAGAGTCGCTGAGTGCAGAACTGTCGCCTGTCCTGGATCGCGACTCTCGACCGACCGCGTCACTCCAGTCCGAGAAGGCGGGTGGCATCATTCGCCCCCCCTTTCCCTGAAAGAAGTTGGCTTGCCATCCGTAGCCCCCGAATCGCCGAAGGCGATTCGAGGGGCGAAGGATGGAGGCGGGGGGAATCGAACCCCCGTCCCGAGGCGCCGCTGTCGGAGCTTCTACGCACGTAGTCGATCGTTTGATTTCGCCGCTGCGCCCGCCGGTCGACAGGCTGGCGCCGCCGCTATCCCCGTTTGAACCGTGATCGCGCACCTACGGAGCGGAGTTGCGCGACTGGAGCCGGTGCCTTTACGGCCGAGCGTCACGCCCGAACCCCGAAGGGCTCAAGCCACCGACATGCGACGCCATCCGTCGCAGCATTACGCCGCGAGAGCGTAAGTGGGTTCCGCACTTACTGTGTTTGCCAGGTTTTTTCAGCCCGCCTTGCGGCAGGAGCCCGCCGCCCCGCCCTTCAGCGGAGCCGCACGGAACGAGGCCACCCGGCAACCTCGGTGCGCCACTTCCGACATTGAACGTCCGGTCGAATCCAGTTCGCCCCCATGAAAGTGGACATGCCTTGACCGGGGACCAGAGTAGCCCCGCGGCGCCGGCGGAAAACCTCATCCTGGACCCCCAGAGCGAGTCCTTCCAGAGTGTAGGCCCCGAGGAGCGAGGTGCCGCCAGCGTCGCCAAAGACGCACTTCGTCGTGCAGGAGTCTCCGTTCAAAGCCACACGAATCTCACACACGTCGCGTTCGACAATCTGACCCATCGCGATGACGAAGGGACGTCGTCCATCGGGGCGGTAGCCCAGCGCCTCGAGCGTCTGACGCGGCCCCCAGGTGTAGAATGCCCCCGTGTCCACCAGAGCCTCAATCTCGGTGAATTCTGCGGGGTCACCCGCCTGGAAGATCTTCAACTTCTGGGTGAAGGTGCCCATGCGAACTCCAAGCCACGCCGAACAGCAGTATGACAACCCGGCCGCCACAGGTCAAGAGGGTCCTCGGCCCCGGACTTAGCCCGGATTATTCATGAACTCTCGCGCACGTCCGGACGACGAAGCGGCTGAGCGGATCCCCGAGGCCCCGAGTAGGCCCCGCAGCACGTGCTGCGGGGGCGCAACGAGGGGCCGGCTCCCGGTGCAAGGCCATTCGCCTGTGCCGCCCCTCGTTACGCGGCCGGAGCCTGCCCTGAGCGAAGCCGAAGGGGCCGCTACTCGGGGCTACGGGGCCTTGGTTCACGAATAATCCGGGTTAGCGAGGGTGCAGGTCAGTTTCGCCGGGGTGCTGGCCTGGCGGCATAACGAGGATTCACATCCTCGCCGACGCCCCGAGGGGGCGGCAGGAGCCCTCGCCCGCGCGGCTTTTCTGTCGCCCCTTCGGGGCTGGTCTCTGGGGAGCATGAGATCCAGGGGTTTCACCCCTGGCTATTGTCTCCTCGCCCCTCCGGGGCGAGGCATCTCGCCTTCCGCGCCCTCCTGTCGACCGACGGAATCGACGACGCCCATGGGTGAAGGTGCCTGGATCTCCACGGTCTCGGCGGCGAGAGAGGCAACACGCTTGTGGTTCATCACCGCCCCCCCCGGTTCACCCGCTGCATTTCGCGCGCGTTCTCGCGCTCCTTGATCGCGGCGCGCTTGTCGTGGAGTTTCTTGCCCCGGGCCAGGCCGAGCTCGACCTTCGCGTAGCCCCCCCTGAAGTAGAGCGCCAGCGGGACCAGCGTGAGGCCCCGCTCCGAGGTCTTGCCGATCAGCCGCGCGATCTCCCCCCGGTGCATGAGAAGTTTGCGGGCCCGCTTGGGCTCGTGATTGCGGTAGCCGCCGTTCTTGTACATGGAGATGTCGAGATTGAAGAGCCACAGTTCGCCCCGCTCCGGCTTCGCGTAGGCGTCGCTCATCGCCGCGGCGCCCTCCCGAAGCGATTTCACTTCGGTGCCGACGAGGACGAGGCCGGCTTCGTGCTTCGAGAGGATCTCGTAGCGGAAATACGCGCGCTTGTTCTTCGCGATGATCTTGATGCCGGAGTCGGGCTTCTCCATGACCTGGATGATATCACGCCGCGGCGGTCCGGATCACCCAATTGAGGCTCAGCCGGGAGAGGCATCCTCGACCGGATGCGAACCCGGAACGGAGTGAACCACGAATTTCACGAATTTCACGAAGGGGTGGACAACAGCAACAACAACGACAACAACAACGACAACAGCAACAACAGCAGCAGCAACAAAAGCAGAAATTCGTGAAATTCGTGGTTTCCTCTCCGGATGAACGGAGAGAGCATCCTTCAGCTCGGCCCCGCCGCATGGAGGCGGCCCCTCGCCCAGAACCGATCGGGGGAGGGGGAACAATGGAGGTTCAACCGTACGAGGTTACCGTCCTGCCCCATTGTCATCCTGAGCCCCGTAGCACGTGCTACGGGCCGAAGGATCACCAGCGTGTGCGGTTTGCAGACTCCGACGCTGGTGATCCTTCCCCTTCGCTGCGCTCAGGGCGGCCAAACGCCTGTCCGCCATCTGTGTGGCGGAGCGGCCGGCTGGGCTCAGGATGACAATGCGGTAACCTCGTACGTTCAACCTTGACCCCCCCCGGAGACGAAAAGGTAGGATGAGGGCGGGGGAAATGACGAAAGAGGAGTGGAGAGCGACGAGTGACGCACAACCGCAGGCAGCGAAGTCGGGCCACAGACAAGGCGTGAGGGGCCGGAGGCAGGACGCGGATGCGCGATTCACGGATCGCACTGGTGCTCGGCGGGGGCGGGATGCGCGGTCTCGCCCACATCGGCGTGCTCAAGGTCATCCGACGCCTCGGCATCCCCATCACCGAGATCGTCGGATGCAGCGTCGGCTCGTTCGTCGGCGCCCTCACCGCCGCGGGAGTGCCGGTCGATCTCATGGAGCGGATGGCCCTCACCATCGATCGCGACACCCTCCTCGATTTCGACTACACCGGCCTCATCCGGAAGCGCACCTCGGCGCCCAGCCTCTTCAAGGGACGCCGCCTCTTCAACTTCTTCCGCCTCTCCCTGCCGATCGACGACTTCGCCCGCCTCTCCCTCCCGCTCTACATCAACGCCGTCAACATCGACTCGGGCGGACAGACGATCTTCGGCTTCCCCGAGACCCACAACATTCCCGTCCACAAGGCTGTCTATGCCTCCTGCGCCCTCCCGGGCCTGTTCCCGCCGGTCCGGATCAACGAGACGTACTACGTGGACGGAGGCACGGCCGACGGCCTCCCGATTGCCGTCTCGCTCGCGCACGACATGGACGCGATCATCGCGGTGAATCTGGAGTCGCTCCATGTCGTCCCCCCGCGCACGGTCCATCAGGAGGGACTGCTCGCGGCGATGAGCCAGTCGCACACCATCATGCGACAGGCCATGACGCAGTTCTCGATCATGAAGGCCGAGGGGAGGCCGCTGATTCTCATCGAGCCTCGGGTGGTGCACCACGGGATCTTCGAGTTCGAGAACCATCAGGGGCTGATCGACGAGGGGGAGCGGGCGGCGGAGGAGGTGCTGGTGAACCACCCAGTCCTGAGAACGGCGGGACCGGCCGTCGCTTGACGGCAGGGGACTGGGGTCAGGGGCCAGGGG
>JACPTZ010000067.1 GCA_016192525.1 Planctomycetota bacterium
ACTCCGTCGGAAGGCAGGGGTCCTCCTCCTCGCCGCCCTCCTCCGGCGGGGGAGACTCGCCGATCCCGCCTCCGCCCCCGAAGCCTCCGCCCGGCGGGGGAGGCGGGGGAGGCGTCTCGTCCCCAGGCGCCGCCGGACGGATCCCCGCCAGAATCGCCACGATCCCGAAAGAAGACTCTCCGGGCAGGAGCGGGGATTGCGGCGCAAACAGCGAGCCGAGCCCCTGCGCCGGAAAAGAGACGGAGAGCCTCGGCGCCGTCGCCTCCGCCGTGACCGTCACCGGCGTCGCCTCCGGATCCTCCGACGCGCGGAACTCGATATCCACCGTCTCCACCGCGCCGCCCAACATTACATCCACCTCGATTACCCCGTCCTCCCCCGTCCCTCCCGTCGGACGCGTCCCCACGATGAAGGCCGTCCCCTGCGTCACCCTCGACAGCACGGGATGTCCCGCCATCGGCTCTCCGGTGGCCCCGTCCGTGACCTTGAAGCGGAACGGTTGAGGGAGGCACCGGGTCACGATCCCGCGCTGGGCCGGACAGCCGATGTTCGTCAGGACCGGCGGCGGGGAGGTCGGCGGCGGCGGGGGCGGGAAGAGGCTCGTTTCGCCCGAGCCCTCCGGCGGAGGCGTGAGATCGAACCCCGCCGAGGCGAACGAGAGATTCCCCGCCCCGTCCCGGGCCTCCGCCGAAAGCGTGTTCGCCCCCTCCGCCAGCCCGCCCAACGACTCCGGAGACGGGCTGAACGTGTAGACCCCGTCCGCCACCGCGAAGAGCGACGCCGCCTCCGCCCCGTTGATTGTAATACGCACGGAGGCCGCGTCCAAGCCTGAAACCGCATCCTGGATCGTCACCCGAACCGTGAGCCCCACCGAGGCCTCTACGCTCGACCCGCCCGCAGGTTCGAAGGCGATCTCCGGCCCGTGCGTATCGACCTTGAACGTCGAGAGCGCCAAGCCTTGGTTCCTCGCAGAGTCCGAGACCCGTATCTCCAGAGTGGAGTCGCCGTCGGGCAGTGTTGTCCCCGCCGGAAGCGAGGCGGTACCGGTGTAGACGCCCCCCGGGCCTTGGACGAGGCTTGCGATGGCGGATGACGAGAGGTCGATCGTCCCGTTCACCAGTGCCCGTAGCGAACTCGTCTGGATCTTGCTCACCTTGGCCCCGCCCGGGCCTTGCGGGTCGAGCAGGGTAAACACGATTTCCGGCGCGTTCGTGCTCACGACCGCCCCCGGCGCCGGGTCCGTCGCGTTCCCGATCCGGGTCACCGTGATGACTGGCGGCGTCACGTCCGGAGGGGGGACGACGGTGAAGGTGAGATCCGCACTGGCACGGTTCCCCGCCCGGTCGCGGGCCGAGATCTTGAACGTGTACATTCCGTCCGCCAGGTCCACCGCGGGCGTGATTGAGGCCGTAGCGGGAGTTCCAAGCCCCGGATCGCCCGGCGTGAGGGCGAGCAAGGAGGTGACGTCGCCAAGCAGATCCAGCGTGGCGAACCACCCCGACGGGTCGATCCCGCTCCCCGACTCGCGGGCCTCGAGGGCAATCGTGGGCCGGCGGTTCGGGACGGTGGCGCCCTTGGACGGTGAGGGCGGGACGAAGACGAGCGACGGGGCCGTGCCGTCGGTCCGAAACGTGACCGGCTCACTCGCGGGCGAAACATTCCCCGCGGGGTCGATCGAGGTCACGGTCAGGACGTGATCGCCGTCGGTGGGCAGAGTGATCGAGGAGAGCCATGGGACACTCGCGCCGTCCCCCTCACCCCCCGAGGTAACGAACGTGGCCACGAGCGTACCGCCGTCGTAGACGGCGAGGAGCGTCCCCGCCTCCGCCGTGCCGGAGAGGGTGACGAGGGACCCGAGCCAGGCGTCGGGCGCCGGTGCGGGAGAGACGAGGGTGGGGGCGCTGGGAGGGGTGTCGTCGACGAGGAGGGAGATGGAGCCGGTGGCCGGCCCCTCGTTCCACTCGTTACCGCCGCCTGCGGGCGGCGTACTCGGGGACTCGGGGCATGATGGCGGGCTACTCGGGGACCCGGGGAGCTCCGTCACCTGCAAGGTGACCAGGCCCTCGCCGCCCACGAGACGCAATCCCTCGATGGAGAGGGCCCCGCGGGATGGAGGATCGAAGAGGTAGAGGGCGCCTTCGACATCGAGGCGTGGCGCCCCCGGTTGCGGCGCTGGCGCGCCGCACCCCAAGGAGACGGCCCCGATGAAACCGTCCGCCAGGAGCCGCTGCGCGTCCCGACCCATCGCGGAGATCGCGAAAGGGGTGTTGCTCCGGACCGCCCTCACCGCAGGCGCCGGCACGAACGGTAAGCCGCCCGTGCCACCCACGCCAAAGGCGCCGCCCCAGGGCGGGACCACCGCCTGGACGCGGAAATCGACGATCGGCCCCGCCGGAGGTTCCGGGTCCGGAGGCGTGCCGGCGAGATCGACCGTGAGGAGCGACCGAGCCGACGAGTCCGCCGGGATGTACGCGAGCCCCCCATCGGAGGAGAGCGCCATGTCGGTCGCCAGCGCCCCGAGCGGGATCCGCGCGAGCACCTGGTGGCGCGTGGGACTCCCCACCGCCGTGTCCACTACCGCCAGCGTGTCAATGCTCGTCCGCGTTTTCTCGTCCACGAGCCGCTCCACGACGCACAGGCGGCGGCCGTCCCGGGAGAGACGCATCAGATGGGACGAGGAGAGGACCGGCAGCGTTGCTGTCTCCTCCGCCGCCCTTAGATCGAGCGCTACGATCGCACCGGGGGAGTACCGGCCGTACCCCGTTGTTCCCCCGGGCTCAATGGCCAGCGCGTCGTAGAGGTGGGTCGCCGGGAGGACCGCCAGTTCGGCCCCCGTCTCCGCATCCCAGACGATCAGTTCAGGGATGGAGGTCGGCTTCCCCGTCGAGGGGTCGATGGGGCCCTCCGTGAGGATGCTCGCGTACAGCCGGTCGCCCTCGGGCGACGGTGCGAAGGCAGCGGGCTTGCCGGCTCCAAGCGAGACGAGCGTTCTCACCGCATGGGAGGTCAGGTCCATGGTCGCCAGGATGAGGTCTGCCGGGGGGGTGAACATCCGAAGGTACAGCCGCTCTCCTCCCGGCGAAACGGCCATCGGAAGCGTCTCGCCCGAGAACAGAATGACGGCGATCGCGTCCCCCGTCGATGCGTCGTAGATCCGCAGATCGTACGCCGCGACCCGGCGGTCCACCGTCCCGATCGCCACCTCGCCCCTGCCCGGGATCGCGAACATCCCCGTCACCGCTGCATCCGGGGCAGGATTGGGGACGATCGTGCGCACCGGCGCCCCCGAACTGCGTGACGCTCCCGTCCGCGTTCTTCGACGGTTCGAGCGTCACCCAGATCCACCCAGCGTCCTCCGCGAAGGCCACCCGTTGAGGCGTTGCCCCGAGGGAGGCCTTCGACAGGACCGTGTAGGGCGGCGTCCCGCCCCCGGGATCCACTCCCAGCGCGAACTGGGTGAGCGTCAGGTTCGAAAAGGACAACGCGTAGCCGAAGAGGTCGTCGGATGTCACCGCCACCTGCCGGGTGGGCGTCCCGACCTCGACGTGACCGAGCACGGTATGGTAGGTCGGACTGGACGGGTCGGTGTCCAGCACCTCCACGAGGCCGTCGTTCTGTGACGGGACGAGGAGGCGCTTTCCGTCGTGGGTGGACGAGAGGAGGACCGATGAGAGGTTGCGACCGGCGAAGGAGATTTTCTCGACGATGGAGCGCGAGGGCAAGTCCAGGACGTCAATCCCGGCCATCTCTTCCCGACGGGCATAGAGCCGAGTTCCATCGGGGGAGAGCACCCCCAAGCCGGCGACATGGTTGGTGAGCGCGCCGCCCTCCAGTGTCAACGTCAACAGGTCGAGCGACCAGAGCATAGGCTTCCCTGATGAGGTCATTCCTCCCACCCAGGCCGTGGCGCCGCCCGGCAAAGAAGCCACGAAGCGGAACCCCGGGATGCCCTCCGGAGTGAGGAGCGAGGCCCGCAGGGTCCTGGTCGAGGCATCGACCACCGTGAGCAGCGATCCGCTCGGGCGCAGGGCGAGGATGGTGGTCCCGCTCGCCACCAGGAGATCGACAGCCGCCTTGGGCGCGAGATCGAGCAACGCCACTTCACCCAGGGTCTCCGGATCGACGAAGATCAACTTCGCCGGGACCAGGACAAATGACTTTCCGTCGACGGACTTCACTACTGTCTCCGGGACCCCGACAGCGAGCGCGGACCCGTCCGGCAGAGCCACAATAGAAGCCGGGGCCGTGGCGGCGGAGGGAAGGGCCTCCTCCGCGACGATAGTGTTCGTGGCCGTGTCGAGGGCCATGACCCCGGGGGGCGACTTCCGCAGGACGTAGAGGCGGCCATTCGCCGCGCAGGCGCAGGCGACCGGACCGGCCAGGCCGATCGGGGACTCTCCCTCCGGGAACAGCACCTCGTCCACGATCCGCCGGGAGCCTCCGATGAGGCGGAATGTCGTCTCCAGGCCGAGGCACGAGGCGGTGACGACGTTCTCACCGGCCCTGAGGGTGGGGAGCCCGATGGTGACGCGGCCGTCGGAATCGGCGCGGAACTCGGCCGCCGCCGCGGGCGACAGCGCCTCGGAGAAGCCGCCGCCGCGGACGGAGACGGCGCGCAGGAACTCCCCCGGTATCGGGGCGCCCGAGGCGTCCGTCAGCCGGACCTGGAGCGGGAGCGTCGCCGGGGTCCCGATCGGCCCGCGCTGATCGTCGCCTTGCGTCTTTGCGAAGGTGACCGGACCGACGTGCTCGATCGGGAGCGCCTCCGGAGAAGCCGCGCCATTCACGACGAGGGCAACCGCGCCGGTACCGGCAGGAAGCGCAGAGGGCAAGCGAGCGGTGACGGAGCCGCTCGGCGCTTGCGCGCCGAGCTCCACCGCACCGACCTCCACCGGGGCATCGAGCGTGGTTTCCCCCACCGTGAACCGGACGCGGTTGCGCGAGGGGTCAGGATCGAGGCCGGTCCCGAGGAGCGTCACCGGGGCGCCGGCGGCGAGGCGCAGGGCGGTCGCATCGTACGGCTGCCCGGCGGCCAGGGCGCGGCTCAGAGACGGCGTGTACGTGACGGAGGCGGCCTGTGTGATAGCGATGCCTTCGACCGTGGCGCGGAGCTCGACGATTCCGCCGATCGACGATGCCGAGAGCACGGCGCTGTACGTGCCGTCGCCGTGGTCCTCAACCGGCCCCTCGATACGCCCGCCGGACGGCGGCGGGCTACTCGGGGCCTCGGGGTTGGCAGGCGCCGCGGCGATGACGACGGCGAGTCCAGCGCCGATCGTGACTCCATCAGCGTCCCGCGGCGTCACGGTGATCGTGCTCGTCGCAAGGCCATCGGCCGGAACCATCGCGGGAGAGGCAACCACGGTGGTCCGGTCCGGATCGACCGTGCGCACCACGAAGGACCAGGCGACGCTCGAGACGTTTCCCACGAGGTCGGCGATGGTGAGGGTCACCGTCACGGGTCCCTGGGGAAGCCGGTCGGCCGGGGTAAAGGTCACGCCGGCGGGGCCGAAGAGCGCGGAGGCGGTCACGTCCGCGCCGTTCACGGTGAGGCGACCGCTCGCGGGGTCGATCCCGGCCGTTTGTAGTGCGCCCGTAAGGGCGCTCTCGGAGTAGTCCGCACCGATGGCGGATCGCGGGTCGCGTACGATGGCACTGTCCGGAGGCCGGAGTCCGAGCGGTTCGGAGCTCCCGAGGAGGGTGGCGTTCTGGGCGGTCACACGGTAGAAGTCGGAGGAGATGGTCACGCTGCAGGCGCGATCCGCGAGGAGGGCCCCCGCCGCGTCGCGACCGTCGAACGAGACGGCGACATCCATCTCCACGCGAGCGGTGGCGGGCGATCCCGGAGGGAGGCCGGGGACGGTCACGGTCCGGAGCAGGGTCCGTACGAGCGTGCCGGAGGCGTCCTTCACCTCGTACCGGACGCGCAACTCATATGAAGCGGCCTGGGGCGGGGCCTTCGCCTGAGGCGGGAGTTGCGGCGCGCCGGTCGGCTTGAGGGAGAAGTGGGCCTGGAGGTCGGTCGTGTCGAAGCGTCCATCGGCGTTCGCGGGCGAGATGATGCCGGGCGAGGCGGAGGGGTTGGAGGCGATGTTGGCCGGGGCGGGGGAGGCAGCGAAGGCAGGGGGCAGGAGACAGGGGATGGGGGGCAGGAGAAGAAACAGAAACAACAACAGCGGAAACAGAAACGGAGATCGCGGGTGAGAGTGACCGAGGGCGTCCCGCCATACGCCTGTCCGCCATCCGTGTGGCGGAGATGGCGGGCGGGCGCTGCGCGGCGAGGGGGCGAAGCGAGGGCAGGGTCCGGAAAGGCGGGAACGAGTTCCCGCACTCCAGAGGGCGCCGCAGAGGGCGTCGCTTGCGCGGCGCGCCCCAAGGATCGAAGTTGCGCCGCCGCCGAGACGGCGGCTACTCGGGGCTCGCGGGTTCTGAGACAGCTTCTCAGTCTGGAGCGATGCTTCTACTCGGTCGGTCGGTCGGTCGGTCGGTCGGTCGAGGATCCGCGTCGGACGTGCGTCGCTCGTGGTGTGCCATGACGGATACCCTCCTCAGCGCTTCCGTGGCCTCGGTGGACAGGGATCGACCTCGTGGTCCGCTACAGTAGATCCGCCGCCGGCGACAAGAGCACGACACGGAACGCTCGTTGCCCGGGAATCGGCCGATCCTGATCCGTACGCTCACATGTGAACAACCGCGCCCAAAGAAAGACCGCGACGGGCGGTCTGTCGACTTCCATCTACCGGATTGATGGGCGGGAGTGCCCCTTCCTTCGATCTCCCACCCGCAGTCCCCCACGCACCGGGATGAACGACCGGGTGACTCGTAACTTCGATTGATGGGAGAAGTATACCCCTCAGCGGGAGAGCGTCAAGAGGGAACCCGAGAATCCAGGCCAGAATTTTTTTTCGGGGTTGGGGTTCGGCCAGTATTCCGTCTACGCCTATCTTGCGAGTGACCGCAGTCGTTTTCCTCCCCCCGAAGGGGGGACGGTAGGGAGGGGGGACGACCCGTGAAGCGCTCCCCCCTCCCTCTACCCCCTCCCCTTCGGGGAGGGGAAACAACGGAGGGCTCCGGCAGAATGAGGATTGACAATGCACTAGAATGCGTTGACGACGTTCGGAGGGCGGCCGTATCCTCCTCGCGCGGAAACCCGATCATCTGTGCGTCACCCGCGATAGTCCCAGGTGAGCGGCCGACAGCACAACCCGGGGCAGAGACGGTGCACGGATGGCGGCCGCGGGGTTCCGCCCGTTTCCGTGTCGTTCCCGGAATCCGCCCGAGAACCCTCGTGACGTGGCGCTTCGGGCCATCTCTGCCGGCTTCGATCCGCGATCAATACGCGCTGGAGCCCCTCCGCATCCGGATCGCGCGACCGCTCACCTCCATCTCCCTCGCTGCGATCTATCGCGTCCGGCACCGCGGCGGAGAGAAGGTTCCCCCGACCGGTCCGGTCATCGTGGCCGCCAACCACCCCTGCTACATCGACCCGATCTTCGTCCAGATGCCGATCGCCCGCCCGATCCGCTATCTGGCGTGGGACCTCGCGCACGACTGGCCCTTCATCGGTCGCCTCATGACGCACTACCAGACCATCCCGGTGAACCCGGAGCGGGGAGAACGAGACAGCATCCGTCGCACGATCGAACGGCTGAAGGCGGGCGAGTGCGTGGGGATCTTCGCGGAGCGGCAGCGGACGTGGGGGCCCGAAATCGACCCCTTCACCAGCGGCTTCGTGCGACTCGCCCGATGGACCGGGGCGGCGATCGTCCCCGTCACGGTCCACGGCACGCACCGTTTCTGGCCGCGTCGGTGGATCTGGCCGCGTCTGCGGGGGAGGGTGACGCTCATCGTTCACGATCCCGTGCGCCTGCCCGCGGCGACACCGGTCGCGTCACGTCAGGAGGAACGGGCCGGCGAGGAGCGGATCGCACGGGAGGTGAGGGAGACAATCCTGGCGGGGTGGCGGGAATGTGACATGGGAGAATCCGGCGGAAATACGCGCCCCTGACCACGAAGGCACGAAGGGAGATTGCGGTTCATCAGTCAGTTCATTGCCGTCCAACATCCCCCCCCGCCCGCCCTCCAGCCGCCCCCTGCCCCCCAACCCCTGCCCCCTGTCAATTGTACGGGTGCTTCTCCTTGTCGATCTCATCGAGCGCCTTCCCGAGATTCTCGAGCCCCTTCCGCAGCATCTCGGTGTCGCCGCCGAAGCCGACGCGGATGAATCCCTTGGCCCAGAAGAAGTCGCCGGGCACCACGAGCGTGTCGTATTTCGTCTTGAGGAGCCGCATCAGTTCCCACGACGAGATGCCGTAGAGGAGCCGCAGGAAACAGATCGTCCCGCCGTCGGGCGGCACCCACTGCACATCCTCCCGCGTGTCCACCCACTCCCTGAGGATGGGCAGGTTCTCGTTCACGATCTTCGCGGTGCGCTCGCGCAGGGCGTCGAGATTCTGGAACGCGGCGAGGGCGATCTGCTCCGTCGGAACGGCGTTCACGACATTCAGGTAGTCGTACACCTGCCGGAACCGCGCGATGTGCGGCTCGTCCGCGAGGAGCCACCCCATCCGGATTCCGCCCAGACCGTAGGTCTTCGAGAGCGTCTTGATCGAGATCATGTGCTCGCCGAACTTGCAGGCCGGCGTGATGGGCTCGCCGAAGGTGTAGTCCCCGTAGGCCTCGCCGCACAGCACCAGCGACCCGTTATGGCGCGCGATCTGCGCGATGGTCTGCATCTTCTCGGCCCAGGTGGCCACGCCGGAGGGGTTGTGCAGATTGGTGATCACGAGGGCGCGGGTGTTCTTGCTGATCCGGCGCTGCAGTTCCTCGAGATCGATCTGGAACTTCTTGTCGAAACGGCGCTCCAGAATCTTCACCTCCACCCCACAGGCCCGCGCCACCTGGTAGAGCGGCTCGTAGTTCGGGACCTCCATCAGGATCTCGTCGCCCGGCTTGAGAAGGGCGGCGCAGGCGGTGAAGATGCCGAGGCTCGCCCCGTGCGTGAGGAAGACGTTGGCGGCCGGCACGTTGTACCGCTCGGCGATGAGGGGGACCAGTTCGTTCGGAGCGTTGTCCCACTGTCTCGAGAAACGGATCGAGCGCGGGTCCCAGGGAAGTTCCTCGGGCTTGAGGTGTTTGATGTCGGCCCGGGCGAGGTCGTACCGGACCGTCCCCATGTTCTGCTTCGCCCACTCCAGATACTTCATGCGTTCGAATTGCACGGTGTCACTCCCGGGAAGAGGGATGGCGGGACCGGATGGCCCGCCTCAGACCTATTATACGGGATCGGCGGAGATTCGTTCAGTCCAGATTTCGGGTCGCTCCGCAGCACGCCTCGAGGGGGGCTTCGGAATGACACCCCGAGGGTCGCGTAACTCCCCGGACCGGCCCCCCGTCACCTCGCCCCCCCGCCCTTCTTCGCCTTGGCGACGAGGATCTCCATCTCCTCCTCGAGCGTCTGGCGGATCTTCCAGTCGTCCTTCCCGGTCCGAGGGGCCTCGCACACCAGGCCGGTCGGCAGGTGGACCAGGCGGAGCGTCCCGTGCGGGGATCCGTCGTCGTCGATCAGCTGCCAGACGAGGTGGTCGGACCGGAGCGACATGCATCATCCTCCACCCCTGTTATCGGCCGTTTTGGCCTCGGTGGGTCACTTCCGGGTTCCATCGGCCAGCGCCGCCTGGGCGGCGGCCAGCCGCGCAATCGGCACCCGGTACGGGGAGCAGGAGACATACGAGAGCCCGATCTGGTGGCAGAAGGCCACCGAATCGGGGTCGCCCCCGTGCTCGCCGCAGATGCCGATCTTGAGATCCGGCCTGGTCGTCCGGCCCCGCTCCACGGCCCAGCGGACGAGGAGCCCCACCCCGTCCCGGTCGAGCGTCTGGAACGGGTCCGCGGCGAAGATCCCGGCCCTCTTGGGATCGACGTAGTCGGGGAGGAACCGGCCCGCGTCGTCGCGCGAAAGGCCCAGCGCCGTCTGGGTGAGGTCGTTGGTGCCGAACGAGAAGAACTCGGCGTGGCGGGCGATCCGGTCCGCGAGAAGGGCGGCCCTCGGAAGTTCGATCATGGTGCCGATGGTGTAGTCGAGCGAATGGCCCGAGGCGGCGATCAGGGGATCGGCAACCTCGCGGGTCTGCCCGACGAGAATCTCGAGTTCCTTCGGGTCCATCACGAGCGGGTGCATGATCTCGGGGATGGCCTTCACTCCCCGCTTCCGGCAGTCCAGCGCGGCTTCGATGATGGCCCGGACCTGCATCTCCAGAATCTCGGGGTAGGTGATGCACAACCGGCATCCGCGATGGCCGAGCATCGGGTTGGCCTCGTGGAGCTGTTCCACCCGGCGGGCCACTTTCTCGGCCGGGATCCCGAGTTTGCGGGCCAGCTCCGCCTGCTGCTCCGGTTCGTGCGGGACAAACTCGTGGAGCGGCGGATCGATGAGCCGGATGGTCACCGGCAGTCCGTCCATCGCCTCGAAGATGCCGATGAAGTCGGCCCGCTGGAACGGGAGCAGTTTGGCCAGCGCCGCCCGGCGGGAGGCGAGGTCCTCGGCCACGATCATCTCCTGGATCGCCTCGCGGCGCTCCGCCGTGTCGAAGAACATGTGCTCGGTCCGGCAGAGGCCGATCCCCTCGGCCCCGAGTTCCCGCGCCCGCTTCGAGTCGTAGGGGGTGTCGGCGTTGGTCCGCACCCTGAGACGGCGGAACTCGTCGCACCAGGACATCACGGCCTGGAACGAGGACGGGAGCGTCGGCTTCACGAGCGGGAATTCCCCGGAGTAGACTTCGCCCACGCCGCCGTCCAGCGTGATCGCCTCTCCCTCGGAGATCGTCCGCCCCCCCACCGTCATCCGGCCGTGTTCCGAATCGACGTCGAGCGCGCCGCACCCCACGATGCAGCACTTCCCCCAGCCGCGCGCGACCACCGCGGCGTGACTGGTCTTCCCGCCCGTCGCCGTGAGGATCCCCTGGGCGGCGTGCATCCCGCCCACGTCCTCGGGACTCGTCTCGGCCCGGACCAGGATCACCTTCTCCCCCCGCGCGCCCCACTCCTCGGCCCGGGCGGCGGTGAAGACCGCCTTCCCGCTCGCCGCCCCCGGGACGGCGTTGATCCCCGTCGCGAGGAGCCGGCTCGCCCGCTCGGACATCGGGATCTTCGGGTCGATCACCGGATAGAAGAGTCGCTCGATGTCCTCCGGCTTGAGTCGCTTCACCGCCTCGGCCTTCGTGACGAGCCCCTCCCGCACCATGTCCTCGGCGATCTTGAACGTGGCCGCCGGGCTGCGTTTCCCGGTGCGACACTGGAGCATGTAGAGCCGGCCCTCCTCGACCGTGAACTCGAGGTCCTGCATCTCCTTGTAGTGCTGCTCGAGTCTCGACCGCACATCGCAGAGCTGCCGGTAGACCTCGGGCATGCGGCGATCGAGTTCGGCCAGCTTCATCGGGGTGCGGATTCCGGCCACCACGTCCTCGCCCTGGGCGTTGATGAGGAGGTCGCCGTAGAAGAGGTTCTCGCCGCTGTTGGGGTCGCGGGTGAAGCAGACGCCGGTGCCCGACGATTCCCCCTTGTTGCCGAAGACCATCTGGACCACGCTCACCGCCGTTCCCTTCAGCCCCGTGATCTTCTCGACGCGACGGTAGGTCTCCGCCTTCTCGGCCATCCACGACCCGAAGACGGCGTTGATGGCACCGACGAGCTGCAGCCACGGCTCCTGCGGGAAGTCCTTGCCGGTCTGGGCGCGGAAGGCCGTCTTGTACTCGGCGACCAGGCCGCGCAGGGCGTCGGCCGGGATTTCGGCGTCGTTCTTCGCCCCGAGCTTCTGCTTCAGCGCCGCGAGGCGCGACTCCAGGATCTCTTTCGACAGCCCGAGGACCACCGAGGAATACATCTGGATGAACCGGCGGTAGGCGTCCCAGGCGAACCGGTCGTTCGATGTTTTTTTTGCGAGCCCCTCGACGGAGCGGTCGTTGAGGCCGAGGTTGAGGATGGTCTCCATCATCCCGGGCATCGACATCGCGGCCCCGGAGCGGACCGAAACGAGGAGCGGATCGGCCGGGTCGCCGAGACGCTTGCCGCAGACCTTTTCGAGCCGGTCGAGCGAGGAGCGCACGGCGGCCTCGAGGCCGTCGGGCCACCGCTTGCCGAGTTCGTAGAAGGTGGCGCAGACCTCGGTGGTGATGGTGAACCCGGCGGGGACGGGGAGGCCGAGTTTCGTCATCTCGGCGAGCCCGGCGCCCTTTCCGCCGAGGAGCGATTTCATCGAGCCGTCGCCGTCCGCCTGACCGCCGCCGAAGAAGTAGCAGAACTGGGGTTTCATGGGGGCCTCACGGGGTAAAGTCGAAAGTCGGAAGTCGGAAGTCAGAAGTCGAAAGTCAGATATCCTGGTGATCTGTCAACTCCGATCGCGCGGATGGCCGGCCGTTGTTTCCCCCTCCCCGGAGGGGAGGGGGTAGGGGGAGGGGCGGGGCCCTTCCCCGTGCAGGCGCGCCCTTCAGCGCCTCCCCCGACGACCACTCCCCGGGACCCTGGACTCCTCAAACCTCTCGCGCCACTGCCGGATCGCCTCCGGCGTCTTCTCCTCGGGCCGCACCAGCTTCGAGAACGCCGGGAGCCTCGTCTCGAACACGACGTCCAGCCGCCATCCCTCTTCGGGCAGAACCCCGGGATCGGCACGCCCGTCGGCGGGGATCTTCTCCCGGACCAGATTGAACGACTGCAACCCGCCGCGGATCATGACGGGGAGCATGGCCTTCCCGCTCGTCTCATCCACGACCGGCCCGCCAGCCTCCGCCTCGCCGATCAGTCTCCGGAAGAGGAGCCCGTCGGGCGACCGCGTCATGGCGGGGACGAACGCCGTCCGATACGGATAGGCCGCCTGCGTGGCGGCGGTGAGACAGGCGTACGCCCTCGGCAGATCGCGGTTGTGGGCCAGGGCGTTCCGGAGCGTGCGGTACGTATCGAGCGGCGATCCGAGTTCGAGAGGCGGAGCGCGGAGGCGGTCCCGGCCGGCGCACCCGGCGGAGGCCATGAGGACCAGCGGCAGAGACAGGATCGCCAGGAATCGCACTCACGGCCCCCAAGCTGAGTCGGGAAAGTACCCAGCCACCCGCCCGTCCTGAGCGAGCCCGCCTCCGTTTGGCGGGCGAGTCGAAGGACGGCGCCGCGGGCCCGCCCTTCGACTCGGCGCCCGCCGTACGGATGGCGGGCGCCTCGCTCAGGGCGGACGGGCCGATTCATCGGCGCCTGGCCCCGAACTTCGTTGATGCACCTTAGGTCAAGGCGGGCGGCTCGCACGAGGCGTCATGATATGTCCGGGCGGGGACTGAATGCAAGCCTCTGCGACCGCGCCGGCGGACGCCGCGCTGCGCCGCGGCCGGAAGGTAGAGCGATGACGCCGGGGCAGTGGGGTGGTTACGCGAGCGCCAGGGAAAGGAAGAACTGACCGGCGAATAGGCGGTTTCCTCCGAGTGTTGCAGGTCGAAGCTTGTGTTCTCTGTTTCCGCCTGCTTTCGCGACGGTGCCACAGGATCTGGATCATGCCCACGTTCTACGCCGCCCCTCTCGGAAGCGTGCTTGCGGAATTCCCGCACAGGGCTCCCCGCACGTCCTCTCGCCCGGGCATTCGCGTGCGCCGGCCTAGGCGAATCCCTGACGGTCACGCCGCGATGGCCGTCGCTGGGGACGACCCGGCGTTTCCGGAAATCGTTTCTCCGTGCTTCGTCTCCTTCCCCCCGGCGGAGTTGCCCGCTTTCAATGGTACTACGAGATGTCGCCGTAGGCGTTCCGGGAGATGCTCCCCTTCCGTGCCACTGACTTCCGCGTGTTCCCGTTCGCGTCGTAGAACTGCGACGCCGCCTTCCCGTTCGCGTCCGTCGTCGAGGCCAGCCAGCCGACCTTGCTGTAGGCGTTGGGAGACCGGCCCGTGTCGCACATCGAAATGACCCGAAGATTACTTTCTGATTTGCGACACGGACCGGAGCACGGACCGGAGCACGACTCACGACATGGTCCGAGTCATGCGGCGACTCGTCGCCGCTTTGCCGGACTCCGAATTCTCGCGGA
>JACPTZ010000068.1 GCA_016192525.1 Planctomycetota bacterium
CCGCCTCCCGAAACGACCGAGAGGAGCACCGGCGCCGGACCGGCGGAGGAGCCGTCGAGATCGTGAAGGTCGTCCACCACGTAGGGAGCGGAGCAGGTGCCCTCATTCTGGACCACGTCGCGAATGGTCACGGTCAGCGTGTTGGGACCGAGGGCGAAGAGCGGCAGCAGGATCGGAAGCTGGGCGGCCGTGGGGGTCAGCGACGCCCCGTTGGGCGTCACCGCGAAGAGCGAGGAAATCGATACGCCGTTCAGGGCCGCCGTGAAGGTGGAGGAAACGGCGCCGGTCAGATTGTCGGTCCACGTGACGGTGAAGGTGGTATCCGTGAGAAGTCCGAGGTGAGTCCCCGAAGCGGGGGCGAGCGTGCAAACGGGCGGATCCCGATCCAGCCCGACGGTCCCGGCGTGGGCCTGGACGATCTCGTCGATGACCGTCTCGACCCCGGCGGCCGCGGCGCTTCCCGCTGCGGCCTGCGGATTCGCGGTGCGCCGGAGAAGGCTCAGGCGGACATCATAGGAGTAGACGCCGCTCGGCGTGGCGGCGCCGGCGGTCGAGATCCCGTCCCAGCCGGCGACGAGGGAAACCGGTATCACGCTGCTCCCCTGGTGTGCCGGCGGGACGGCGCTGTCCACCAGCAGACTTCGCACGAGACCGCCGCCCCCATCCCGCACGTCCACCTTGAACCGCACCAGAAGCACCCCGCCGTCCCGACGCCTCCCCGCGGATGCCCCGGCCGCCGCGCCGGACGTCGCGGGGACATTGACCTGCGCGCTGACCATCCATGGGCCGAAGGCGGGGGACCAAGGATCCGGTGCGTCCGACAGCGAGACAAGCGTGAACCCTGAGGGAGGCGGTGCCGCAACGACCTCAGGCGCGAAAAAAGCAGGCGCCGCGACGATCCCGATCAGAACGGCGAGGATGCCGTAGTGAGAACGGGTTCGGACGCCGGAGCGGCAGGCAGGCAGGCAGTGTTTCATATCGGTTTTCCCTCCCGGTGGGCTCAGCGAGGCGGACACTCGCAATTTACGCTTCCTGCCGGAAATGTGAAGCGTGAATTTCGGAGAAGCGACAGATCGCCCGCCAACCCCTCGATACGCCCGCCGTACGGATGGCGGGCGCCTCGCTCAGGGCGGACGGGCCGATTCACCGGCGCCTGGCCCCGAACTTCGTTGATGCACCCTAGTCCGCGCGTCGCGGGCGGGTCCCGACCTCATTGTTGCAGGAAGGAGTGAAAAAGCGCAGAGGCGACGGGCGCGATCCGGGCGCTCCGAGCCTCCAATCACCGGTCGGTCCCCGCCCCTACTCCCCGAGCGACAGCGCCGTCACACTCCCGTCCATTCCGCACACGTAGACCGTGTCCCTGTCCGCCGTGAGCGGCGCCATGACATACAGGTCGGGGGTGGCCTGCCAGGACCAGCGGAGCGAGCCGGTCGCCGAATCGCGACAGGTCACCTCACCGGTCGAGGAGGCCGTCACGAGGCGGTCGCCGCAGACGAGCGGCGGGGCAGGCATGCGGCCGATGTCTGTCTCGACGCGCCATGTCTCCCGACTCCCCGGCGGCCCGTCCCCGCGGACGATGGCGCCGCCGCGTTTGGCGAACCATGACGAGGGATGGTCTGCGTGCGGATGAAGGTCGGGGGCCAGCCCCGGCCCTGCATCTCCGGTCGCGACCGCCACGACGTCGTCCACGCGCGTCACCTCCCTCCCGGTGGCGCGGTCAAGCACCGTCAGACGATAGCCGCGATCCACGACGAGCACGCGATCGGCCGTCACGATCGGGGTGTGATCCGCGGCGCTGTAGTACTTCGCCGCCCGCTCGAGGGTGGCCGAGGAGCAGGGGGCTTTCCACCTTTCCGCGCCGGTGGCGGCGTCGATCGCGTACACGAAGGTGTCCCACGCCGTGACGTAGAGGGTGCCGTCCGCCAGGACGGGGGCCGATTCGATCGCGCCGCGGGCGATCTGTCGATGCCACCGAACGATCCTCCCGGACAGATCGAGTGCGGTCAGGCCGCCGTCAAGGTCGGCGACGTACAGGCGATCCGCATCGCCGATGACCGGGGCCGCCACGGGGGCGCCCACGCTCATGCGGCGTCGAACTTGGCCCGACTCCGGATCGAGGCACGTCACCATGCCGTCCAGCGACCCGACGAACAGTCCGCCTTCATCCCCCTCGTGTGGCCGGGGCGGGCGGAAGTGTGGTCTCCCGAGACAGGCGCCGCCGAGGCGGGTCTGCCATCGCTCGCGACCGGTGGCGGTCTCGAGGGCGTGGACGACCCCGTCCGTCGTGGCCACGTAGAGCCCGCCGTCCGCGACCTCAGCGGCTCCGCGGATCGAGCCGGGAAGGAGGAGGTGCCAGCGCGGTTCGTGGACCGCGGCGGAGTCCCTGGCCGCGGGCATCACCCGGAGGACGATCGACCGTCCCACCGCCACGGGTGGAGCAGGCGATCCTGGCGTTTCGGGGTCGCCCTCGGGCATCGAGGGGGTCGCTTCATCCTCCGCCGGCCTCACCTCAAAGACGATCCGGTAGGCGTGATAGCCGGGCCCCCCCCGGAGCGGCGGCGCGTGGCCTCGCCAGCAGGAGGGAGGCTTCATCTGCATGCTCAGTCGCGCGTCGAATTCGAGCGGCGCCTCGGCGCCGTCCCCCGCGACGATCTTCGCGCTGCAGACTTCCCAGCCCGACTCCAGGGCGGCGCACAGGGCGAAGCCGGACTCGACCGTGTCCTCCGGGAAGGGCGTCACGAGCGAGATCTCGGGCCGACGCCCTCCGGCGAGCGGCTCATCCAGCAGGAGATGACCGGACGGCGGCTCTCCGGCCCGCTGGACGGCCACGCGAAGGCGCCCGTCGCGGAGTTCTATCACGTTCCATCCCCGCTCCGGACCGAACGTCGATCCGCCCTCGATCCCGGTCAGCCACTCCCAGCGGTGCGTCCGGAACGCATGTCCATGTCCGACAAGCGCGAGCCGGACGTTGTGCGGGGCGAGAAGGTCGAGGAGGCGGTCGCCCTCGTATCGGCTAGCGAATTCGCCCGAGTCGAGCGAATGGTGAAAGGCGACGATCACCGGGGTCGCGGCGCCCTCCCTCGCCAGTTCCTTTTCGAGCCACGCGAGCGTCTCGACCGTGAAGGCCGGGCGCGGGTCCTGAGGGGCGGCGGAGCTCAGGACCAGGAGGCGCGCCGGCCCGAGATCGACAGAGTAGGAGGACCCCCCGTACAGGGCGGTGAATTCCGGCTGAAGCGTGCGCCAGGTGGAGTCGTGATTGCCGAGCGCGGCGTACACCGGGAGGCGCAGATTGGTGCAGGCCCGCCAGAAGTCCTTCCACGCGGAGGCTCCTCCGAACTCGGTGCAGTCGCCGGTGACGACAACACAGGAGGGCGTTCCGCCGACGAGACCGGGAAGCGCCATCGCCGGAGGGGCGCCGGACTGGAGCGCGGCCCAGGTCTTCGCGCTTTCGGACATGGGCACGTGGAGGTCGGACGCATGCAGAAAGGTGAGGGTGTTCGGCGGCGCCGGGGGGGAGAGCAGGGAGGGGAGGCGGGGAGTGCAGGCGCCCGTGGCGAGGAGCGCGAGGAGGGCGGGGAAATGACGAATCGGGAACGAGGAATGACGAACGGTTGACGCGGTCTTCGTCATTCTGTCAGTCGCCATTCCGTCGCTGGCCGCGCCTCGTCTACTTGTGCGGACTCACCCCCTGCACCGCCTTCTGGAACATATCGAGGAAGGTCTTCATCGCTCCGCCCTTCTTGATCATGTCGCGGAAGGTGGCCTTGTTCTCCGCGCCCTGGAGGACGTTGGTGAAGAGGAGGCTGAAGAGGGCGCCGGTGTTCATGGGGAGCGAGTTGAAGAGGCTCTCGTACTTCTCCGGCGTGAGCGTCACCCCGAGTCCCTGGAAGGCCACCAGCCAGGCTCCGTTCGGGGAGCGGGTGATGACGACGTCCGGGGTGGCCGCGGCCGGCTTGAACGGCATGGGGCCGGCGGAGGTCGCCGGTTTGGCCGGCGGGCGGATGATGGTGGAGGGCTTTCCGGCGGCCGGTTTCGCGGGCGCACCGGCGCCCACGGCGGGGAGAACACCCGATGGCCGCTTCTGCTCGGGCATCGCGGCCGCCGGGAGCACGGCCGATGGTTTCTTGACCCCGCTCGGAGGAGAGGGAGGCGCCTTCGCCGGCGGGGCGGCGGTCGGCATCGGGGTCAGGATGCCGCTCGTCTTCGCCGGAGCCGCGGGAGTCGCGGGTCCCGGAGCGGGGGGTCCAGCCTTCTTCGTCGGAGCGGCGGGGAGGGGCGGCGGCACGGCCGCCGGCTTCTGGGCCGCCGGCGTCGCCACCACCGGGGCGGTGACGACGGGCGCCACCCGGATCGCGGCGGTCGGCTTGCGGGTCCCTTCCGGGGCGATCTTGATGATCTCGGGCTTGGGCGGCGGAGGCGGCTTGGCGGGGCCGAACGACTTCGTCGGATCGAGGATCTTCACCTGCTCCTGGAGGTCGGCGAGCGCCTTGTCCATCCCGCCGCCGTCGTCAACGAGCTTCTTGAACGCCTTGCGCGATTCGGTGTCGTCGAGGATGGTGTCGTTGATGAGGAGGAAGAGCGAGGGATTGTCGATCGGGACGCAATAGAAAATGTCCTCGTAGTTGGTCCGGTTGAGGCGGACGGTCGTCCCTGCGCCATCGGTGAGCAGGAACTCGTTTTCGCCGGGGCGTTCAAGTTTCATGCGGGCGATTCTCCCTGTCCCGCGGGCACCTTAGCACGGCCTCTTATCCGCGTCAACAGTCGCGAGCAGCGCGGGAACGGGCCGGGCGGGCCCCGACCTGGACATGGCGGGAGGGGGCGGTGCCCGTGCCGGGCGCGCCTCCGTACTTTGCTTTTTTCCCCGCCTTCAGATATCCTGCCCCGGTCCGGAGCCCCCATGAGCCTCTACGAAGAAGTCGAGCGCACGCTCTCCGATCTCCTGAAGCGCCTGCCCACCTGGGGGCTGCTGGTCCTCATTCTGTACCTGCTTCGGGGCTTCTTCGGGCTCATCTTCCTCACCTTCATTCTCACCTATATCGGCCAGAACGTCGTGACGCGGGCGGGGGAACGATTCCCCTCCACCGGCCGGCGATGGCTGGTCGTGGGCACCTATGCGGTGCTGCTGGTGGCGCTGGGCGCCATCGGTGCGGTCGCCGTGCCGCAGTTCACGCACGAAGGCAGGGTGCGCGGGCAGCAGGCCCCGCAGCTCGAGGCCAAACTCCTCTCCACCATCGCGAAGGCCCGCGCCAACCGGCTGTTCCAGATGGTGTGGGACTCGGTCGTGGAGTCGGCCGCACCGGTCGACGAGACCCGCCGGGCGGAGGGCGAGGAGACGTCGGAGCCGCACCTCAGCCCGGTCGCGAAGGCGGGCCGGGTGGCCCGTCCGGTCCAGGACTCCCGCCGGCGACCCGGGGAACTGCGGGCCGTGGTGAAGGTCCTCGCGCGCGAGACGATGCCTTCGGTCTGGGACGCCCTCCGGCGGGCCGTGAGCGGGGCGGCGCTGGCCCTTCTCCACACCTTTCCGTCTCCGATCCGCGTACGAGGCCACGGCGCCGACCATGGTGAGTTTTGCGGGCATCGTCGGTCGCGCCTTCCAGGCCCAGGCGATGATCGCCGTGGCCAACACGATCCTGACCCTGGTCGGAATGCTGATTCTCGGGATTCCCCACGTGATGGTCCTCAGCCTGATCGTCTTCGTGTGCAGTTTCATCCCGGTTCTGGGCGTGGTCCTTTCCTCCATTCCCATTTCTCTCGTCGGCCTGAACGAGGGCGGATTCGAACTGGTGCTGTACGTCATCGTCCTCATTCTCATCATCCACGCCATCGAGGCCTACATCCTCAATCCGAAAATCTACGGGGCGCACCTGCGGATGAACCCGGTGATCGTTCTGGTCATTCTCCTGATCGGGGAACATCTGGCGGGGGTGTGGGGGCTGCTCCTCGGCGTGCCGGTCTGCTACTATCTCTTCACCGAAGTCCTCCGGGCGGAGGGGCCCCCCGCGGCTCCCGCGGCGGGGACACTCTCCGTCGCCCGGGGGGACGTTTCGCCGTCCCTGACAGGAGGCGTCCCGCCAAGTTCCGGGAGGTAGCCTGCTTGCATCGATCGACGCCGGAGTCGAGGGGGCATGTGGTTTGCGGTCCTCGTTTCTGCAGGGCTTGACCGGATCGGGTGGAGAGGGTAGGATATTCCCATGGCCAGAAGAGGAGACCTCTACATGAACAGAGTGATGCTGTGGGGCATGATGGCCCTTGGGTTCGCCGGGGCCGCGTTCGCCGAGGATCCAAAGACGACCGATGCGCTCTACTCCGACTTCAAGCGGGAGTTGCTGAAGGCCGTGAGGAACTATTCCAGCAACCCCGACATGCGAAGCACGGCCACGACGGCCGCCCGCTCCATGTTCGAGAAGCTGATCAACGACGCCAAGCCGGCGCGGGTCCGCACCCAGGAGCAGATCTACATCGACTTTCTGACCAAGCTCAGCGACATCATCAAGATGGACTCCGTCTCGTACGCCGCCGAGCGACAGATGTGGGTGGGCGCCGCCTACAAGGTATTCGAGACAGACACGAAGTACGCGAAGGACAAGGATGAGGTGCGCACCACCCAGGAGTGTTTCGATGTGTTCGCCCGCCGACTTGAGAAGATTGCCGGCTCGCTCGCGACGACGCAGGATCTCCGGAACGAGGCCGAGAAGGCCGCCAAGAAGCTCTACGACGACACCCTGAACCTGGCCGTCGATTCACCCGGATTCGACGCGCTCGTCCAGTTCAACAAGAATACCGCTCGGGCCGACAAGACCTTCCCGCTGAACACCGACGACGAGAAGCTGTTCAACCAGTCCCCCAACGCGCTGATCAAGGACGCCGCCAAGAGGGCCATGGACCGGTCGATCCAGTCGAGGAACAAGTGACGGACGTCGGGCGACGGCGTCCCGGAGGCGAACATGAAGATTTTTCCCCCAGGACTCGCGGCACTCATGGCGCTCGCCCTGCTGCCCGCCGGGGCGGCGGACGTCGTGACCCTTCGGAACGGCTCCCGCTTTGAGGGACAGGTCACGGAGTCCGGGGACCGCGTGTCGGTGAGGGTGGACTCGGGATGCCTGTCGTTCCCCCGGTCCAGCGTGGCCGGCATCGAACGGAGAGCCTCGCCGCTGGATGTCCTTGCGGAGCGACGGGCCTCCCTCGCTCCGGGCGATGCGCCGGGTCACTATGCCCTCGGCTGTTGGGCCCGCCGGGAAGGGCTCACGGCGGCCGCCCGGGAGGAGTTCGAGGCGGTCATCGAGTCGGATCCGGACCACGCCGGCGCCCGGGAGGCGCTCGGGTTCCGTCTCGTGGAAGGACGATGGCTGACCGAGGAGGAGTGGCGCGCCGGACAGCCCGGTTTGAGCGAGTCGCAGGGGGGGGCCTCCGGCCGCGAGCCGGCCGATCGGGCGGAGCCGTCGGAACTCGAAACCCTTCGGGCCGAGATCCGCCTGCTGCGAGAGCAGATGGCCGCTCTGGCCGAAGAGTCCCGTGTGGCCCTGGCGACCGCCACGGCCGAGAATCGCCGCCTGCAGACGGAGAACCTCAACCTCGCGGCCTCAAGCTCCACCTTCGCGGCGATGGTCATTCGCCTTCAGGAGGAACTCACCCTTCGTCGAGGATGCTCCTCGTTCTACCTGCCGGCGCCGATCGACATCGCCGATCCGAGGCTCCAGTTGGCCGGCTCACGACTCACCGTCCTCGCCCCGACCCCACCCCCGCACTGTTGCCCGGACGAATGCAGCGGCGACACGAAGTAGAGCGCTGATTGTGGACTCCCCGTCTGAGTTCGACGACGCCAGGTAGTCCCACGCACTACGAGATTTCCACACCAAAGTGACTTCCGAGCCAGACGTTGTATAATCGAGTTGACAATCGTGACGCGCGTAATCATGATCATAAGTTATTATACTATAACTATTTGCAGTATCAATCTCCGTTGGTGTGTTGACGTTTATACAGAGATCGAAAACCGGACACTATCCCATTGTGAATTCATGTCGGAATTGTCAACACGGCAGTAGTTTGCGTCAACGTGTCGGCGTGAGGTCACGGCACCAAGTTTGCCATATCTTGAACCGGGCAGGTCGGAGCGACGGGAGAGAAGGATGGACCTCGTGACTCCCCAGTCTTTGCGCGTCGCATGCGACACCATCGAACTGCAGCGGGTCCGGCGCTTCATCACGGAGATGAGTCGGACCTATGCGGTTCCGGTAGAGGTCGAGAACCGGATCATTCTCGCGGTCGATGAGGCCGTGGCCAATATCATCGAGCACGGCGGGCAGGCCAAGGCGACCGACTGGATCGACATTGAGATTGAGGTGGAACCCGGGTCGTTCACCGTCGTGATCCGGGACTTCAGCCAACCCTTCGATCCCCGGCGCGCTCCCGAGGTGGACATTCGCTCGCACGTTCAGGCGGGTAAACGCAAGGGGCTGGGGATCTTCCTCCTTCAGCGCATCATGGACCGCATCGACTACAAGTCCACCGACGGCGGCGCCAACGAACTCCGCCTCACCAAGACGTTCGCCTCGGCGAACTAGTCATTTCCCCCGTCCGCCGTTTCCCCCTTCCGCAGTTCAACCGCCGCGTAAAGCTCCTCCTCTTCCGGTTCGGTGAGTCGCCTCCAGGCGCCGGAGGCGAGACCGGACACGGTGAGCGGACCGATCCGGACGCGCTTGAGTCGCTCGACCGGGTGTCCGATCGCCTCTCCCATACGGCGGATCTGCCGGTTCTTCCCCTCGTCGATCGTCATCTCGATCCAGGTGGACGTGGGGGGAGGACCCGCCGGGCCTTTCACCGGGGGGGGCGCGGGGAGGAGTCGGACCTCCGCCGGACGGGTGATGTAACCGTCGTCGAGCCTCACTCCGCGCGAGAGACGGTCGAGATCCGCGGCTTCCAGCGACCCCGTCAGCTTGACGACGTAGGATTTCGGAACTCCATGCTCGTGATTCGTCAGCCGTTCTCCGAGGCGGGTGTCGTTGGTGAGGAGGAGAAGTCCGCTGCTCATGCGGTCGAGTCGTCCCACCGGGAACACCCACCCGATTTCGCGGGGGAGGAGGTCGTACACCGTGCGCCGCCCCTCCGGGTCGAAGGCGGTCGTCACCACATCCACCGGCTTGTGGAGCAGGATCGAGAACCGCCGGGCGGCCTCAAGCGGTCGGCCATCGACGCTGACCCGGTCGCGACCCGCCGCGATTCCGAGCTCGGGATGCCGGACGACGCGGCCGTTCACCTCGACGCGTCCGCGCTCGATGATCCCGGCGGCGGCCTTGCGCGAGGCCACGCCGCACTTCGAGAGCCAGCGGGAGAGGCGAACCGTCCGGACGGTCCGGCGCCGGGCGTTCTTGGTGTACCAGCGATCCATGCCGGCGAGTCTATCTCCGCGGGGGCCGGGGAGCAAGCGATGGCCGTCGCCGAGAGGTTCTTGCCGGGCGTCGCCGCGGAGGGTACAATCCCGCCCCGGACCGGAGCGAGGGCGGAATGCCGGAAAACAGACGCTACGAAGAGACCCGCGAATGCCCCGTTCCGCCCCGGCGGATCTGGGACATTCTCTCCAACACCGATCGTCTGAACCGCGCCATCAGTCTTCCGCACGTCGAGTACGGTCCGCCCGCCGACGGCCCCCAGGGCCGCTACCGGACCGCCGCGGCGCGCTACTGGGGCCTCATCCCGATGCGGTGGAAGGAATTCCCCTTCGACTGGGTGCGGGACCGGCGCTACTCGGTTCAGCGGGACTTCGAGATCGGCCCGATGGAGCGGTTCCTCGGCGGAGTGGAGCTCGAACCGTCCCCCGCCGGCACGCGCGTGAAGGTGTTCTGCGAACTGAAACCGAGGCACTGGCTGGGCGCCCTGATCGCCCCCTCCGAGGCGCACAAAGGGATTCGTGCCACTTTCGAATACTGCGAGGGGAGGCTCAAGGACCCGGAGTCCGCATCGGCGTCCCCGCCGCGCCCGGCCGGGGCCTTCACCCCCGCGTCGGAGGAGGCCCTCGATCGCGCCATGGGCGCCCTCCTCGCCGGCGGCGCTGATCCGACTCTGGCGGAACGACTCCGCCGGCATCTCATCGAGGCGGGTGATGAGGAGGTTCTCCGGATGCGCCCCTACGCGCTGGCGGAGGCCTGGGGCGTCGATCGGGGCGCCGTCCTCCGGCTGTTCCTCCAGGCCACCCGCGCGGGGGTCCTCGATCTGGCGTGGGTGCTGATCTGTCCGAATTGCCGGGTCCCCAAGGGCGGGAGCCGGTCGCTGAGCGGCGTATCGAGCAGGTTTCACTGCGACCTCTGCGCCATCGAGTACAACGCCGAGTTCGACCGCTACGTGGAGTTGCGCTTCTCGGTCCACCCCACGCTTCGCGAAGCCCGCGACCTGACCTACTGCATCGGCGGGCCGATGAATTCCCCGCACGCGCTCGTCCAGCAGCGGCTCGACCCCGGCGCCGCGCAGGAGGTCCCCGTGCGCCTCGACGCCGAGCCGGTCCGGGTCCGCGTCGTGGGGCCGAACCACCGGGCGGAGATCGAGCCGTCGGACGTCCCCTCCGGCCCGGTGGAGGTGCTCTTCGGGGCCGATGGGCTCCCGGACGCGACGATCCGCGCTCCTAGGGGGGAGGCGGTGCTGCGGCTGAAGAACACCTCCGCGAGGCCGATCCTCACCGTGGTCGAGAAGACGCCGTGGGACCCGCTCGGGGTCTCCGCGGCGGAGGTGACCGCGCTCCAGGAGTTCCGCGACCTCTTCGGCTCCGAGGTGCTCGCGCCGGGACAGGAACTCGGGGTGCGATCGGTCACGCTCTTCTTCACCGACCTCAAGGACTCGACCTCTCTCTACGAAGCGGTGGGCGACGCCCCGGCGTACGGCCGGGTTCGACGTCATTTCGACTACCTGATCGGGATCGTGAAGGACAACCGGGGCGCGCTGGTGAAGACGATCGGCGACGCCGTGATGGCGGTGTTCATCCGCCCCACCGACGCCTTCCGCGCCGCGCTCGAAACCCAGAAGAGGGTGGGGGAGTTCAACCGCGGGCACCGCATCGATCCGCCGCTCGTCATCAAGATCGGGCTCCACGAGGGTCCGGCCATCGTCCTGAACGCGAACGACCGGCTCGACTACTTCGGCCGCACCGTAAACATCTCCGCCCGCGTCCAGGGGGAGAGCAAGGGGGGGGACGTTGTTCTGACCGAGACGCTCTTCAATGACCCGGCGATCCAGGCGGTGGCGAGCGGGTACGTGTTCGAGGCTCGCCCTTTCGAAGCGCATCTGAAGGGGATCGAGGGGACGTTTCGGCTGGTGAGGCTGGTGTTCTGAGAGGAGTCTTCAGTCGGAAGTCGGAGGTCGGGTAGTCGGAAGTCGGAGACGCAGAGGGTGGAGGCGCGGTGTCTTGATGCGCGAACCCCTCTCCCATTCGGCGCGGCCGAACGGGAGAGGGGCAGGGGTGAGGGCGGGACGGCCTGGGACTCCTCAAGGACGACGCGTTCGAGTCGCTGCCGGGGCTGTCCGGGAGGCGGCTGCTCTGGCGCTACGTGGAACGCGTCTCGGCCGCGGCGCCCCGCGCGGCGCCCCAGGCGAGTGAGAGCCAGCCCGCGAGGAAGAGCGCTCCGCCGATCGGGGTGATCGCGCCCCAGGCCTTCGTCCCCGAGAGCGCGAGGGCGTAGAGGCTCCCCGAGAACAGGAGGGTCCCCGCGGCGAAACAAAGCCCCGCGGCATCCACCGCCCGATGCCGGAAGCGATCGGCCGCCCATCCGCAGGCGAGAAGGGCGAGGGCGTGGTACATCTGGTATCTCGCGCCGGTCTCGAAGACGGCGAGCATCTCGGGATCGAGCCGGCTCCGGAGCGCGTGCGCGCCGAACGCCCCGGCCGCCACCCCGATCAGGGCCGACAGGGCGCCAAGCACGGCGAAGACGCGCGGTGTCCCCAACTCTCACCCCTTAGCCATGGCCCGCCACCCGTTCCCCTTCA
>JACPTZ010000130.1 GCA_016192525.1 Planctomycetota bacterium
AACGGAGGCGGGCTCGCTCAGGGCGGGCGGGTTTCCAGGGATCTGCGCTGCCCGTTCATGAATAATCCGGGTTAGGGCCGTAAATCCCGAACCGTGGACCTGCAAGGCCAGTCGCCCTGATGCCCCCTGAGACCCACCCCCGTCTCTGCGGTCGCTGCGGCAACCCCTGCGGGGGTTACGAGGAATTCGCCTCGTCGTTCAATCCGCCGAGACGGTGTGCGGAGTGTGCTGTCGACGCCCGACTCTGGATCCGCTGGACGGCGTGGGTCCTGGTGCTGCTCGCGACCGCGTTTCTGGTCTATGTCGCCACGCTGGTCATCGGCACCCAGTTCCTGGGCCGACCTCCTGCGGCCCGCTTCAGCAGCTCGCTCAACAGTTTCCTCGCCCTCTACTTCGTCCTCTTCATGATCGGGATCATCCCCCTGCTCCGGGTCATCCGCAAGGAGGGAGAACGCGCAAGGAGGATTCGTGAACTGAATGCCCAAGTCGCTGGAGAGCCGAAGACAACAAACCTCCCGGCCCCGGCGGCACCGGCCGGGAAGCCAGTACCCCCGGTGCCCTAGCCCGGACCATTCGCGAGTTCACCGGCGTTCCCTGGCGAGAGGGCGCTCCTGCGAAGTCCCGAGGCCCCGAGTAGGCCCCGCAGCACGTGCTCCGGGGCCGCAACGAGGGGCCGGTCCTGCGCGCGGGACACCTTCGCCTGGCCCGCCCCTCGTTACGCGGCCTGCGGGCCGCTACTCGGGGCTACGGTGTTCTATTCATGAGTAATCCGGGCTAGAACGTCCGACAGAGTGACATTTGTTCTGTCCTGAGGACCATGCGACCCGAACTGGAACAGCGCTTCTGCGGCCGTTGCGGCGCCCCCTGCCGGGGGTTCGAGGAGATCGTCCCCTCTCTCGACCCGCCGCGGAAATGCGCGAACTGCGCCATCGACGGCCGGCTCGGGTTGCGGTGGGCCTTCCGGATCGCCGCGGCCGTCAGCGCAGCCATCTTCGTGCTCCTGACCTTCGCGATCCTGATGATCGGGCTGGCGACCCGGGAACCGATGAATCCGTCCCGACTCTGGGAGGCTCAGCTCGCCCTCATCCTGCTCTGCTGCATGGATGCGCTGGTGGGCTTCGGAACGTGGCAGCTCATCGGCCTCGCCCGCCGCGAGCAGGAATGGGTGCGGTACGTCCGCGAGCAGGACGAGCGTCCGCCGCGGGAAGGACCGCCGCTACTGGGTTGACCCTGATGCGCCCCGAACTCTCCGAACGCATCTGCGGACGCTGCGGCAAGGCGTGTGACGGGTACGATGAATTCGCCCCGATGCACGACCCTCCCCGTCGATGCGCCGCGTGCGCCATCGACGCCCGATTCTGGGCCCGCTGGGTCCCGCGCACCCTGGCGATCCTGTCCGGCCTGGCGCTGGCGGGCCTCCTCTACGTGACCGTCTTCACCGCGGTCGCCCTCACCTCCCAGGCCTGGCAACAGAGCACCGGACTGAGCGCCCTCGGGTGGCTGGTGATGGCGATGGTCGGATTCGGCGATCTCCTCGTCTTCTGGGCCGGGTGGAGGTTCTTCGTCCGGGCCTCGCACGAAGGGGCCCGGGTGCGCGAAATCCTCGAACAGGACCGGCGTCTCCAGCGTATCAGAGGGCAGGAGACGGCGCCGGCCTCGTGTCCGGCAGACCGAGGGGCCGGGGCCTCCGCCACCCGGAAGGCGGACGCATGCCCCCGGCCGAATGCCGCGGACTCCGCGACCGATCCGCGTCAGGCGCCCGGTCGCCCGCAAGAGGCGGCCCTGCGGGACGCCTCGGCGCGGCGCGGGTTAAAGGTCCTCACCCTGCTCCTCGGCCTCGCTGTCGCAGGAATGGGCGTGGGGACCGCGGTGGCAGCGGCCCTGGCCCTGTGGCCGCCGTGGGATGCCGGAGAGAGGCGCGTGGTGGCCGGAAGCGCGACGCTCCTGGCCGGTCTGGTGATCCTGCAGGAAGCGCTCGCCGCGTACCTGATCCGTCGAACCCGCGGGGACGGCGCGCGTTCAGACTCGTCGGAAGAGACGAACATCGGAGGAGGGGCGGACCTCGATCGAATCCTCTCCGCGCCGCACGAGGCCCCTCCCGGATAGGGTGTCATGCGACTCGATCTTCGCCAGCGGCTCTGCGGCCGATGCAGCACCCCCTGCGAAGGCTACTGGGAGCCGGACGACGCTCTCGAGCCCCCGCATCGATGCGCCGAGTGCAGCATCAAGGCCACCCGGTCGGTCCGCGTGGGACTGTGGGCCATGGCGGTCGGATTCGGCCTCTTGACGGCCTGCGCCATCGGGGCCAGCCTCTCCCTCGGGGTGATGGCGCTGACCCTGCTCGGCATCCCGGGCGCGTCACCGGCGAACGGAATGGCTTCTTTCTTCTTCCTCGGCATCGCCCTCCTCCTGGCGGGCGGGCTGTCCGCCGCCACCCTCTCCACCCTGCGGCTGGCGGGGCGGGAGTCCCGCCGGGTCGAGGAAATCCGGACCTTGGCCCAGCGCGAGGACCTTCCGCGCGGTCGCCCGAAGGACAACCATCGCTGGTTCGGGAATCCGGAGACGCGCTTCCGAATCTCGTCGTTCGAGTCGCCGGTCTGGGGGCCTCCCCCGCCGGGCGCGTCGCCGTGGGAATGGCCGGAGAAGTAGCATGCGGCCCGAACTCGACCAGCGCTTCTGCGGACGGTGCGGCGAGCCCTGCCGGGGATTCGAGGAAGCCGCACCTGAGATCGACCCGCCCAGGCGCTGCGCCGACTGCGCCATCGAACGCGGACTGGTGGGTCGCTTCTTCCTCTATCCGGCGGCATGGGTCGCCGTCGTTCCGGTGGTCATCGCCGGAGGGCTCGTATTGCTCGATCTGATCGGGATGATCGTCCGCGCCGTGGAGTACTGGAAGTCGCCCTATCTGCTCGCCGGGCACTTCATTGAACCCTCCCCCCTGGGCCCGCTCATCCTTCACCTGATATTCCTCGGCCCGCTCGCCCTTCTGGCGATGGGGCTGATGAGACTCAAGGGAGAGGCGCAGCGCCGGGTCGAGGAGATTCGCCGACTCGATCTCGGACCCGCCGGGACCGCCGATACAACCGTTCAGGGAAACGTCATCGTCGCAGCGGAGAGCGCCCCGGCCCGACCCCGGGGGGCCGTCACGGTGCCGCTCCCCGTACGGCTCGACCGCTGGATGCGGCCGGGACCGGCACTCCCCTCGCCGCGGGATGAATCGTAAGTCCCTCGGAGATTGGGTCCGTTGTTCCCCTGAGCCTCCCCCGCGGGGGGGGAGGGCAGGGTGAGAGCCTGAGAAGAAATGCGCGAACGAGCGGAGCACCGAATTGTCATCCTGAGCCCAGCCCACCTCCTTCCGGCGGGCTGGGCGAAGGATCACCAGTAACATAGCGAACTTGGCGCATGCGCTGGTGATCCCTTCGGCTTCGCTCAGGGCAGGCTCTTCGCGTCGGGCTGCGCCCGACGCTCAGGATGACGAGATCGCGGCGTCCGTCGTCCTGTGGCGTTTCTTCTCAGGCTCTGAAGGGAAGCAACCGGTGTGCACCTATGCGGCCTGAACTGAGAAACTACTTCTGCGGCCGGTGCGGCCATCCGTGCGGCGGGTTCACGGGCTTCGCCCCTGATGTCGAGCTCGGACGATTCTGCGCGGAGTGCACGATTGCGCGCATCCGCCTGTCGCTGTGGATCGGCCGACTGATCACCCTGGCGTTCTGGGTCCCGCTGGCGGCCGCGGCACTCGTTCCTGCATTCTGCATCGTAGCCATGCTCTCGGCAATCTTCTCCCCCGTCGTGGCGGGTCTCGTCGTGCTGGGCTGCGTGGGCTACGGGCTCCGGCGTATCCCGGACATCTTCGAGCACGAGCAGGGCATGGTCCGGATGATCCGGGCCCGCAACCAACGTCCGCCGATCGAGATTGCGGAACCGGGAGCGAGGCCGGCCTGCCCTCGCCCCACCCTCTCCCGGGGGGAGAGGGGTGCAACGGAGTGCCTCACCCACAGTTTCAGGATTGAAGACCCGCTCGCGCCTTTTCCGGACGACGCCCGCCGCGAATCGAGAGAGCCCCATGCGCCCCGAACTGAACAAGCGCTTCTGCGGCCGGTGCGGTGAGCCTTGCGGCGGCTACGAAGAACCGGCCCCGGAGATCGATCCGCCCCGGCGGTGCGCCCGGTGCGCGATCGACGTGAGGCTGCCGGTCCGGCTGAGATTCTGGCTCCTCTCAGGGGTGCTCTGCCTCGGACTCTCGCTGTTCGTGGGGGGGGCCACCTTCGCCCTCAGGGCCCGACACATCATCGACGGATGGTCGCCGCTCATGCTGGCCGACATCTTCGTGTGCCTCCCGACCGCGCTGATTCTGCTCGCCGGGACGTTTCACTTCTCCGCCGAGGCTGTCCGGGAGGGGAAACACATCAAGGCCATACGGCGACACGACCGGCGTCCCTCCCCGACTCCTCCGGCCGCACCGTCCGACGGGGCGGCCATCGACAAGCTCCCGTGGCGAATCGTCCAGTCGCTCGCGCTGGCCGCGGCCGTGGCCGGCGGTCGGGCGATCTGGCTCCTCTGCGCGCCACACCGGTCGGCGTACATGGGACGTCTCCACTTCGGACAGTCCGGTTTCGACGCGGCCCGTGTAGAATGGGGGACGGTCGCGGCGGGGTTCGTGGTGGGGATCGTCGCGCTGATCTACGCGCACGTCCGCACCGGAGGTCGGGGCCTGGGGTGGATCGAGCGACGACTCCGGCCGTTCCCCGGCCCTCCCCCGGCTGAGGCGGGGGCCGCGGCTGGTCCGAAGTCGTGAGGTGACTCGCCGATGCGCCCTGAACTAGACCACCGCTTCTGCGGCCGGTGCGGCGAACCCTGCGGCGCTTACGAGGAAGACGCGGCCGGAATCGACCCTCCGCGGATCTGCGGGCGCTGCGCCGCCGAGCGGCACCGCGGAAGCCGGAACTGGGCCCGCATGCTCGTGATCGCCTCGGGGATATCGCTCGTCGCACTGGGCCAGGTGGTGGTTGAGGGACTCTGGCTTTCGCGCCTCTGGTTCCCGAGCGCACCGAGGCTCGGCGCCCCGGCCCGGTGGCTGTATCTCGTCACGCTCCTGGCTCTGCTGGCGGCGCTCATCCAGGCCCTGCGTATCGCGAGGCAGGAGGCGGAGCACCTCCGGGAGATCGAGGGATCGACCCCCGACCGGCCCGCGGCGATCGGAGAGAGAACCGGGGCGATCCCCGCCCCGCGTTCCTTGTGGACCGGCCGACTCCTCGGGCTCGCGGCCGCGATCACCCTCGCCCTCTTCCTCGTGGTCAGCCTGGAGGCCCCCGTCGCGTACCGACTCGCCACGCTACCGAGGGACTGGGCCAACGCCGTGCACTTTGCGGTGCTTCAATTCTCGACGGGAATGGCGGGGACGGTCCTGATCCTCGCATGGCGGATGGCGAGGCGCGGGAATGCGTGCTGAGCTCAACCGATCGCGGCCCGTAGGGGCGGGTGCCGACCGGTCGTTGGAGTCTTGGGGCGCTGATCTCGGGACAGGCCAGTGCCCTTGGCCGACCTTCCTGCAACGACGAGGTCGGGACCCGCCCGAATCCGTTCTCGGGACCCGCCCGAGCGGGCGGGACCCGACCTCGGCGACAGGTCAATGACTTCTTCCCGGAACGCCCTCAAACGTGCGAGACTGAGCTTCCGGCGGTGACCGGTCGGCTCCCGCCCCTACGGAACGACGCCGCGCCTGCACGGGAAAGAGCCACGCCCCTCTCGCGAGATACCCGTGACCCCCCATCGAACCGCCATCCGCTCCCTCGCCGCCGACCACGGCCTCGAACGCTGCGGGTTCGCCGCCATCGAGGCGCTCCCGAACCCCGAACACTACCGGGCCTGGATCGGGTCCGGCATGCACGGCGAGATGACCTACATGGCCCGCGATGCCGAGAAACGGCTCGACCCGCGGCGCTATCTCCCGGGCGCCCGGACGATGATCTGCCTCGCCGCCAACTACCACACCCCGGCCGAGCCGGGACTGAAGCGGCAAGAGGGTCGGATCGCCCGGTATGCGTGGGGTCGCGACTACCATGACGTCCTGAAGGAGCGTCTCGATCGCTTCTGCGTCTCCCTGCGGAACCTGCTCCCAGGCCGGGTCGTGAGGCCGTGTGTGGACACGAGCCCCGTTCTGGAGAAAGTCTGGGCCCAGCGGGCCGGGATCGGCTGGGAGGGGAAGAACGCGAACGTCATCCTCCGCCACCGCGGGTCGTGGGTCTTCCTCGCCGAGGTCCTCACCGACGCCGAGATCACGCCCGATCCGCCGCACGCCGATTTCTGCGGAAAGTGCACGCGCTGCATCGACGTCTGCCCGACGAGGGCGATCGTCGCCCCCTACGTCGTGGACGCCCGCCGGTGCATCTCCTACCTCACGATCGAGCACCGGGGCCCGATCGACCGCGACCTCCGGCCTCTCATGGGAAATCACGTCTTCGGCTGCGACGACTGCCAGGACGTCTGTCCGTGGAATCGATTCTCGCGCCCGGACGCCGATCCCGCCTTCCTGCCCACCGAGGCCACGCGGCCGCATCGGCTCGTCGAACTGCTGCGCTGCACACCGGCGGAATTCCGGGAGCGATACCGCCGAACGCCGATCTGGCGGGCGAAGCGTCGCGGCTTCCTGCGGAATGTGGCGATCGCCATCGGAAACTCCGGAGACCGTTCGGCGGTCCCGGCGCTCATCGAGGCGCTCGCGGACCCTGAGCCGCTCGTGCGCGGTCACGTCGCCTGGGCCCTCGGCCGTCTCGGCGGCCCCGCCGCCCGCCGGGCCCTGGAGGCGGCTGAGAAGACGGAGTCCGAGGCGTGGGTCAGGGAGGAAATGCAGGCCGCTCCCGGTCCGTAGGGCCATCCCCTCGCATGCTCACCCCTGCAGACGAGTGGCGGGCCGGCCCGTTCCCCTGCGGCCCGGGGTCTGCGGTTATCGTTCCCGCTCCAGCCGAATCGCGAGTCCCCGAAAGAGCGCCCGCAGGTGCCGGTCCGGCCACTCCTCGCACCCGACGGAGGGATCGGCGATGCGATGAAATCCGGGACGTGTGGGGGAAGGACCGAGGTAGACCACCATGTGGGAGACCCGATCCCATGACGACTCCAGGTCCGGCGCCTGGAGCCGGACAGAGTCGGTCAGCCCAACCAGGATGATCGCAGGCGCCCGCCCAGGGAGATCGGCCGCCTTCAGACCCTCTTCCGGCGAAGGCCGCAGTCCGAGGCTTCCGCCGCGAAGCGTCATCCCCCGCAACAGCCCGATTGTCTGTGTCCCGTAGCCCCGCCGGGTCGCGCAGAGTTCCACCATCTCCGATTCGGAGGTTGGGGCGCCCGAGAGATTGAAGAGGGTCGCGGCGGCGGCCGCCGAACAGGTGTCCGACGAGGACTGGAGCACGGCCGTCCCGTCCGAGCGCGCCGGTCCGGGGACGGGGGGGGGACTGAAGTACCAGGCGTGTTCCCATCCCCCCAACCCGAGCGCCACGGTCCCGAGAAGAATGCGGGCCATGCGGTGTCGACGCTCCCGGGCCTCCCGGACGGCCAGGACGACGATTCCCGCCAGCAGGGCCGCGTCCAGTTGGCGGACGAAAATCCATCCGGACCATGGCACCAGCGCATACTCGAGCGCCGGGCGGGTGCGAATCCAGCATCCCAGCAGCACCGCCATCAGAATAGCGAGGATCCCCGTCCTCGCGCGGTTCCGGGGGAGACGCGCGGCGAGGGCGGCGACCGCGATAACGAAAAGAAGGTGGGCGGCGGCGTAGAGCATGTTCACGGAGGTCGAGACGCTGGTACCGGAGGGCCGGAGGTATTTCGTACGCCTCTCTCGTCTTCCGGTTCGCAACTTCTCGTTCTCTGAATGCACTCCCGGGTATATAATGCCGAAATGATCGACGCGCCGGGCGCGACTCCACCCTCATCGCCGACCGCCCCCGCCTCCGGGGTCCCGGCTCAGGCGCCGTCGGCTCCGGCCGGAAAATCGAAACTCCGGTCGTGGATCATCCGAATCGTCCGGATTCCGATTCTCGCCTATCTGGGGCTGTGCGCCTACATGTTCTGCTTCGAAAACTCGTTCATCTTCTATCCCTCGAAACACCCGGAAGGCTCCTGGGAACCGAAGATGCTCGATCCGCTGACCGAGGACTGCTGGATCCCCGTCGCCGAGGGGGTTCGAATCCACGCCTGGTGGGCCCCGGGAAAGGCCCCGGCCCGGGGGACCATCCTCTTCTCGCACGGAAATGCCGGAAACATCACGGATCGCATCCTCCACTTCCGCCCGCTTCTGGATCGTCATTTCAATGTCCTGGCCTATGACTACGAAGGATACGGTCGAAGCGACGGCGCCCCGAGCGAGACCACCTGCACCCGCGACGTCCTCGCGGCTCACGACTATCTCACGCGGGAACGCAAGGTCCCCCCGGCGGAGATCATCTCCTACGGTGAGTCGATCGGCTGCGCGCAGGCGCTCCTGGCGGCACTCGAACGCCCGTGTGGCGCCGTCATCCTGGAGGCCCCCTTCACCTCCCTCCCGGAGGTCGGCCAGTTCCACTTCCCCTTCCTTCCGGTGAGATGGATCGCCCGATCGAAGTTCGACAACCTCGGGCGCATCCCCTCCCTGAAGGTGCCCGTCCTCATCGTCCACGGCCGCCGGGACGAGATCGTGCCCTTCGCCCAGGGCGAGCGGCTCTTCGCGGCGGCCCCGGAGCCGAAGGAATTCGTCGCCATCGAGGAGGGGACGCACAACGATCTGGTCTTCACCGGCGGCGGCCGCCTGTTCGACAAGATCCGCTCGTGGGTGGACCCCTTCCTCAACCGGAAATGACCGTCCGCGCCCTCCTCTTCGACTTCAACGGGGTCATCGTGGACGACGAACCGATCCACGAGGAGATGCTGCGCCGCGTCCTCGCGGAAGAGGGCATCACGATCACCGCCGAGGAGTACGTCCGCGACTATCTCTCGTTCGACGACCGCGACTGCTTCCGCACCGCCTTTGCGCGGCACGGCCGGACGTGCGACGACGGAGTCCTGTACGACCTCGTCTCGCGGAAGGGGCGATACTACGACGCCTACGTGGTGGACCACGGGGCCATGTTCCCCGGGATCCTCGATCTCGTCCGCGCCGCGGGCGCCACGCGGCCGCTCGGGATCGTCTCCGGTGCCCTGCGTCACGAGATCCTGTTCCATCTCCGCCGGAATTCGCTGGAGGCGGCGTTCGCGGAAATCGTGAGCGCCGAAGACGTCCGTCGGGGAAAGCCCGATCCGGAGGGGTACGCCCTCGGCATCCGGCGGATCGCGCACCACGTGACCGGTCCTCCGCTGGCCGCGGGCGAGGTGCTGG
Source organism: Planctomycetota bacterium (assembly GCA_016192525.1). GTDB lineage: Bacteria > Planctomycetota > MHYJ01 > JACPTZ01 > JACPTZ01 > JACPTZ01. The sequence goes on from JACPTZ010000130.1 coordinate 9,344, forward strand.
TCTTCGAAGACTCTCTGGGCGGGATCCAGGCGGCGATCGCGGCGGGCGCACGGGTGTGCGCCGTGGCGAACACCTTCCCCGAGGAGGAGCTCCGGGCCCGGGG
>JACPTZ010000082.1 GCA_016192525.1 Planctomycetota bacterium
CGGCTGGGCGGGCTTCCACTCGCGGGTGCCGGCCAGGGCCTGACCGGTGCGGACGCGAAGGGGATCGAGCAGAGTCCGGTCGGAGTCCGAGAGAAAGAGGTGGCGCTCGCCGATCCGTGCGAAGAGATCATGGGCGAGTCGCGGCTGGTTTGACTCAAGGGCTGCGGACACGGAGATCGCCGCCTTCTCCGCGGTGCCGGTGGCCACCTGCTGGAGGGCCGATCGCGCCGTCGCGGAGACCCTCTCGTTGGCGGAGGCCACGGCGGCCACCAGAGCGCCCACCGCGGGGGCGTCGCCGATCTCTCCGAGCCGCTGGGCGGCGCGGAGTCGTACGGCATCGTCGGCATCACGGGCCAGGGCATCGGCACACGCGGATGTGGCCTCGGGGCCCGCGAGCCGGGCGATCGCGTCCAGGGCGCCCAGTCGCACCGCGGCCGTGGAATCGTTCAGCGCCTCGCGCAGGGCCGGGATCGCACGGGGGTCGCTCAGCTTCCCCAGGGCGTTGGCGGACCACCACCGGGTCTGCGGGTCTGCATGACGAAGGGCGGCCAGCAGGGGGTCGACCGCTCGAGGATCGCCGATTTCGCCCAGCGCGAAGATGGCAGCGCGGCGGACGGCGTCCGTGCTTGAATCGCACAGAGGCAGGAGCGGTCCAGCCGCAGCCGACGACTTGATCTTTCCGAGCGATTCTGCGGCCGCCGCCACGACGCGCGCGTCGGCATCTCCCAGTCGCTCGATCAGCGCCGCGGCGGATTCCGGACCGGCGAACTTCCCGAGGGCCGTGACCGCGGCCGCGCGAACCGAGGCGCGGACATCTCCGACGGCGGCCCGAAGGGCGGGGACACCGTCCTCGAGCGAGAGCGCCCCGATCTGCGCGATGGCCGCCGCCCGGACGCGCTCGTCCTTGTCGTGCGTCGCCTCGACCAGAGGATGCAGGCACTCGACGGCGAGCGCGGGGTCGAGTCGGCGGCACATCTCGATGGCGGCCACGCGGTGTTCGGCGTACGGGTCGATCAAGGCGGCTCCCACCCGGCGACGCACCTCTGCAGCGTTGCGGGTGGAGGCGGCGCGATCGAGAAGGAGTTCGAACTGCGAGTTCTTGAGGAGGACGAGTTCGCGCCGGAGCGCCATGTCCTCCTCCGGCGGCTGCGCGGCCCGATGGGCGATGAGCGCCTGCTCCAGCCACTCCTCGCGCGACTCGGAGGCATGACGCTCCCACCATCGGCTCCATTCCTCGGCGGTGCTGAAGTGCCATCCCGTCAGCCGGTCGAGGGCGGAGAGCGTCTCCTCGTCGAGAGGGTCGCGCTCCCCGGGCCGGGTGAGAAAACCCGGCTTCGATGTCGTCAACCGGGCGATCAGCGCGTGGGCGGCCTTCGGGCTGCGGGTGGCGCCGAGGGCGGCGATGGCACGGCGCTTGGCGTCATTCCCCAGCGGGACATCCCGGAGGAGGGCGATGAGAGAGGACGCGGAGCCCTCCGGTTCGAAAGACGGGAGAGCCTCCAGCAGCAGGGGGAAGAGGGCCGGATCGCCCTTGTGGATGAGATGGGTGAGGCTCTCCGGAAAACGCAGATGGCGTCGATTCCTTGCGGCGGACAGGAGCACCCGGACCCGGTCGTCCTCCGCCTGGCGCAGAAGGCGATCAATCGCCTCGCCGGCGGTGGACGTCCCCAGGCTCCACAAGGCCACCGCGGCCTGCTCCTGACGCGCGGGGTCGCCTTGTCGCAGTTCCTGCTCGATCGACGGAACGGGATCCGAGGCGGGATCGGACCGGGCGGGGAGCGGCGGCGTCGTGCCCGGGGACAGCGAGGAAGGGGGGATGGGGGCCGGCCCTCTTCGCAGGCATCCCGCGGCGACGAGGAGCAGAACGCCCACCCTCCATGGCCGGAGTCGCATGCGACTGATGATAGTCACCCCCCGAACCGGGGTCAACGGAAACATCCCCGGCGGCGGCTCTCCGGGGCGGTCCGCTTGCATCCTGAAATCCCTTGACGACGGGTCGGGGTCGCCCTATTCTCACGCGACCGGTCGCCGGGCTCGACGTCGGGAGAACGCCGCGATGATGTGGATCATCGAAAAGTACCTCAAGTACCTGTCCATTTTCGTCGCGTTGTGGGCGGGGCTGATTCTCTACCGCAACTTCTCCTGCGCCAAGGTGTTTTCGAACGGAATGGTCCCCACCCTGACCGACGAGGAGTTTCAGGCGATCTACAACTACAATGAGCGTGAGGTCCGGCAAAAGGTCAAGACCGGGGACATCGTCTACTACCGCCGCGCGATCGGCACCGAGCGGAACGAGTACTACTTCGGGCGCGTCATCGCGACCGAGGGGCACCTCGTCTCCATCATGAGAGGCGAGGTCTTCGTCGACGACAAGCCGCTGCCGGAGACGTACGTCGACAAGGCCAATCGACTTCCGGCCGAGCAATTCACGAGCATTGTCGTCCCGCGGGATCACTTTTTCATCGCCAATGACAATCGGGCCGCGCATCACCTTAAGGATTCGCGGTCGTTCGGCCCGATTTCCGTCCACGCCATCCTCGGCAAGGCCACGAACAAGTAACCTTCATGGAATTCGGCAAGAACATCCGGTTCACCCGCCTGTCCGCGACCGAACTCGGAGTGGCCGGAGTCCTGGCGCTCCTCGGACTGGGAATCCTGTGGAGCGCCTACAAGGACTTCCTCGTCTTCTATCACTTCGGCGACGCTCTTGTCTACTACGGGTCGAACAAGGAGGCGCTGGTGGTGGATCGATGTGAGAAGGCGATGGCGTCGCGCCCCGGCTACCGCTTTCCGTTCGAGATGTGGGCCAAGATCAAGGTCGACAACGATGATTTCGACGGCGCCGAGAAGGTCTATAAGAGACTGACGGAAACCTACGGCATCGAGACGGCCCCGGACATCGCCACCGCGCATCTGGGACTCGGGGTCATCGCGCTTCGACGGTTCGACAAGTCGAAGGACGCGAAGCTCCTCGATCAGGCGCGCGCGGCCTTCGAAGCCGCCGAGCGGGCCAAGCCCGCGCCCGCCGAGGTCGCCATCTTCCGCGGACACGCCGACCTCAGACAGGGGCGGGTGGACGCGGCGGCCAAACAGTTCGATCTGGCCAAGCAGGCCCAGTCGATTCCCACCATTGACGGACTGGTCGATCTCTACACCGGGCTCGGGGTCCTGTCGTACCGGAAGCAGAAGTACACGGAGGCGAGGGACCACTTCCGCCGCGCCTACGAACTGAAGCCGGATCGTCCCCTCCCGCTGGCCAACACGGTCTATCTGGAGGCCCAGTTCTATTCGAGCGACCAGGTGAAGAAGGAGCACCTGGAGGACGAGGCGCTTCGTCTCATCGACGGGAGCGACGGCATCCTGCAGGAAATGAAACACCGGATGTCCATCGATCCCGACCGCAACGAGATCTTCCGCCTGGCCAGGTTTTCGCTCCTGACCGCGCTCGCCTCGGCCTTCATCCGGCACGGCAACTTTCAGAAGGCCGAGTTCAAGCTGGAGGAAGCCGAGAGCGAGGAACGCGTTCCCCGTGAGTTTGCCTTTCTGCTGAGAGCCGATCTCGCCCTCGCGGCGTCGAGGCGCGAGGGCCGGCAGGATTTTGAGAAGGTCGGAGACTGGACAAAGGCGTCCGACGCCTATGAGAAGGCGCTCAAGCTGGATTGGGACGTCAAGTACTGGGGAAAGGACGCCCTCACCCCGACCAAAGTGGCGGTGCTCAACAACCTCGCCGTTCTGGCGGTCTGGCGGAACGATCCTCAACTGAAACAGAAGGCCATTGAGGCCCTGGATCGGGCCCTGAAACTGGCGCCCAAGGATCCCGTCCTCCTCCGCAATCGCGCCGTGGTCAATCACCTGCTCAAGCAGTATGAGGAGGCGGTGAAGGACTACACCCGGTGCAAGGAGGTCCTGGAAGGGGAGAAGGTCCCGAACGCCGCGAAGATCCAGCAAGTCCAGGACGCCATACAGGCGATCGAAACGGGTGAAGAAGGCGGTTAGGTCCCGGGAGCGCGTGAGATGATCTGCGGAAAGTGCGGCTTGGACAACGCCTCGACCGAACTCTACTGCCGGCGCTGCGGCGGCAAGATGAAGTTCTCGGACGTGGAGGCGACGGTCGATCTGAAGGCGAAGCTCGAAACGGAGCACGAGGACTCCACAGAAGCACAGACGCGCCAGTTCCTGGTTCTCGGGATTTGCGTCTTCCTCTTTGCCGTCACCATGAAAACGCTCTTCGCTTACTGGCCGGTCTGCTACGTGGTACCCGGCTCCACGTCTTCCGCCGAATACTCCCGCGTCCGGTACCTGAAGATCCCGGCGGTGACCAGGGAAGAACTCCCCATTCCTGGAAAGTAGTCTCCCTCCCGACGGACTCAGTTCGGCCCCCCCCCCTCGCCGGGCCACCGTGGTCTTGCTCACCCCGGGAAGTCCCGTCCGACCCGGCGTCAGGCGCGTGATTCCCTCCGAGACCGATCCCCCGATGGCCGATGCAAGTGCGGCGAGTCGCGTCGGCGGACGGGTCCATCCCCCCGTGAAGGTGCCGACCTCCGCGAATCCGGACGAGCGTAGCGCCCGCTCCATCGTGACTGGAGAGAAGTCGACGAGGTGCCAGGGGGCGTCGTAGAGGTTGGGCCTCCATGGCGTGTACGCCAGCAGGTCGCACAGAGGCGTGGTGTGCGGCCAGCGCAGGATCAGGTGGCCTCCCGGCCGGAGCAGGCGGCGGGCCAGCCGCAGAAAAGCGGGGGGATCGGGGAGGTGCTCGATCACATAGCACGCGGTGACGACGTCGAATCGGCCCTCCAGCCCGACCATCTCCTCGATCGATCCCACCCGGATTTCTCCCCCCGACCTCCGGACGGCCTCGGCCGCGGCCGACGCATTCACTTCGACTCCCCATCCCTGCCAGCCCCGGCGGGCGAAGCGCTCGAGCAGATGGCCGTGTCCGCAGCCGACGTCACAGACGCGACCCGGGCCCCCGTTCGCGCGTGTGGCCCGGGCGAGGAGGTCGCGGTGGACCGGCTCCATCATGCGGGCCCAGGCGGCCACGTCCACCGTCGAGGCAGGTAGATAATCCTGGTACAGCGCCCGGAGCGCGGACGCCGTGGGGCGGGGGGAGAGATAGACGAAGCCGCATCGATCGCAGGTCCGGTAGCGCCACTGCAGGTGCGCGTGTCGCGGGCGGCCGTCGGGAGAAGAGCAGAGCGGGCAGGCGACCTCTTCGAGCAGCGAGCCCGGGACGGTGGGGACCGGCATGTCGCGGACAGGAGGCATTGGAATCGCCCCACCAGGCAGATAGTTCTAGTGTCACGGTTCGCGCGCCGGTCGCGCCTGGAAACCGTAGCCCGGAGACAAAGCGCCGTTCGCGTCAACCGTCCCTTCGATACGCGACTGCTCGGCAAACGGCGCCGAGCGGTCACTACTCAGGGACTCGGTCTATCCCCGTTCCGGTGCCACGTTTGCGACACGACTCCCGCGATCGGTGACAGTAGAACTACTCGACTCCCCCTCGTTCGCGCAGGTGGGCGGTCAGGGCGCTCACGCTGGCAAGGGCCCGACGCCCCGAGGCGTCATCCGGGATCTGGACCCCGAACTCCTTCTCGATCCCCACGATGAGCTCGAGGGCGTCGATCGAGTCGAGCCCGAGCGACTTCTCACCGAACAGCGGGGCCGCCGGGTCGATCGATCCGGGATCGATGCCGAGCCGCAGCTGTCGCACGATCAGTTCGCGAACGCGGTCTTCGAGCGGAATCGCCATGGGCCGGAACGGTAGCGCGCTTTCTCCGGGATGTCAACGCTGATCCTGCAATCTGGCTGAGAGCCTGAGAAGAAGTGCGCCGATGAACGGAACACCGCCGCCCCGAGTAGCGGCCCGCAGGCCGCGTAACGAGGGGCGGCTCAGGCAATGGTGCCCCTCTTTCAGGACCGGCCCCTCGTTACGGCCCCGCAGCACGTGCTGCGGGGCCTACTCGGGGCCTCGGGAGTCTGCATGGACGCTGTCTCGTACAAGAACTCTCGAGAACTCATGAACAATCCGGGTTGGATTGTCATCCTGAGCCTCGGCCGCAGGCCGAGGCGAAGGATCACCAGCGTGTGCGGTTCGCAGACTCCGATCTTGGCGATCCTTCGCTCAGCCGGCCCCTCGCTCAGGGCGGGCGGACTGAGTTCTCCGGCATTCCCACGGGAGTCGCGATCGATTCATGAATAGTCCGGGTTAAGGACCACGGGGTTCGCCTCCGGGGCGCCGGAGAGGATCCGCCATACCCTCATCTCCTCGCCGGGCGCGGGATCGACCGGATCGGGCGGGCCCGGGGAACGGATTCGCGCCAACGCGGAAAGGGTGCGGGACCCGGGCGGCGTCCCTCCCTCCGCGCCGGCGGGATGCGCGAGGGCCAGCACGGCGAGCGGGCGTCGACGACCCTCCGGAACGACGGGCCAGTCTTCCGAGAATCTACCGGTGGCGGCGCTGCCGCCGGTCGTGACGGCGCCGACGCAGACGAGATCGGCGTCGCCCAGGGCCAGCCAGGCGGAGGCCTGCGCCAGGGCATCGAGCGAGGCTGATGGACCGCAGGTCGAGAGAGTCGATGAGGGACCACGAATCTGCAGGACGCGCGCGACGAGGGTGGTCGAGACGTTCGGGAGGGTGAAGGGGAAGAGTCCGGGGCTGCCGAGCGGATGGGCGTCGAGGGCGTCGAGCGACTCGGCCCATGCGTCAAAGACTGCGCTGCCGATGGCGAGGGCGATGGCGCGGCGCTCCGGCGGGGCCGCGTCGATGGCCGCCCGGTCCCGGGCGAGCAGGCGCTCCGCCGCGGCGAGGAGGAGTCGGCCGGCGAGGGGAACGAATCGGGCGCGCTCCCCGACCCCCGCGGCCGGAGGGCCGACAAGTTGGGCGGCGTCTGATGTCGGTGAGTTGGGCGCCGACCGGGATTCGCTCGCGTTGAACAGGGTCGAGAGTTCGGGCCATCCCTCGACGATGCCGGAGGGGGTCGCGGCCACAGGGGGACCGATCCTGAGCGGGAGCATGGACCGGGATTGTAGGGGGTGTGGCGGAAGGATCAAGGGAATCCGGGGGAGCACCGCCGCCGGGCGGGTCCCGGCCTCATCGTTGCAGGAACGGCAACGGGACTGATAGAATCCCGGGCGATGAGTGATCCCGAGAAGCGTGAGGACCGGCCGGTCCCCGCCCCTGCGCCTGTACCGTCATCGGTCCCCGCCACTGAAAGGGCGCCCGGTCTTTCCCCGCCGAGGGTCTTTTGGGCCTGGTGGCTCGGCCTTGTCGCGTTCGGCTTCCTCGTCCGCGCCGTATTTGTCTGGCGGCTCCAGGGCTCGCCCTTCTTTGACTTCCCGCTCGTCGATGCGTCCGAGTATCACGACTGGGCCCAGCGGATCCGGGCCGGACGGTGGGGGTGGTCCCATGTGCCGATCCACGGCCCGTTCTATCCCTTCGTGCTCGCGGCGATGTGGGCGGGGACGGAGTCCTTTCTCGGGGTTTATCTCTGTCAGGCCGGGATCGGCGCGCTGACGGTGGGGATGACCTACGCGCTGGGACGCCGCTGCTTCGGAGATCGGGCCGGGCGGATCGCGGGCGTGCTCACGGCCTTCGCCGGGCCGCTCGTGGCCTACACCGGGATCGAGTTGTGCGAGACGCTCGTCGTGGCGCTCAATGTGGCGTGCCTCTGCGCGGTGGCGCGGGCGGCGGGACTGGGCGAAGGGTCGCGGCGTGTTTCGGGAGGCCCGTCCGTCCTGAGCGAGCCCGCAGCAAGCGGGCGAGTCGAAGGACGGACGGGGGATCCAGTTGCGCTCCCGCCCTTCGACTCGGGCGCGGCAACAGAGCCGCGTCCTCGCTCAGGACGAGCGGGAGACTTCAGTGAGTCGGGTACCTCCCCAGGAGCAGCCGCCGCACCTGGTCGATTTCGTGGAGTCTGGTGGCTCGCCGCGGGGCTGTTTTCAGGTCTGTCCGCGATTACCCGTCCGAACTGGGTTTTCGTCGTCCCGGTCCTGGCGCTCTGGATTCTCGTTCCGCGCTGGAGCGGCATGGCCTCCCGCGGCCGGCGATGGGCGGCGGTGGGTCTCCTCTCGCTGGGCACGGCCATTCCCATCGTCCCGGTCGAGATCGAGCACTACGGCGCCTGCGGCGAATTCGTCCTCCTGCAGGCGAATGGCGGCCTGAATCTCTATCTCGGCAACCGCCCCGGCGCGAGCGGGTTCACGGATGTGCCGCCCGGGATCGCGTTCGACTCGATCGTGCGCGAAGCCCGTCTCGCCGGCGCCACCACGCCCGGTCAGCAGAACGCGTTCTTCATGAAGCGCGTCCGGGAGTTCTGGAGGGAGCACCCGGGGGAGGCGCTGAGACTGCTCGGCAAGAAAGCCCTCCTCTTGTGCTCGGCGGATGAAACGGACCCGAGCTTCGACCTTGCCCCGGCGGAGTGGGAGGCGGGTCTCACAGATCCCCTCAGGTGCCTGGTCTGGGGTCTTGAAACGCGACACGTGCCTCACGGCCCGCGAGACGCACAGGACCCGGTTTCCACACGCATTCAGCGCGGAGGGTGCGGCCTTCCGGTACTGGTTGACTTCGGCATCTTGCTGGCGTGCGCAGCCGTCTCTCTCCCGCGACTCTTGGGGAGCCGCAATTCGGTCTTGCTCGCCCTGGTGGTGATCGGGTATGGCGTCGCAACCTCTGCCGGTGCGGTCTGCGGCAGATATCGGTTGCCCATGATCCCGCTGGCGGGCGTGCTGTCTCTTCTCTCTTATGCGCTGGCGGTGTTGGACCCGTTGCCTCGTCTCTATCGCTACGACCTGAACCTGGGACTGAGGGAGGCCAGCCTTGGTGATCAGCGAACGGCCTGCGGCTATTTTGCACTCGAGGCGAGGCTGCGCTCCGGTGACTTGGAGGCCCTTTACCACTCGGGCTTGACCCAGGCGAAGCTCGGTCAGTTCATCTGGGCAAGGCACGCCCTCGAGGGGGTTGTCCTTGAGGCGCCCTGGTTCGTCGACGCCCAGGGCGAACTCGGCAACGCGAAGAAGGCCCTCGGCGATTTCGTCGGGGCCGAGAAGGCGTACCGCGCCGCGCTCGCCGAGGAGCCGGCGAACGTGCGGATCCGGAGCAACCTCGGGCTCATGCTGGTCGAGCAGGGGCGTTGCGACGAGGCGATCGGCGAACTGGAACACGCGGTGGGGCTGGATCGCAAGGCCTTCGAGGCCTCCAAGAACCTCGCCCGGGCCTATGCCGAGGCGAAGCGGTACCCGGAGGCGGTCGCCGAGGCCCGCCGGGCCATCTCGCTGAAGGAGGACGATGCCGCCGCGCACTACAATTTGGCATTGACCTTCTTCCTGATGGGAGACAGGGCCTCCGCCCGACCCGAGGCCGAACGCGCCCGGTCGCTCGGTCATGATCGGGCCGAGGCTCTGCTGAAGACGATCGGAAATTAGGGGCGGGTGCCGACCGGTTCTCTGCATGTGCGAGGTTACCGCATTATCATCCTGAGCTCAGCCGGCCGCTCCGCCACACGTATGGCGGACAGGCGTTTGGCCGGCTGGGCGAAGGATCGCCAACGTCGGAGTCCGCGAACCGCACACGCTGGTGATCCTTCGCCCCGTAGCACGTGCTAC
>JACPTZ010000083.1 GCA_016192525.1 Planctomycetota bacterium
GAATCTGGTACGTCGCCGAGGAGGCGGACTGCGCCGACGCGGGTCCGGCCGCGCCCGCCCAGAGAAGGGCGACGGTCAGGGAGAGGACGATGGTAGAAGGGCGAGTCATGGGAGGCTCCTGAGGGGACTCTTGAGGCGCAGACGACCCTCGCCCCGGGAATGAGCCCTTGACGAAGACCTGGGGCAACGTGTAACATTCAAGCGTCGGTCATACTTTCGCAAGGAAGTTGGTCCTCATGGATCGAGTACGAACATCCTCCAAGGGGGCGGTGGTCATTCCGGTCGGGGTCCGCAAATCGGTCGGTCTCGAACCCGGGCAGATGGTGCAGGTGGCCGCCGAAGGAAAGGACCGCATCGTGATCATTCCGATGGCCTCCGACCCGGTGGCCGCGATCGAGGGAATCCTCCGCGGGAGGGGCGGGGGCACAGTCGCCGATTTCATCGCGGAGCGACGCCGTGAAGACCGCGTCCGACGCCGTCGTCTTTGACGCCTCCGCCGTGCTGGCGTACCTTCTCGCCGAACCCGGAAGCGCCCGGGTGAAGGCCGATCTCCGGAACTGCCAGGCGGGGCGCACGGAGGGATGGGTCTCCCCGGTCACCCTGGCGGAGATCCATCGCCGGCTCCTGCGCAGTCTTCCGGCGCCGGAGGCCGCGCGCGCCATCGACCATCTGCTCCTCACGCCGATCGCCGTCGCCCCGCTCGACCGTTCCGTCGCGCTTCTCTCGGCCGAATGGTCCGTGGCGGCGGGCGTTGGATTGCTGGACTCCATCGTGGCCGCCACCGCGGCACACCTGCACGGCCACGTGCTCACGGCGGACCCGGACTTCGGCCGGTTCGGATCGCGGGTCCGCGTCACGTTCATCCGCTGACGGGGTCACGTCGGCCATCCCGGTCCCGCTCGGGAAGGCGCTGTAGATGGGCGAGCGATTTCCCGCCGTCACGGACGTAGAGGTGCTCCAGGTTCTGCGCAAGATCGGATTCGTGTTCTATCGCCGCGCCAAGGGGAGCCACGAGGTCTGGCGACGCGATTCGGACGGCCGGCACACCATCGTTCCGAGACAGGCAGGCCGTGCGATCGAGCGCCGGACCCTGAAGTCGATTCTCGAAGACACCGGACTCACCGTCGACGACTTCGCCGCCTCCTGTAGCCCCCATGCTGTCCGCGTCGTCTCGCGCCTCTTCCTTCATGGACACGCTCCGCGGGCGGCCGACGCTCCCAGTGCCGGGCCTGCCTGAGGCACTCGCGTCCACAGAAACCAAGAACTCAAGATGCGGTCCGAGCCACGGTCGGTCCCGCGGTCCATCACAACGGAGGCAACGCGCCCTTACGCCTGCCCGCCTTGCGTGTGGCGGGGGACGCACTACAAGCGGTCACCCGGCGTTCCGTAGTGCGTCCCGTACTTGCCCGCCATAGCCCGACCTGTCCTCCGTAGCCCGCAGGGCGGAGGAGGAAGGGCGAAGGCGGGAGGGCGCACTGTTGTTTTTCCGTCGTTGCTTCCGTCGTCGCCTCCCCGGGATGGGGGTGCGGCAAGGCGCCACGGATGGCCGAGCCCATCGTCAAGACGCGCCCCTCGCCCCGACGGAAACTGAAAACTCAAGATGAGGTTTGGGCCACGGGCCACGGTCCGATCACCTCGTCGGCCCGATCTTGATCGCCCGGAGCCTGCGTGCTAGAATACCCGGCGTCAAGCGTCTTCCCCCAAGAGGAACGCCGATGCCAGCCAACTCCGCAGGGCGCCCGCGCTCCCGCCCTTCAAGACAGCGCCGGACCCTCTCTCTCCCGGTAATCGTGTACCCTGACCCCGCTACGCGCCTCTGGTCCGCCGAATGCCCCACACTGCGCGGTTGCCACAGCGGCGGCCGCACACGGGGCGAAGCCATGAGCAACATCAAGGAGGCGGTCGCCCTCTACCTCCAGGCGTATGAAGAAACTCTCAAGGGGGCGGTCCTCGAGACCATCGAGATCGCTCGATGACGGACACGGCGCGGAATCTCATCCGGGTGCTCAAGAAAGTCGGCTTCACCCTGGTGAGAGAGGGCCCCCGGCACACCGTCCTCCGGCGCGGAGACCAGATCATCACGGTCTGGCGCCACACGCGAGATCTCCCCACGGGCACCTTCCACGGGACCCTCCGCGACGCCGGGCTGAGCGTCGAGGACTACTTCCGACTTCGCTGAAAACTCAAGGTCCGAGGTTACCGCCCCTGACGTTGTCATCCTGAGCGAAGCCCGCCGAGCGGATGGCGGGGCTTCGCTCAGGATGACAGGGGCGGTAACCTCGTACAACTCAAGATACGGCCCGAATCCGGGTCCGGACTTCCGACCGACACATAAACAGAGACACGGTCCTGGCGAATCGCTCGCGTCACAACAGAAACAACGCGCCCCCTTCGGCAAGCCTTGTCCTGAGCCTGCCGAAGGACTCAGGGCTGCGGCTTCCGGGACGCACTACAAGCGGTCACCCGGCGTTCCGTAGTGCGTCCCGTAAGGGCGCACTGTTGTTGTTCCGTTGCTGCTTCCGTTGTCGCCTCCCTGGGATGGGGGTGCGAAAAGGCGCCGAGGATGGCCGAGCCCATCGTCAAGCCGCGCTCCCAATCCTCTAAAAACTCAAGATACGGTCCGGGCCTCGGACCACGGGCCGCGGTCCGGCTACTTCTGATACGGGTAGAGAACCACTCCGACCGGGGAGTACCTCGAACCGGTGGTCGTCAGCCCGGAACTCAACCCGTCCGTCGTGCCCGACCAGACCACCATTCGATCGCCGCACCATGCGGCCACATGATCGCTCCGGGCAGCGGGAGCCCCCGTGGCAGCGAGTGCCGTCCATGAGTCCGTCGCGGGGTTGTAGCTGGCTCCCGTACCTACCGTCGCCCCGCCATCCCATCCTCCCCACACGAGGAGGTTTGTCCCCGTCCAGACGCCGGGAACTGTCTGGGCGATTCCATGCCTCGTTCTCGCGGTGGGCGCCCCTGCACTCGACATGGGCGTCCAAGCATTAGTGGCAAGATCATACAGGGCGCCATCTCCGTGCGCGGGCGTCGCAGAATCCCCTCCCCAGATAAGGATGCGACTGCCCGTCCAGACGCAGGACGGGTTCATCCTACCCGCAGGTGCCCCATCCACACTTGTCGTCGTCCATGAGTCGCCGACGGGATCATACAGGCCGCCAGTATTGTAGTAGATGGTGTTGCCCGGGTTGGTTCCGCTCCAGACGAACACACGCGAACCGGTCCATGCGGCGCGCGGTCCAAAGCGCGCCGTGGGTGCGTTGACGGTGGTCGTGGATCCGGTCCACGAGTCGGTCCCAGGCCCTGTTCCGGGATCGTACTTGCCTCCGGTGTTCGCAAAGGTCCCTCCACCGAGGTCGCCGCCCCAGACGACCATGACGGAACCGGTCCACACCGCGCAATGATCGTCGCGATTCGCCGGCGCCCCCGTTGTGGTCGTCGCGTACCAGCTGTCGCCGACAGGGTCATAGACGCCGCCGTCGTTCTTGCGTACTGGCGCGATAGGAGCAGCGTCGTCATCTTGACCGCCCCAGATGATCATTCGGCTTCCCGTCCACACGGCCGAGTGTCCACGTCGCTTTGTGGGCGCCCCCGTCGTTGTGATCGCGGTCCAGCTGTTTGCCACAGGGTCGTAGGCGGCGCCGGTGTCAAGATCCAGACCCGTCGCGTTGTCAATTCCCCCCCACACCAGCAACTTCGTGCCGGTCCAGACAGCCGTTGCCTGTGACCGATTCGTGGGTGCACCGGTGGTGGTGGTGGCCGACCAGGAACCGGTGCTAAGGCTGACAGATCCGTCAACGCGCGCAAAACCGTTTGCGATGAGGCCGGCGTCGTTCGCGCTCTGGCTGAACACCACCGAACCAGTGGGAACCGTATTGGCTGCTGTCGTGTCGACATACCCCTTCGTCGCCAGATGCCCCGCCGCGGTGGGGGCGGCGGCGGAGACGGTGCCGGTGAAATTGCCGGTCCCCGCCACGTCCAGCTTGGCTGCGGGGGATGCCGTGCCGATCCCCATGTTGCCGGCCGACGTGATGCGCGCCTTCTCGCCGATCGTGCTGTCCAGCATCGTCCAGAAGGAGACGAACCCGTCCCGATCGGTGGTGTTGTTCGTCTGCGGCACCTCCCATCCCGATTCGATGATCGACGTGTCCAGATCGTAGTCGTTGTCGGTGAAGCCCTCCGCTTGGAACTTGATCTGCGGCCCGAACCCCGCGCCGGGGGCGGTGGCGCTGGACCGCGTTCGGACCAATCGCAGGACGCCTTGAGGGAAATTCGTGTCCTCGCTTCGAATGAAGAGCCCGGGGGACGGAGTCGCGCTCGTCACCTTCATCGTCCCTACCACCTCCAGCGCCGTCCCGCCCGTCGTGTGCTCGAAGTGCCCCGCCACGCCGCCCGCGTTGTTCGTCACTCCCAGGACGCCGAAGAAGCCCGAAGGCCAGGTGAACCCCGTGCCGTTATAGCCCACGACCCCCGCGGCCCGGTTGGCCGTTGCGGTCTGCGCCGCATAACCCTCCACCGCATGGTAGTTGCTCCCCGCCACGGCGGCCGCCTCGGTCCAGGCGGTGACGCCGTTCTGGCCCGTTCCGGCTCCTCCCCCGCCCTGGTTCCGGGCAAAGAGGCCGTGCGACTGGCTTCCGTCAACCACGGCGTAGACGCCGGTTCGGGAGGCGTAGGGCGCCAGCGGGGCGGCCGTGACCTGGGCCGTGATGCCGTTCCCCGCCGCACTGTGGACCCGCATCCCGGCGGTCGCTCCACCGTCAGTGTTGGCTAAGTCATACAGGATGCCTGCCACCGAAGCGCTGGATGTATCGGCGGTCCCCTTGGCGAGATAGTTCCCGCCTCCGGAGATGGGAGCGTACGTGGCATCTGCGTACGTTCTCGTGACAAGATGGCCGCCCAAGGTCGGGGCGGCGGCGGAGACGGTGCCGGCAAACGTGGCCGTGCCCGCGGCCGTCACACTCCAATTGTCGTCGGTGATGGAGACGCTTGTGGCCGAGGCGTTGCCGATCGTGATCGTGTCCGCGCCGCTGGTCCCGACGTTGATCGTGTCCGCCAAGGTGCCGGTCCCGAGGTTGAGCGTCTGGGCCGCGGCGCCCGACTCGCCGATCGTGATCGAGCCGCCCGCCGTGCCGCACCGGATGTTCGTCGACGACGAGCCCAGCGTGTCTCCGACGAGAATGGTCGAGGCCCCGCCGACCGAGCCGATCCGGATGAAGTTTGCGTCGGCCGCGCCGCCGTTGCCAATGGCGATGTCCTGGACCGTCGTCGAGCCGGTGCCGATATTGATCGTCTTGGCACTGTCGCCTGTCCCGATGTTCAACGTGCCTGTCGTACCGGAATCGATAGATAGCGTTGTGGCGGCCGAGGAGCCTACTCCGCCGTCGGCCGTGAGCATGCCCGTCATCGTGTCCCCCGCCTTGGCCACGTACCCGGCCGCCGAGGCGTAGTTCGTGTCCGCGTAGTTGCGCGTCACGAGATGCGTCCCGAGCGTCGGATTGGCGGCTGAGACAGTACCGGCGAACGAGGTGCTCCCCGTGACATTGAGACTCCCCGCCGTGAGCGTGGCGCCGACAGCGAGTGTGCCGCCGATCGAGACGTTGTCGGCGACGTTCAGACCGGTCCCGCCGGGCGAGAAACGTCCGCCCGTGGTGGTCAGCCCGGAGCCGAGTGTGTTCGTCGTTCCCGAGAACAGGATCATTCGCGTTCCGGCCCAGACGCCGCTGTGAGAACTTCGACCGGCGGGTGCGCCCGATGTCGGGAGAGCCATCCACGTGTCCGTCACGGGATCGTAGGCGGCCCCGTCACTGAGAGTGGAACCGGCACCATCGTTCCCGCCCCAGACGATCACTTGGGCGCCCGTCCAGACGCCCAGCGAATAGATCCGCGCCGAGGGGGCCCCGACCGCGGAGATGGGAGTCCAGGTGTTTGTGACGGGGTCGTAGGCGGCCCCGTCGCCGTACGCCGGACTTCCTCCGCTCGCCCCCCCGCCCCAGACCAACATTCGTGTTCCCGTCCACAGGGCAACAGTCCCTTCCCCTCGCGCGGCGGGCGCCCCGGTTGTTGAAGTCGTCGTCCATGTGTCGGTCGACGGGTCGTACACGCCTCCCGTATTGTAGTTGGTCCCGCCCGGGTCGTTTCCGCCCCACACGATCATCTTCGATCCGGTCCAAACCGTGAAGTGGTTCATGCGGCCGACCGGCGCGCCTGTCGCGCTGATGCCCGTCCATGTGTTTGCAACAGGATCGAACTTCCCGCCGGTGTTGGTGAACGACCCGCCGCCCTGGTCTCCGCCCCACACAATCATCTCTGTGCCGGTCCAGACCGCAGTATGCGAGTCCCGGTTCGTCGGCGCACCGGTCGTGCTTGTGGCCGTCCACGTATCTGTGGCGGGGTCGTAGATTCCGCCGTCGTTCTTGCGAACGGGGGAGATGGGGGCGCTGTCGTCGTCCTGGCCGCCCCAGACGATCATCTTGCTTCCCGTCCACACCGCCCGATGTGCGCGGCGCTTGGTCGGCGCCCCCGTGGTGGATGTAGCCGTCCAGACGTCCGTGGCCGGGTCGTAGACTCCGCCCGTGTCGAGATCCGTGCCGGCCAGGCTATCGATTCCGCCCCAGATGATCATCTTGGAGCCGGTCCAAGTCGCCGTGGGTACGACTCGCTTCTGAGGCGCGCCCGTAGTGGACGTGGACGCCCAGGCGCCGGACGAGGCATTTGAAGTGATCGAGAGCGGTCCCGACATGGAACCGCCGCCTCCGGACAGATAGCCCGCCGCGCCGCCAACGGGGGCGTACGTCGCATCGGCATACGTCTTCGTGACGAGGTGCCCCCCCGCCGTCGGAGCGGCGGCGGAGACGGTGCCGGTGAAGTTGCCGGTCCCCGCGACGTCGAGCTTCGCCGCGGGGGAGTTGTTCCCAATGCCCACGTTTCCGGCCGTGTCCACCACGAGGCGCGCCGTGCTGGCCGTGTTGTCCAGAATAGACAGGCTGCCCGCCGGAGTGCCCGCCTCGCTCGCGATCAGGATCCAGTCGCGGTCCGGCGCCGTGAGACGGAAGCCGTAGGGGACTCCGCCGGTCGCGTTCTTGAAGTGGACGTACTTCCCGCCCCCGCTTGCGGCCACCTGCAGCGGGGCGCCAGGGTCTACCGTGGACGTCCCCACCATCACCGTCCCGCCCGCCGCCACCAGTTGGTTTGTCCCGAGGGTGAGGCCGTCCGCAGGCAGCGCCAGCGCCCCGGTCATCGTGTCCCCCGCCTTCGCCACATACGTCCCGGAGCCGGCGGACGGCGCGTAGTTCGCCGAGCCCGTCGCCGGGGCGAACGCGGTCGAGTCCAGCCCGTCGAGGGAGTCGGCGTTGAAGGCGAAGGCAGCGCTGGTGAGATGGGTGCGCGGGGTGAGGGTCTCGCCGTTGATCGCGATCTCGATGTAGAGATCGGGGTCGTTGAAGACCGAGGCAGGGATCGCCCCGCCCGTGCCGGCCCCGAGTTCAATGTTGTAGATGCCGCTCGTGACGGGCACCGTGGCTTGCGTGTCCGAGTAGAGGGCGACCCCTCCGCTCGACACGCTGAAGATCCCCAGCGTGAACGAGTAGGTGCCGGTGAGGCACGAACCGGAGTTGTCGGTGAGCCTCCCCTGCAGGTTGAGGAGTTGGCGGCTCGTGGCCTGGGCCCGGAGGGACACCGCAGAGGCGCAGAGGGCGCAGAGGACGGCGGCGGTCATCAGGCGAATGTTCCGCATGGGTTCCTCCTCAGGGGATGGATGGTGCTTCAAGATCCCGCGTGTCTCCGGCGTACGGCCGGGGGGCGCACTACGAGCGGCGCCCTGACGGGCGCACTACGAACGGCGCCCTGACGGGCGCACTACGAACGACGCCCTCGCGGGCGAACTACCAACAGATTGCGCTACCCCGACGCCGCGGGATGACCCGGTTCGCGTTCGGGGCTCGGCACGCCTCCTTCACCCCCCTCCAACGGCAACCGGTAGATCGCCCCGCACACCATGCAGAAGACCGCGTACGGGTTCGGGACGTCGGTCCCGCACCGCCGACAGCGCGAGGTCAACGTCAGCCCGCACGTGGGACAGTGCATCTGCTCCGAGCGACCGACGGTGAAGTACGAGCACCGGGGACAGATGGAGTAGAGCAGGGGGGCACACATCGAGAACCCTCTCCGCCACGCTCCTGGAATCCGGGCCGGGCGGGCCATCCGGCAAACCGGGAATGGGGACGGCCCACGGCGTGACACGCCGCGGCCAGACTCCTCGCGTCGGGCCGGACAGAGGCCCGTCGCTCGGAATGACACGAGTCGTCAGAGAAACCCCGACCTGATGACCTTCCCCTCGCGTCACGGGGTGCTCCCGATCCCCTTCCCGTGACGGTACCACGGCAAGTTCGCGGTAATGCGAGCGAAGCGCATGCCTCGCCTGGCGGCCACGTCAGTTTCGCCGGACGTACTCCTGGCGAGACCACTTGCGAGAGATCGTCGGTTCTCACTTCATGGTAAGGGTGCTATCGCGAAGTTGCAGGCTCCGGGAACGATGGGGGTGCGCCGTTCGCGAAGCGTCAGGCTCATCCCCCGGGTCCGACGGCTCTTGTGACAGTGCTTCAGGTCCTTGACACGGGAAAGCGGGAGTGTCATAAGAGTGTGGCGAATGCAATGATCAGTAGCGACGCGCGGGGGGTGCAGGTGTGAGTCGAAGCGCGATCGTACGAGGTTGCCGCCTTGTCATCCTGAGCCTCGGCCGCAGGCAGAGGCGAAGGATCACCAGCGTATGCGCCAAACCCGCTCCAGTACTGGTGATCCTTCGCCCTGCCCGCCAGACCCTTCGGCACGCTCAGGGCAGGCTCCGGCGGGCAGGGCTCAGGATGACAATCTGGCGCCTCGCACGTCGGCGTATTTATTCTCAGGCTCTGAGCCCAGGATGACAATGCGGCAGCCTCGCAGCTTGTGCCTTCTCGTGGCTCTCCCATGGACGACATCGTCGACGACGTGATGCGCAAGATCAGGGACGCGGCCGGGCCGAAGGGTGCGCCGCCCGCCCTGCTCGATGCCCTCCTCGGTCTCCGCTCCTCCATCCGGGACCTCAAGGCGGAACGCGACGCTTACGAGGAGATGGCGAGAAAGGTCAGCGGCATCCTCTCCGAGATGGATGTCGACCTCGTCCTCACCCGACTCCTCGACGCCGCCGTGGACCTGAGCGGGGCGGAGCGCGGATTCCTCGTCCAGAAGAACGCCCCGGACACCTTCGAGGTGGTCCGCGCCCGCGATTTCAAGAAGGCCGATCTGGACTGCGTCCAGGAGGAGTTCAGCCGCAGCCTGGTCGAGGAAGCGGTGCGACAGGGGAGACTCCTTCTCGTCGCGGACGTGACGAAGTGGGACGGGCTGGAAGAGCACTCGAGCGTCCGCCGGCAGGGGATCGTCTCGTTCATGGTGGTCCCGTTCCGCTCGGACGGGGTGGTGCTCGGGGCGCTCTATCTCGACACCCGCCAGGCCGCCCGGATGTTCACGCCGGCCCTCTCGCAGCGGGTGGGACTGCTGGCCCAGCAGGCGGCGCCGGCGCTCCGGCAGGCCAATCTCCTCGCCGACATGAAGCGCGCGAACGGCGAACTGCGCGCCCAGTTCCAGCGGATGGTGGACATCGAGAGCGTCATCGGCGCCAGTCCCGCCCTCCGCCAGGCCCTCACCGCCGTGGCCTGCGTGGCCCCCTCGAACGCCCCGGTCCTCATCACCGGCGAAACCGGGACCGGGAAGGAACTCGTCGCCCGCATTATCCACCGGAACTCCCCCCGCTCCGGGTTGCCGATGGTCACCCTCAACTGCGCGGCGATCCCGGCGAACCTCCTCGAGAGCGAACTCTTCGGCTACCGCGAGGGGGCCTTCACCGGCGCCGTGCGCGACTACACCGGCAAGATCGCCCAGACGGCCGGAGGCACCCTCTTCCTCGACGAAATCTCGGAACTCGCCCCGCCGCTCCAGGCGAAACTGCTCCGCTTCGTCCAGTACGGCGAACTTCAGCGGATCGGAGAGGAACGCGCGATCAAGGTCGATACCCGCGTCCTGGCGGCCACCAACAAGGATCTCTCCCGCGAGGTGAGGGAAGGGCGATTCCGGGAGGACCTCTTCTACCGGCTCTCGGTCATCAACATCGCGCTCCCGGCGCTCCGCGACCGTCGCGAGGACATCCCGCTTCTCGTGGAGCACTTCCTGCGGACGCACGGCGGCAAGGGGATGCGGGTCAGCAAGATCCCCCGGGAGGTGCTCCGCGCCCTCGAGTCCTACGACTATCCGGGAAACGTCCGGGAACTGGAGAGCGCCGTCCGACGGCTCTGCATCATGGGCGGGGAGGGGTCGTTCCGGCTCGACCTCCTGCCGGAGGCGATGCGGACCCGTCCCGGGGTGACGCGCCCGCTGCCGGACAAGGCCGGCGACCTGAAGCGGGAGAAGCGCCGGCTGTCCACGGAGCTGGAACGGGCCTTCCTCCTCCGGGCGCTGGACCGGGCGGAGGGAAACATCAGCGAGGCGGCCCGCCAGGCCGGGATGATGCGTTCCCGGTTCCAGTTCCTGATGAAGAAGCACGAGATCCCGTCCCGGAGGTGGACGCGGGGAAAGGCTTGACACCCCTGGTCAATCGGGCTAGACTGGCCTTCATGAGAAGCGTCGGCGTCACAGAGTTGAAGAACCGGTTGAGCTACTATCTGCGTCTCGTCCGGCGCGGGGAAACGATCGAAGTCCGCGACCGATCCATCCCCGCGGCGATCCTCACCGGCCTGCCGGTCGAGCGTGCCGCCTCTCCAGGACTTCTCGACCGCCTCGAAAGGGACGGGATCATTACCGCGTTCCGGGGAAAGCCATACACCGACTTCCTCCGTCGCCCCGCGCCGGTGTGCCGGGCGGATGCCGTCCAAGCCCTCGTCGATGAACGGGGGGACCGGTGAGATTCTGGGACTCTTCGGCCATCGTCCCCCTCTTTGTCGGCCAGCCCTCTACCCGGCGAGTCCGACGTCTCTATGGGGATGATCCCGAAGCGATCGCGTGGGTGCTGAGCGGGGTGGAGTTCACCTCCGCCCTCTGCCGACTGATTCGGGAGGGCGCCTTGAGAAGGGAAGTCGCGGAGGCCGCGCTCGTCGAGTTCGACGCCTTCTGGACAAAGACGCGGCAGGTCGTCCAGGTGGAGGCCGTGGCTCAGCGGGCGCGGAGGCTTCTCCGCCTCCACCCTTTGCGGGCCGCCGACGCCCTGCAGTTGGCCGCGGCGATAACCGTCTCCTACGAGGATTCCTTGAGCGTGGAACTGGTCTGCCTGGACACCCGGCTCGCGGAGATCGCGCGTCTCGAGGGCTTCCGTGTGGTCCCATGAATCCGCTCCTGGATTCCTCCGCGGCCGCTGGCGAGTGCACGAGGAGATCGCGCGCGGGGGATGGGCCGTCGTCCATCGCGGATCGGATTCGGACGGGCGGACGGCCGCGATCAAACTTCTGAACGTCCCCTCCTCACCCCGGGAGACCGACGAGGCGCGAACCCGATTCCGGCGCGAGGCGTCGCTCCTCCGGCGACTGCAACATCCCCATCTGGTCTCGTGTCTCGATTCCGACCCCGATGCCGACCCTCCTTGGCTGGCCCTGGAGTGGCTCCCCGGGCCGAATCTCCATCAGCGGGTCCGCGCCTCCGGTCCGCAGGCGATCGAGGATGTCCTGCGATGGGGCGCGGAGGCGGCCGGGGTCCTCGCCTTCCTCCACGGCCGGGGCGTCCTCCATCGCGATCTCAAACCATCGAACTTCTCGCTCGATGAGTCCGGCCGCCTGAAACTCCTCGACCTCGGCCTCGCCACCGATCCGGAGTCGCCCGCCGGGCTCACGGCCCCCGGCGCCTTCCTCGGCAGCGTCGGCTTCGCCGCCCCCGAGGTGGCGGCGGGCCAGTCCGCGACGGCGGCTTCCGATCTCTATGGACTCGGGACGGTCCTCTACTGGTGCCTCACGGCTCGTCCGCCGCTGGACGGCACGACGGACCGGACCGTCCTTCGCCGTCAGGCGCGCGACACCGCTCCCTCGCCGTCGCTTCTTCGGCCCGGGATCCCGCCGTCGCTTTCAGCCATCGTACGGTCGCTGCTGGAGATCGATCCGGGGGATCGGCCCCGGAGCGCGGAGGAGGTGGGGCGGGCCATGGCGGAATTGCGTGCTGCACCGCATCCCCCTCCGGTGCACGGCCGCCCGCAAGGGGCGGCCCTACAGCAGACGGACCCCACGGTCATCAAGGGGACACCGCTTCCACCCGGAGCGCCGGACGGAGCGGCGTCCCCCCCTCGATTGCCGTCCGAGCCCCTCCCGCGCCTCGGACCGTATGAACTCGTCCGCCGCCTCGGACAGGGCGGGATGGGGGAGGTCTACCTCGCCCGCGATCCGGCGCTCCGTCGCGAAGTCGCCATCAAGGTCCTCCCGCCCTGGCTGGGGGAACGGCCGGAGCTCACCGCCCGGTTCGAACGCGAGGCCCAGGCCCTGGCGGCGCTCCGTCACGAGGGAGTGCTGGCGATCCACTCCGTCGGCCGCGAGGACGGCCGGCCCTATCTCGTCACCGACTATCTCCCGGGCGAGTCCCTGGAGGAACGCCTGCGCCGCGACGGCTCGATCCCTCCGCGGGAGGCGGCGGAGATCATCGGCCAGGCCGCAGACGCGGTGTCGCACGCGCACGAGCGCGGCATCCTCCATCGCGATGTGAAGCCCGCGAACCTCCTCCTCACCCGCCGTGAAGACCGCTCCGTCCGGGTGGTCGTCGTCGATTTCGGACTGGCGGGCCGCGTCGAGGGACCGGGCACGCTCACCCGCAGCGGGGATCTGTTCGGCACGCCCGCCTACATGGCGCCGGAGCAGGCAAGCGCCGCGGTCTCGCGGATCGGGAAGGGGACCGACGTGTACGGCCTCGGCGCCACGCTCTACGCCCTCCTCGTGGGGAAGCCTCCGCATCCCGGCGACACCGTCTGGCGGATCCTCCAGCACGCCGTCTCGGGCGAGGTGGAAAGCCTCGGACGCCTGAGGCCGGACCTGCACGTCGATCTCGTCACGATCGTCGAGCGCTGCCTGAGACCGGAGGCGACGCGGCGCTACCCGACGGCCTCCGAACTCCGCGACGACCTCCGCGCGTATCTCCAGGGCGAGCCGATCCGCGCGCGTCCGCCCTCGATCGGGTATCGGGCCTGGAGACGGATGGTGCGGCATCGAAACGTTGTGGTCCCGCTGACGGCGGCCATTCTGGCGATCGCCGGCGGCCTGGCGTATCCGGACCTTCGCGAGGCGTGGCGGGCCCGGAGGGACCGTCTGGCGAGGGCGGATCGTGAGCGAACGTCGCACTCGCTCATGGAATCGGCGGAGCGGGCGCTTCGCGACGGGGCGTTGACGGAGGCGGAAGAGACGGCGCGCCGGATCGTGTCGGAGTTCGGCGCCGTGACGACCGAAAGCCACCCCGTTCCCGAGGCCCACGCCATCCTAGCGTCGGTGCTCGAACGGAAGGGCGAGAGGAAACAGGCCCTGCGCGAGCGGTTCCGCGCCCATGTTTCCGCGATCGGCCGCGACGGCGAAGAGGCCTTCCTGGTCCGCATGGCGGAGGAGCGATTGAACGAGGGAGAGTTCGAGCAGGCCCGGACCCTCCTGACCCGCGCCGGGGAGCAGACAGCGTCCGAATCCCTCCGCGCGGAGGTCGATTATCTCCTCGGGCGCGCCGCAGAGGGGCTGCTCTCGTGCGACGAAGGACTGGCGCGGATCGAGCGGTCCCTCGCGGGTCCCCTGCCGCAGGCCCTCCGTTCCGAGGCGGAACGACATCGTGATTTCTGCGCGAGTCTCGCGGGACGGCTTCAGGTCGCGCTTTCCCCGAACTCGGTGGCGGTCACGGACCTGGATGGGGACGGCCGGCAGGAGAGACGGGGATGGCGCGCCCGAGATCCTCGCCGCCGGGGGAACGCCGGCCGCAGAGGGTCGGTTCTCCATTCTCAAGGCGATCGAGGGGCGGCTGGAGGAACAGGCGGGCGTGGCGCTCGCGAGCGCCATCGGTCGCCTTCCCTTCGCGGTGGGCGATCTCGACGGCGACGGAGACCCGGAGATTCTCCTCGGCACCGCCACCTACGAAAGGTCGATTCGCGTCTACACCTGGCGGCGCGGAGCCTCAGCGCTCGAGCTTCGCAGCCTCACGCCCGCCCGCGGGGACGTGGCCCGGATTCTGCTTCAGGACCTGGACGCCGACGGGACGCCCGAGGCGATCGCGGGCGCGGGACCGTGGGGGGCCTACGCCCTCCAGGTCTACGCGTGGAGAGGAAACAAGCTCGTGCTCCGGTCGCAGGTGACCGCCGGAACGATCGGGAGCGCCGACGAAGTTCCGGGAGGCGAGGGGTGGGAGATCCTCGCGGCCGTTCTCTGGGAGCCGGAGCAGGTTCGCCCGTTGGAGCACTTGCTGGGGGAAGACCGCTTCCGCAAGACGTATCGCCCCCCGGGGCTGTACTCGGCGCGGCCGGACGGCCAGGGAGGCATGGGACTCACGCCGGTCCTGGCCGGGGAATGGGCGAACATCTCCTCGGGCCTGTGGAAGACCGCCATCGTCCGCGGACGGAGAGGACCGCAGGCCTGGCTGATCGGGAAAGACGATCCTCCGGCGACGGGACCCGCCTCGTCGGCGACGAGAACCTGGAGCGGCGCGGTCCTGGAACGGTCGACGTCCGGGCTATGGACCCCGGTGGTGAAGTTCACCCACCCGGACTCCGTGCTTCCGTACCTCGGCGCCGCGGACCTGGACGGCGACGGCGAAGACGAACTGCTCCTCTCTTCGGATCAGGGACTGCTGATTCGCGGACTGGGACGACGCGATCCGCCGCCGCCAGCGGTCGGACGCCGCCAAGGCAGTCCGAATCGATCCGGGGAGGGAGAAGAGGCCGTGACGAGGTCGCTGCTCGACGCGGCTCGGGACGCGGAGCAGGCGGGGCTCTGGGAGGAAGCACTGGAGGTGTATCGAAGGGTAGGCGAACGGCCCGGTCGGGGATCGACCTCACTGGACATCTTCGGCGGGGTTCGCCGCTGCCTCGCGGCCTTGGGTTGCTACGAGGAACTCAGCGAAGCGGCGAAGCGAACGTCGGCGGAACATCCGGGTCGCGAGGCGGAGATCCTGACTCCGCCGATCGAGGCGCTCTGCGAGGCGCGTCGCTGGGGAATCGCAGCCGACCTTGTCGCCCTGCGGGGGCAGTCCGCGGGGCTCGACGCTTCGGCCCGAGTCGCGGCCCGGGTCGAGGAGCGGCGCCTGCGCGATCTCGAGGCTCTGCCCGCCCGCCTCGCGCTCTGCGGTTCCGACGGAGCGGCGCTCGATTGGCTCGTCTCCTCGCCGCTCGCCGTCCACATCAACGGCGAGTCTCTGACCTTCTCCTCGTCTTCCGACACCCGGGAGTTCTGCGTCACCGCGGTCCGGATGGACGGCCCCGGGGCGGAGATTTCCGCGACGGCGGAACCGGGGGCACTTGACTGGGCCACCGAAGTGGGCCTCTCCCTGCACTACGAACCCCCCTGGGTCAAGATGTCCGGGGTATCGGGCGAGCAGTTTAACTGGGCGACTCACGAAGCCGCCGAAATCGGATTCCGTTCCTCGGGATCCACCTCGTTTCCCCGTCGTCGGGTCACGCTGGTGGCGAACGGCCCAGCCTGGGGGTTCGAACAGATCCTGCTGGAGGATCGCGGCGGGCTTCCCCGGCGCATCAGGCTCACGCTCCAGCCGCTCCCATCCCCCTCTCGTCTCTACGGACGGGTCGCGTGGGAGGACCGCGACGACCGAAAGGCGGGGTTGTTCGAGGCGGCCGGCCCGGCGTCTTCCCCCCGCGGCGGGCGGGTCTGGGTGGGGCTCTCCGGTTCCGGCAGTCACTCCGGTCCGGGGTTCTGGGGGACGGTCCTCTTCGCCGGTCTGGAGTTTCGGTCTCCACGGACCTCCGATGTTCCGATTCCCTACACGGCGGTTTCGGCGCTCGACCACCTGCTCCTGGCGAACGGGCGCCAGGTCTGGGGGAGGAGTGACGAGGCCCGCCGGCTGTACGACCTCGCGGTCCGGCTCTCCGAATCGGAGGCGGCGCGCGAAGAGCGCCTGATCGCGGAAGGACTTCCGTCGTCGTGGACCGGGGGGACGGCGTATGCCCACTGGCGATGGGTGCATGTCGATGCCCTTATGTACCGCGGACTGCTGCGGTCGAACCTCGGCGACTCCGCCGGAGCGGCGGAGGACCTGCGGCGCGCCTGGAAGCGTGGCCCGGAGCGTGTGGCGCAACTGACGGCGCGGTTTGCGCGCCCGCTCCTCAAACGTCCGATGGAGAGCGAGGCGCTCGCCGCCCTCTGGCTGCGGGGCGAGGGAGAGGAGACGCCCCCCCCGGACGCGGAAGCCGTCCTGGAGCGGATCCGCGCGACCTACGACGCGACAGGCGAGGTGGACGAATGGATCGAGGCGCTCTTCGGCAGGTTCGGGTATCGCGTCCGGCATGGTCTGACGGTGAAGCGGACGGAGGCGCCTGAAGGACCGACCCGGAGCGGGCCGCAGGCGGGAGACCGGGTGGAGTCCGCCGATCACGCCCCGATCCGAACGAGGTCGGACTGGACGACGGCCCGGATGAGGGCGGCGCGCGAGGGGGCAGACGCGATGAGGGTCATATTCCGGAGAGGGGATCAGACGGTTGAGGTGTCTGTGCCGATCGAGCGGCCGGACATCGAACTCGAAGAGAAAGCGACGGTCGAGGGCCCCGATGCCGTCGGGCGCTGAGAGTCTATCCCGGTAGGCGAAGCGCAGGGGCCGGGCTTCCGCCACACGAATGCCTGCCCGCCATCTGCGTGGCGGGGCGGACAGGTGCCCCCGCCCGTCTGTTCTGCGGTTCATCGCGCCCACAGGCTGTGGAGATCTCGCCTCTCACGGCCTGGCGCGATCCCGCTTGCGGGCTGCGGGTTCCTTCGTCGCGGCGGAAGGGCCAGGCGGCCGTTGAAGCGTTCCGCACGCCCGGCAGAAGAGGGCGTAGGGATCGCGGATCGGACCGCCGCAACGAAGACAGGTGGAGGTCAGGGTGACCCCGCACGTGGGGCAGTAAAGGTCGGTGTCCGCGGTGGAGAAGTAGCTGCAGCGTGGACAGATCGAGTAGATCGAGGACTCGCACATGGCCGTGCGGGCTTCCGGAGAGAATCCCTCCCCCGGACCGACCCCCCCCAGTGTCTCGGAAAGACCTGTCCGGACGGGAGGACCCGGTGCCCCCCCGCCCGACAGGGCTGAACTTCCCCCTCCGCGAGATGTCCGGCCCGCAGCTGGAAGTAACCCCTATGGGAGAGCGAAGGGGATGCCGCAGTGCAGAATCAAGTGGTCGTTATAACACTTTATGTACACTACTATTTATGGCTCCGGCATTGCGGACGTGCCCCATCCCTGCCACAAGACTGCGGCATCGGGAATCCCCTGACCGTCTCCCGGGAGCCCATCGAGATCGCAGCAAGTCCTTACGGGAGAAGCGGTATCAGGAAGTCGCCTTTACATTGACTCTGCTAACTACGGCATGCTATACGGTTGGGGCAGATGCCGCAAGTTGAAGGCTGAGGGGGAAGCCACGACCGTGGACAAGTTGATCGACAGCCTGATCCGGAGCTTACGCGAGCCGGGAGCGGCGGAGGCCGTGGGGCCGAAGGAACTTGTCGATGCGCTCCTCGACCTGCGCGGCGGCGTCCGGGACCTCCAGGCGGAACTGGCCGCCTACCAGGACATGGCGCGCAAGGTCAGCACCATCCTCTCCGAGCTGGATATCGAGGTCGTGCTCACGCGCCTCTTGGACACGGCGGTGGAGTTGAGCGGGGCGGAGCGCGGGTTCCTCATGCAGAGGGTGGCGCCCGACCGGCTGGAGGTGGTTCGGGCGCGCGACTTCGGAAAGACGGACCTGAACCACATCCGGGAGGAGTTCAGTCAGCGGGTCATGGACGAATCGGTGCGGGCGGATCGGCTCCTCCTCGTGGCGGACGTACGCGAGTGGGACGCCCTCCACGAACACTCGAGCGTCCGGCGACAGGGGATTCTCTCCTTCATGGTCGTTCCGTTCCGCTCGGACGGGGTGGTCCTCGGCGTCCTCTACCTTGACAGCCGTCAGCCGGCCCGGGTCTTCACGCCGGAAGTCGCGCAACGGGTGGACCTGCTGGCCCAGCAGGCCGCGCCGGCCCTGAGGCAGGCCAACATCCTCGCCGAGCTGAAGCGCGCGAACGGGGCGATGCGCGAACAGTTCCGGCGGCTCACGGCGATCGAGAGCGTGATCGGAACGAGCCCCGCCCTGCAGAAGGCGCTCGCCGCGGTCTCGTGCGTGGCGCCGACGAATGCGCCGGTGCTCCTCACCGGCGAGACCGGGACCGGGAAGGAGCTGATCGCGCAGATCATCCACCGGAACTCGCCGCGCTCCGATCGACCGCTGGTCACGCTGAATTGCGCGGCGATTCCGCCGGACCTGCTCGAGGCGGAGCTCTTCGGATACCGTCAGGGGGCCTTTACGGGGGCGGTCCGCGACAATCCGGGCAAGATCTCGATGGCCGAGGGGGGAACGCTCTTACTGGACGAGATCTCCGAGCTCTCGGCGCCGCTCCAGGCGAAACTTCTGCGCTTCATCCAGCTCGGTGAAATCCAGCGTCTGGGCGAGCGGAAAACGCTCCGCGTCGATGTGCGCATCCTCGCGGCGACGAACAGGGACCTTTCGATCGAGGCGCAGGAGGGCCGCTTCCGCCGGGACCTCTTCTACCGGCTCTCCGTGATCAACATTCACCTCCCCCCGCTCCGGGAGCGCCGGGAGGACATCCCGCTCCTCACCGATCACTTCCTCCGCGTCCATCGTCCCCAGAGCGGGCGGCTCAGCCTCCTCTCCCGCGGCGTCCTCGATTGCCTGCAGCGGTACGACTTTCCCGGAAATGTGCGCGAACTCGAAAGCGCCATCCGGCGTTGCTGCATCATGGCGGGGGAGGGCAACATCCGCCGCGAGCACCTCCCGGAGACGATCGCCGCCTCCCCGGCGACGAGCGGGGACCTGCCGGCTTCATCGGCGCAGCTCAAGGAGCGAAAACGCCGGCTGGTCGCCGACCTGGAACGGGCCTTCCTGACGGCCGCGCTCGACCGGGCCCGGGGAAGCGTAAGCCGCGCCGCCCGCGAGGCGGGGATGAAGCGGTCACGCTTCCAGTTTCTGATGCGGAGGCGCGGACTGGATTCGCGAAGATGGCGGAAGAACCCGTGACCGCACGATTCGGACGGTGGCGGCTCGTCGAAGAAACGGCCCGCGGCGGGTGGGGGGCGGTCCACCGCGCGGAGGATGCCGCGGGGGACCCGACGGCGATCAAGATCCTCGCCCCCCGCGACCCGGCGGATCTTCCCGAGGGCCGGGAACGTTTCCGACGCGAGGAAGACCTCCTTCGCCGATACCCGCATCCCCATCTCGTCCGCCTTCTCGACGCCGGCGAGACGGAGGGAACCCCCTTCCTCGTTCTGGAGTGGCTCCCGGGGCCGGACCTTCTGAGCCGCGTCGCGGGGGCCGGTCCGCTCACCCTCGACGACGCCCTTCGGGTGGGCCGGGACGCGGCAGCGGTGCTCGCGCATCTTCACGAGGGCGGGGTCGTTCATCGCGATCTCAAGCCTTCCAACTTCTCGTTCGATGCTTCCGCCGCGCTCAAACTTCTCGACCTCGGCCTGGCGGCCGACCCCGCGGCGTTGAAGACGCTCACGGCTCGCGGAACCTTCATCGGCACCGTCGGCTTCGCCGCCCCCGAGGTGGCGGCCGGCGAGACGGCGGGTCCGGAGAGCGACATCTACGGCCTCGGCGTGGTGCTGTACTGGTGCCTCACCGGTCGCCCCCCCTTCACCGGCCGGACCGAACGGACCGTTCTGCGGAGGCAGGCGCGCGATCCGATCCTGCCGCCGTCGGAGCTGCGTCCCCGCATCCCCTCCGAGTTCAACGCCCTCATCTGCGCGATGCTTGAGATCAATCCGACCCGACGCCCGGACGGAATGCGTCGGGTGGAATCGAGGCTTGCGAAGATCACTCCGAACCAGATTTCAGGACCCTCTCGCCCGCGCGCCGGCCGCGGCGCCCGACCCGCCACGCCCTCCCCCGCCGCCTGGCCGGGCGCCACGAACCCGCACGCGCGAGAGGGAGCCCGCGCCCCGGACGGAACTCCCGCGCCCGGCCCGGACGACCCCCTTCCCCCGCAGTCGCAGACGATCATCCGGAAGGGGTTCCGGCGCCGGCCGGCCGAACCGGCCCCTTGACCCCGGCCCGGGGCCCGGAGTAGACTGGCCGGTGGCCGGCAGACAGCCGGCGGAGGCGATCCCATGCCCGAGGCCATCCGGAACCGCATCTTCGAGAGCCGCACCGATCCCGGCGCCCTGCGGGAAAACGCGAACCGCGCCCTTCGCCGGCCGGCGGGTCCCGGCCTCCCGCGGGAGGATACCGCGCGATTCGAGAAACGCACGGCCGCCGCGCGGGCGGGGGTGGGCGCCGAGGTCCGTCGCGAGACGACAGGACTTCAGAACCGGGAGGCCGAAACTCGAGCCGCCGATCGCGCCGAAAACCAGAATCGTCCGCCCCGTTCCCGTGTCACTCCCGACGACAACGGCCGGGTCATCGACATCTTTGCCTGACCCGCATCGGTGCCCACTCCCCGAACGCCGATAAAGCCGATATAATAATGTTGCATGAAGACGAGGTTCCCCCGCCTTCTCAGGGTTCCGCGAGCGATGCCCCATCCACGATCGAGCCCGGGTCTGGTGCTCCTTCTGTTGGCCGTGTTCGGCGCCGGCGGAGGAGAAGGAACGGCCCGCGGCGAGAACTTCGCCGACGACTTCGAGACCCTGCCGGACGGCAATCTCAAGACACCGAACGGGTGGCATCCGATCCTCGACGCCACTCACCCCGCCTACAACGTGACGCGCATCTACTCGCCCTACTCCCTCATCCCCGCCCGCTCCGGGAAGGGCTCGTGCCGATTCACGACGGCGGGAGAGAACACCGCCCTCGAGACGGACGCCTACATCGCCGTCATCCCGGCTCGCCGATACGTGTTGAAGGTGGCCATCCGGACCGCGGGACTGATCAACGACCGGGCCACCGTCTCCGTCCACTGGCTGGACAAGACGGGGATCCCGGTTGAGGTGGCCCACACCCCCCCCCTCGGAGGGACCGCAGACTGGACCCCCTTCGAGATGGTCTTTGAGGACATCCCGGAGCAGGTCCGCTTTGCCCGGCTCAGACTCAATCTCGAGGGGTACGACATCGAAGGATCCTGCTGGTTCGACGCGCTCTCCCTGGAAGAACATCTTCGGCTGAGGGTCCGCGCGCCGGGACACCCCGGATTCCTTTTCGTGGAGGGCGAACCGACGGCGTTCGAGGTGGTGTGTCCGAGCCTGGGACCGGGGAACTACACCGTAGGCCATGTTCTGCTTGACGCTCACGGGGCGACGGCGCTTCCCCCCCGGACGCAGCCGTGCCCGGTGGACACGGACGGTCTGCTCCGGTTGCGCCTCAACCTCGCGCCGCCCGGCACAGGGGCGTACCGGCTTTCCATCTCCCTGCTCGATCCCGCCGGGACCCTCCTGGCCGCCCAGATGCAGCCCTTGGGCGTGCTCGCGAGGGAGCGGGGGGCCCGCGAGGAAAACGAGTTCGGGGTGGTCGTCGATCCGACCGACCCGACGCGCGAACTCGGTCCGCCCCTGGTCCGGGCCCTGGGGACGGGCAAGGCCAAGATACTGATCTGGTCGAAAGGACTGTCCCGGCTGCCGGAAGCCTCCCGGCAGGAGACGGTCGATCGACTGGTGGAGACCTACCGGAGCATGGGAATGGCCGATCTGGTCGGGGTCCTGGCCTCGCCGCCCCCGCGACTCACGACGCCGGATGAACGAATCGATGTCGGGGAAGAATCGGAAGAGGACGTTCTTTCCTGGTTTCAGGGGCCGTCTTCCCGCTGGGATCCGCCGCTTCGGAGGCTGCTGGAGCGCTACAAGTCGATCCTGCGGCATTGGCAAATCGGGGGAGAGGGGGACGCCGCGATCGGAAGCGATGCCACGGCGGGAGAGATGTTCCCCTCGTGGCGGGCCAGCGTGCAGGAGGTGCTCCGGTTTCCGAGTCTCGGCGTCCCCGCCGGACTTCGCGGAGCGGACGGCTTCCCGGAGTCCCTTCCCCTGGGGTTTGTGGGGATCGTCGATGACCCCTCCGTGTCTCCGCTGGATCTTCCCGCGCAGGTCGCCCCCGCTTCCTCACGGAAGCGGTTCGCCACCTTGAGCGTCCCTGCCCGGGAAAGGGGCGAACCGCCGGAGAAGGAGATCGCCGCCCTCGCGGAGTTCTTTCGACGACTGACGATCCTGAAGCAGATCGGGGTCGACGCGATCTTCCTCTCGCCGCTGGCGGCGGACGGACAGGGGCTTCTCGACCAGGATGGGGCCGTGACGGCGGCCTACTGCGGGTCGGCGGCCTATGCCCAGGCTCTGGGAGGGGCCACCTGGGACGCGCGGCCTTTTCTCTCCGATCGCGTGACGCATCGGGTCTTCCGGTCGCCGACGCGGCGGGTGATCGTCTGCTGGCATGAGGGACAACCCCGGGCGGAGCGGGCCGTCCTGGGCGACGGCGCCGTGGCGTTCGACGTGGCGGGAACGCGATCGCTGCTGCCGGTGGAGAGAGGGGTGCAGACGATCGCGGCCGGACCCGAGCCGGTGCTCGTCGTGGTCCGGGACCTCGCCCTCTTCGACACCCAGATTTCCATCGACTTCACCGGGAAGACGCTCGACTCCCGGAGCGGTCCGCAGGAGCGATTTCTCACGATCACCAACGCCTACCCGATCGAGATCCGACACGTCTCCCTCCGTCTCACCGTCCCGGAGGGGTGGGGGGAGGTGCCGGAGATTCGTCTCGCGTCCCTCGCGCCGGGCGAGTCGCGGAAGGAGAGAGTGACCTTCTTCCTGCCGCCGAGCGCCACCCTCGGGCCGAAGGAGGTCCGGATCGACGCCCGGTTTACCGCCGATCGAACGTGGGAGCTGCCGCTCCTCCGCACCCTGACGGTGACCTCCGACATCAACGTGGAGATACAGGTCCGGGACGATCCATCGAAGAAGCTGGTCCACGTTCTGGTGAAGGTGACGAATCGTTCGCCCGAGCGGGTTTCCGCCCGATGCCATCTGGCGGGCCCGGGGCTGCTCCCCCGGGAGGACACCCTCCTCAATCTGCTGCCGGACCAGCCCCCGGCGGTGCTGAGCCGGATCCTCCGCTACCAGCCGGGAATCGAGACGCTGCGTCCCGCCGATCTCATCCGGTTCATGCTGCGGGACGGGGAGCACCGGAGATTCGTCAATGCGGAGGCGGCGATCGGCCGACCGCCGGACGCGCCGGCGCCGCCCGATCGTCGCTGACCCTTCCCGCCTCAGCTGAATTCCTGCTTGAAGGCCTGCTTCTGCACGCGCGACACCATCTCGGAGGTGGAGTGGAGATACCGGATGATCTCCGCGCGGCCCCAGTCGGGATGAGCCTCGATGTGACGGATGAGATCGGTCACCACTTCCTTGCGGAAGTGGAGCCGCTTGCCGATCTTGAGCTTCTTGAAATCGTATCCGAGCTTGCGGGCGGTCTTGAAGACCTTGTCCTGGACCAGTTTGGTCGTATGCAGACCCGGCATTTCCGCCAGGATCTGGCGGACCAGTTGAACATCCAGCCTGACCGCCCTCGCGACTTCCTCCAGCGTGACCATTCGCGACGTCCCTCCGTCAGTCAGTCAGGTGGGTGATGTCAGAGGCTGACGGCGATTCCGAGGAAATGTGGTGGAGGCGAAGGGACTTGAACCCTCGACCTTGTGAATGCCATTCACACGCTCTCCCAGCTGAGCTACGCCCCCACGGTCGGGCGGTGCGGCCGGCGCGGCCCCGGCAGGCCGCGTTCATCCGTCACCGCAGCCAGGAATCAGGCATGTTAGGGCGGCGATACGGGCCTGTCAAGCAGATTCTCCGCTGAAGAAGGTCGGATTGACACCGCCGCTTCCGCCATGTTAGGGTTCAAGGCGACCTTCTCCCGGGCGGCGGGGGGCAAGGCTCAAGGGGGGGGGCGCGATCGTCCGATAAGGTATCGAAGGGGCAAACTGGCGCCCGGCCGCGGGGAACAACCGTGGAAGTGAAGGACTATCTCCGCATCCTGAGAAGGCGATGGTGGGTGGTGCTCATCGTGAGCACCTGCGTCTGCGGGGTGAACTACTATACATTGCAGAGGCTCCCGGTCATCTATCGGGCGAGTGCGGACGTGATCATCAAGCAACCCACGGAACAGTACGTCATCGTCCAGGGCGGCGCCACGTCGCTGTGGGAGAGCCTGTCGTACGAGACCCGCCTGTCGCTCATCAAGAGCGAGCCCGTCCTCGCCGGCGCCCTGATCGCCGGCCGCGGAAGGGTCCCGGAGATGCAGGGAATCTTCCGGCCGCCCGCCCCCGGAGAACGCCGGCGACGGTTCTCCGCCGTCCGGCACCCCGGAGTGGGGGACGCCATCGATGTCCGGGAAATAAAGGACGACACGGTGCCGGAGCCTCTCCCCCCCGGCGCCCGGCAGGAGATCGTTGAGGTCGGGGAGGCGGCGATGATGGATGGCGTGGCCCTCCTGAAGGGGATGGTGGACTGGGACAAGGAGAAGGACTCGGAGGTGGTCACGATCTTCGTCACCGGGGGGGATTCGGAGTCGACCGGCATCCTGGCCGATGCAATGGCTTATTCCGTCAAGACCTACATTGAGCGTGACAAGCGGGAGCGTGTGGCGCGCACCCTCCGGTTCATCGAGGGGCAGATCAGGGCGGCCGAGCAGGAGTTCGTGAACCATCAGCAGGAAATCGAGCAGATTCGTCAGTCCGCCGCCCCGAAGATCGAAACCGCCGCCGGTCCCCTGTGGACTCCCGGCGACCTGTCCTCGGCCGAGCGATCCCTCGGCGATCTCCTCGATCAGCAGGAACGCCTCAAACTCGAAATCGCCGAACTGAAGCGGAGGATCGAAAACCGGATCCCGCCGTCCGCTCCGGCGTCGTCCGGGGAACTGGTCGTCTCCCTCAAGACCGAGGAGGTCGCGCTCGAGCGGCAATTGAACGCCCTGGAGCGACAGTACACCGAGTCGCATCCCTCCGTTCTGGCGAAGCAGGCCGAACTGGCGCAGATCCGCCGCCAGCGGATGGACGCCGAAAACCGGGCGCGGCGGAACGCGCAGTTGGACGGCACGCTGGCCCAGAACGACCTGCTGGTCGCGCGCCGTCAGGAACTTCCGCTCCTCGCCCAGCGGATCGAGGCGGCCCGGCGGGACGTCGAGGAGAAGCGGAAGGCGGTGCAGAGTGTGCAGAAGGAAATCGAAGACCGCCTCTCCCCCGAGGATCGCCGGAAATTCGCCGCCGCCGAATTCCAGCTGGAACTGGCCAAGAGGACGCTGACCGACTGGCTCCAGGTGAAGCGCGATCTCCAGACGCAGGTGGAGCTGCAGGTGGAGCTCGTGGACCTGGTGGCGAAGGCCAAGCCGGGATTCCCGCTTCCCCGCGGGGGAGGCGCCTCGTGGCCGTTCATCTTCATCGTGGGAGCCTCCCTGGGCATCGGCGCCGCCTACGCGCTCGAGTATCTGAACACCACGATCCGGAGCGAACACGACGTGAAGCGGTACGTGAATATTCCGCTCCTCGGGATGATCCTCCGGATCCGCAAGCCGGAAGAGCGCATCCTCCTGAACGTGCCGACCAAGTCCACGCTGCACGAGATCTTCAACACCATCGGCACGCTCGTGGAAACCTACGCCCAGGAGCACCAGGCGAGGATCTTCATGGTGGCGTCCTCGCGCGCCGAGGAGGGAAAGTCCACCGTCACGAGCAATATCGGAATCGCCCTCGCCCGGAGCGGAGCGCGCGTCATCCTCGTCGATTGCGACCTGCGCAAGGCCGTCCTTCACCGGTTCTTCAGCCTCGACAACACCCAC
The DNA here is from genome assembly GCA_016192525.1 of Planctomycetota bacterium. GTDB lineage: Bacteria > Planctomycetota > MHYJ01 > JACPTZ01 > JACPTZ01 > JACPTZ01. The sequence goes on from JACPTZ010000083.1 coordinate 25,973, forward strand.
GGATTGGCCCCCTGGCTGGGCGAGTCCTCCGAGGCGGACGCGCCGCCGGCCGTGGAAGGCCTCCTTCGCCCCACCGAGATCGAGGGACTGCGCGTGATCACCGCGGGTCCGCATCCGCAGAATCCCGTCGGGCTGCTCAAGTCGGACCGGTTCCGCCGGCTCCTCCAGAGCCTGCGCGAGCAGGCGGACATCGTCCTGATCGACGTCCCGCCGGTGAACATCGCCGTGGATACGATGCTGCTGGCCCCGTTCGTGGACGGCATCCTCCTCCTCATCTGCGCCAACGAGACGAACAAGGACGAGGTCGCCTACGCGAAGCGTCTGGTCGAGGGGGCCCGGGGCAAGTTCATCGGCTGCATCCTCAACAAGGTCACGATCGAGAGCCACGGCTACTATTACTATTACTACTATTACGACTCCTACAAGTACTACCGCGAGCGCTAGGCGGCGCGGAAGTGAGGGAACATGGCGGAACGACGACCGGGGGGGTGGGTGCTGGTTCTGGCGCTGGCCGGGCTCGGCGGGTGCGCTCCGAAGGCGTTCGTGCGCCACGAGGTCCGGTCCGAGATGCGACAGCAGAAAGAGAGCGTCGAGGCCCTGCGGGAGGATGTCACCCAGGACGCCGCCCGGACCGCCCAGAGCGCCGCCGCGCTGGAGCAATCGGTGACGCGACTCACCGGGGAGGTCCAGGCGCTCCGGACCGAGCTCGCCGCCGTCCGCCAGCTCCTGGCCACCGGCCAGCTCGAAACCCGCGGCGAACTCGACCGGGTCCGGCTCGATGTGGCCCGGCTCAGCGCCACGGTGAATGCCGCGACGGACCGCGCCGAAGCGATCGACGCCGCCGTGCGGAGGACCCTCTTCGCCCAGAAAGCCGCGCTCGACGCGGCGGTGCAGGATTTGTCACGACCGGCGCCGACGGGCCCCTAGGCTCGTCCCACCGGATCGCAACCCTTGACAGGGAGGTCGTCCATGCGCGCTTCACAAAGCCGGGGAGTCCTGGGAATCGTCGTCCTCTCGTGGCTCCTGGGCGGGTGTTTCCGGATCCTGACCCAGCCCCGCTACGAGGACTCCGTTCTCGGTCCCTCGGACGGCAAGGCCGTCAATCTCCAGGAGCTGGTCACCCGATTCCCGGAACTCGAAGGAATCGTCACCACCGCGCCGGACTATTACGAGGAGGTGGAACGGGAGCGCAAGCGCTCGATCGAGGAGGGGGGGACGGGGTCGCTCTACCGCGAGGTGGTCATCGAGCCCAACTACCTCCTGACGGTCGAGGTCTGGGGGGAACCGGAGGTGACGCGCCAGGTGTACATCCGCGCCGACGGAGGGTTCGACTTCCCGCTCATCGGGGAGGTGCAGGCGGCGGGAAAGACCATCCACCAGGTTCGCGATGAGATGGCGGCGCGTCTTCGCAAGTACTTCCGCGATCCGCAGGTCATCGTCAATGCCACCCCGGTGGGAACCTCGGCGGGCTACACCGGGGGCGGGGCCGCCACGGGGACCATCACGGTGGTGGGGCTGCGCAACGGAAACTACCCCTGGAGCGGGAAGGAGAACATCATGCAGGTCCTGGCCGCCGCCGGAGGGGTGCCGGAAAACGGCGAGTGGCGCCAGATCCGCCTGATCCGCCGGGACACGACCCGAAAGACGCGGGGACGGATCATCATCGTCGACTACTGGGCCTTCCTCCGGTACGGAGATGTCCGGCAGAACATCCCGCTGCTCCCGGGCGACATCGTCTTCATTCCGAAGCACTGGACGTGGGGCGAGCAATTCGCGAAGGACTGGGACCTGGCCTTTCACTTCCTGAACGGCACCACCCAGATCAAGTCGGTGAAGGACAACGTGCAGGGCTTCCAGGACTAGCCGGCCCGCCGGCCGACCGGCTCGGATCTCGCCCCGATGGAACTGAAGGATTATCTCCGCATCATCGAGCGCCGCTGGCTCGCGGTGATAGCGATATTCCTTCTGGTGCTGGGAACCTATCTGCTGATGGCGCATACGATGCAGACGCCGCGCTACGCCTCGTCCGCGGAGATCGTCATCAAGCAGAGCCCGTATGAACTCGGGGTGCTCCTGTCCGACGAGTTCGCCACGCTCATCACCCCCTTCCCGGCCCGGGTCTCGCAGATCCGGGGCATCGAGGTCAGCCGCCGCGCGTCGAAGATCCTCGAGGAGAAGGGAATCTCCATCGGACCGGAACACCTCCAGTCCGCCATCTCCACGCGTCCGGATGCGGAACAACGGACGGTCGTCATCTCCATCGAATACGGGGGAGACCCCACCCTCGTGGTGAAGATCGTCGACGCCGTGGTTCAGGCCTACGCCGAGTTCGACCTGGCCCGCGCCGCCGCCTCCAAGGAGAAGGTGAAGGGGGCGCTGGAGCACCGGCAGAAGCAGGTGGAGGGCATCGAGAAGGCGGCCCGCGAAGCGCGGTTGAGTTTCGTGCGATCCTCGCTGGATGCGCGAAGTCACTGGGACCCCGAGGAGCAGGCCCGGTTGAAGCTCGATCAGCTGAGCCAGCTGGATCGCTACCGGCTTCAACTGGAGTTGAATGCGGCTACCCTCGAGGAGGCCCGAAAGGCGGGCGTCGCCCCGGGAGAAATCCCGGAACTGGGACCCCTTCAGGCCGACGGGAGTTTCCTGACCGGAGAGACTCCCTCCGCGTCGGCCGCCCCGTACCCCTCCATCACGGAGTCCCAGCCCATCACCGGATACGCGCGTCAGGAGTACGACCGGATCGCGGCGGAACTGGCCTCGGCCCGCCTCCGGTACACCGACGACCATCCCAAGGTGAAGGACCTCCTCGCCCAGCAGACCCTCTGGAAAGGCCTCATCGAGGCGCCGGCGCCGATCAAGGGACCGCCCCAGGCCCCCATCGACCTTCAGATCCGACTCAACCAGGAGCGGAAACGGGTGGTGGACTCCCTGATCGACCGCATCTGGAACAGTCTGCGGGGATTCGTCGAGAACAAGGAGGAATTCGACGCCCGCGAGGCCGAATTGGCCTCCGCGCGCGAGGAGCTGCGCGACATCCGCCGTAAACTCAACGAACTCATCCTCCGCATCAGCGGGGAGCAGTCGGCCGTGGAGAAAACCTCCGGACCGGACCTGGCGCACGAGGTGGCCAGCCGGGGCGTCCTGACCCTCCCGTTCGCCGTTCTGGTGGCGATCGTGCTTGCCGTATCGGGAGGATACACCCTTGAATACCTCAGCGATACGCTCCGCTCGGCGCAGGATTCCAAGGTCTACCTCAACGTCCCGGCCATCGCCACGATCCCGTTCTTCCGCGGGGAACCGATCAACCTCTTTGAAGTGGCCCTCAAGTCGCCCGTCGCCGAACTCTTCAACAAGCTGGCCACCTTCCTCGAGTCGGTGGCCGTGGAACAGCACGCCAAGACCTTTCTCTTCACCTCCTCGAAACCGGAGGAGGGCAAGTCGACCATCTCGCTTAATGCCGCGATCGCCATCGCGCGGGGGGGGGAGCGGGTGGTGCTCGTCGACTCCGACCTGCGCAAGCCGCAGTACCACATGTTCTTCAATCTCGACAACGCCGGCGGCCTCTCCACCCTCCTGAGCGGAGAGGCGCCCTTCGACGAGACCGGGGAGAATCTCGCGCCTTTCCTGAAACCGACCTCGATCGAGACCCTGCGGGTGCTCCCGGCCGGACCGACCCCCGCCAACCCGGTCGGACAGCTCAAGTCGGATCGCCTCCCGCTCCTCATCGAGGCCCTCAAGCACTACGCGGACATCGTCATTTTCGACAGCCCGCCGCTCATCGGCGTCATCGATGCAGCCGTGATCTCGGCCCTCGTCGACGTCACCGTGGTGGTGATTGCGGAGGGGCAGGTCACCCGGCGGGAGGCGGCCCAGGTGAAACACACGCTCGCGCAGGTGGACGCCAACGTGGTGGGCACCGTCATCAACAAGGCCCACATGCAGCCGGAAGAGTACTACTACTACTACCAGTACTACCGAACACGACGATAGGCGGGCACGATGTTCCGAGGGCGCCCTTCCCCGATCCCCCCCCCGAACCGCCGGAACCGCCCTCCGAAGGTCGCGGCGGAGCGGGTGGTGCCGATCCCGGTCGATCGCATCTTCCAGAATCCCTATCAGCCGCGCCGCATCTTCCGCCCCGAGGCGATCGAGGGACTGGCCGCCTCCGTGGCGCGCCACGGGGTGCTCGTCCCGATCCTCGTGTCGCCGATCGAGCAGGGATATCTCCTTGTCTGCGGGGAGCGGAGGCTGCGGGCGTCGCGCCTGGCGGGACTGAAGACGATCCCCGCCATCGTGCGCGAACTGGACGCCGCGCAGATGCTCGAGCTCGCCCTCATCGAAAACCTGCACCGGGAGCCCCTGACGGCAGTCGAGGAGGCGGAAACCGTCTCGCGGCTGGGAACCGAGCATGTGACGCGCACCGACGCGGAGGTCTCGGCGGAATTCGGGCTTCCGCTTCCGGCGGTGACGATGGCCCACCGCCTCACCGCCCTGCCGTGGCTTGTGAAGCGGGCGGTCATCGCCGGGATCGTCTCCCCGGAGCAGGCCATCGCCCTCGGCCGCGTCCCCGGCCCGCAGGCCCAGATCTCCTGCCTCGCGGCCGTGTGGGCCCGGCGGCTATCGCTCCCGGACACGATCCGCCTCGCCGACGCCGTCCGCGCCCGGCTCGCCTCATGACCGACCCCCCCCCGGCCCCCGGCCCCGCGCCGGCCCGGTCCATCATCATCCCCGCCTGCAACGAGGCCGCGCGCCTCCCTCCCACCCTCGAACGCGTGCTCGACTACTCCCGCCGCCGCGGCATTTCCTTTGAGATCATCGTCGTGGACGACGGCAGCCGGGACGACACGCTGGAACGCGCCCGGGCTCTGGCCGCGCGCGCCCCGGAACTCCGGATCCTCGAGAACGGGGTCAACCGCGGGAAGGGGTTCAGCGTCCGACACGGGATGCTCGCCGCGCGGGGGGCGGTGCGGATCTTCTCCGACGCCGACCTTTCGACCCCGATCGAGGAGTGCGACGCGCTGGAGCCGTGGCTCACGCGCGGCTTCGGGGTGGCGATCGGCTCGCGGGCCCTTGGCCGGTCGCGGGTGGAGGTCCATCAGGCGTGGCCGCGGGAGCACATGGGAAAGGTCTTCAATCTGATCGTGCAGGCGGTCGCCCTTCCGGGGCTGCACGACACGCAGTGCGGCTTCAAGGCCTTCACCGCCGGGGCGGCGGAGGAGATCTTCCGTCGCGCGGAATTCGACGGATTCTCGTTCGACGTGGAGTTGCTCTGGCTGGCGCGCCGGCTCGGCTACCGGGTGCGGGAGGTGCCGGTGCGGTGGATCAACTCGCCGGCGACGAAGGTCGACGCGCTGCGGGACTCCGCGCGGATGTTCCGGGACGTCTGCCGGCTGCGGTGGGGTCGCCGGGCCCGACCCGTGCGGCGGGGGGTAGGCGAGGAGGCGAGTTTCGCGATGGCGCCGGAGTCGCAGGATGGGGGGAGTTTTCTCCTGCAACCATGAGGTCGGGACCCGCCCGGAGGGGGCAGGCGGCAGAGGGCCGGGGGGAGCGGAGGGCCGGGGCTCGATGATGAGCCGCGAACGGGACCCGCCGAGACGGACGGCAGGGTACTCGTCCCGCGCCAGTTCCCGGAGGGCGCGCTTGAGGCACGAGACTGGAAACGACTGCAGGATGTGCAGCTCGATCAGCTTCATGACGATCTCCTTCGCGGAAAGGGGGCTTGAAACAGGCCCGGGGAATCGCTAAGATCAGGTCATGACCAAGGTCGAACAGCTCCAGGCGGAAATCGCGAATCTGTCGCCCGAGGAGTTTCGCCAGATTGCCCACTGGCTGGCGGAACGAGACGCCGCGCTCTGGGATCGGCAGATGGATGAGGATGCGGCGGCCGGCCGGCTCGACTGGCTGTGGCGCGAGGCCGAGACGGAAATTGCCGCAGGCGAGGCGCGCCCGCTGGATGAACTCCTCGACAACCCGTAGTTTTCGAGAGCGTCTCCAAGCCCTCACGCCGCCGCTCCGGCCGTTGACGCGCAACAGGCCTTGAAATTCCACCGCGCGGTGCATTCCCTGCACGCCCTTCTTCTGAAGATACTCGCGGCCAGGCGGGCCGTCGTTCCGAAGTCGAGTGTGATTTGGGTCAGATGGGTCATGGCGTCGTCTCTGGGGCGGCGGATGCCGCTGCCTCCTGGGGTGTCGGAGCACCCCAAAATCCTGTCGCCCACCGCTCTTTGACATGGGGGCCCCGGTACCAGAGGTCAACGAAGAGTTGCTCGTAGTTCACGGGAGCGGTTTTTGCCTTGGCGGCGAACACGATGGGGCGAAGGTGGGCGGTACGAGGTTGCCGCATTGTCATCGTGAGCTCAGCCGGCCGCTCCGCCGCACGGATGCCTGCCCGCGATCCGTGTGGCGGGGCGGACAGGCGTTTGGCCGGCTGGGCGAGGGATTACCAGCGTCGGAGTCTGCAAGCCGCACACTCTGGTGATCCTTCGCCTCGGCCTGCGGCCGAGGCTCAGGATGACAATGGGGCGGGACGGTAACCTGGTACGGTGGGCGCAGATGTCGTCGCGATGGCACGCCAGCAAGCGGCGGAATCGGCCTTCAAACGTGTTGTGGTCGTCGCTGAGTTTCCTGCAGGCAGAGCGGCGAGACGTTACAATCCACGCCCCCGCGCGGGGGC
>JACPTZ010000084.1 GCA_016192525.1 Planctomycetota bacterium
CCTTCAGGGGTGCTGAGGTCGGGACCCGCCTGGGACCGGTCTCGGGACTCTCCGGCAACTTCCATGCCCCGATTCGTCATCCAGAGACATGACGTGGCGCCGGGAGTCACGCACTACGATCTCATGCTCGAGCACGAGGGGGTGCTGAAGACGTGGCGTCTCACGGATCCGCAGGCGGCCCTGGACGGGCTGGATGTCGATCTGGAGGCGATCCGGAATCATCGGATCGCCTATCTCGAATACGAGGGCGAGATCAGCGGCGGCCGGGGCCGGGTACAGATCTGGGACCGGGGAGAGTACGACGCCCGATGGGGGGAGGAACGCGCCATCCTCATCACCTTTCAGGGAGTTCGACTCACCGGCTCGCGCATCCTAAGCCGGACCGGAGAGGGCCCGGCATGGCGGATGACGCGCTTTCTGGGCGAGGGGTGAGAGAAATGACCGGCTCCGATCGCGAGGCCCCTGCGCTCCGTCCCCTCCTCCCGCCCTCTGAGTCGCGCGCCGCCCTCCGCGGCGCGGTCGAGATCGCCACCCGCGCCGGGGCGCTGCTTCGTCGACTCTCCCGTCGTCGCCGCGAGGTCCGCTTTAAGGGTCGCATCAACATGGTCACCGATGCCGATCGCGCGGCGCAGACGCTCTGCCGCGATTTCCTGAAGCGACGCTTTCCCTCCTACGGCCTCCTGGCCGAGGAGGGAATCGACGAGGGCCGAGGGGCGGAGTGTCGATGGGTCCTCGATCCCCTCGACGGAACGACGAACTACGCGCACGGATTGCCCCTGTACTGCGTCTCGCTCGCGCTGGCCGTCCGGGGGCGGGTCGAGGTCGGAGTGGTGTTCTGTCCGCCGCTGGGCGAGTGCTTCGCCGCCCGACGGGGCGGCGGCGCCCGTCTGAACGGGCGGCGGCTCCACGTGTCCCCGGTGAATCGTCTCCTCCGGGCCATCCTCGTCACCGGGTTTCCCTACGACATCCGCCACAAATCGGGCCGCGCCTTCCACGACTTCGCCGCCGTCTGCCGCCGCGCCCTGGCGGTCCGCCGCTTCGGGTCCGCCGCGATCGATCTGTCCTACGTCGCCTGCGGCCGGTTCGACGCCTTCTGGGAACTTCGCCTCAACCCGTGGGACACCGCCGCCGGGGCGCTGCTGGTCGAGGAGGCGGGCGGATCCGTGACCTCGTTCTCCGGACGGCCCTACCGTCTCGACGATCCGGACATCCTCGCGACGAACGGGTCGCTTCATCCCGCGTTGCGCCGGCTCCTCACCGGGCCGCCGGAGGCCCTGGCCCGCCCATGACGCCGCCCCCCCCCCCGGCCCCGTGGATTCGCGAACTCTCCCGCACGCTTACCTCGGCCTCGCTGGTCGAGGCCTTCTCTCGACGGCCGAGGTCCGCCATTCTCGATTCTTCGCTCCTCATCGAGGGGGTGGGTCGCTACTCCGTCTTCGGCGCCGATCCCTTCGCGATGCTCCGTGCCAAGGGGCGCGTGATCCACCTGACCGCGGGCGGGCAGACCCGCCGGACGACCGGCAATCCCTTCGCCGCTCTGCGCCGGCTTCTTACCCGCTACTCCGTCCCGGCGGCCGGGGGAGTCCCCTTCACCGCCGGGGCCATCGGCTGTCTCGGTTACGACCTCGCCCACGAGATCGAGCGCCTTCCGGCCCGGGCGCGCGACGATCTCAAGATCCCGGACCTCGCCGTCGCGTGTTACGATCCGCTCGTCGTGCACGACAACCTCGAGCGGCGCACCTTCGTCGTCGGCGCCGGTCTGAATCCAAAGACGGAGCGGGAGTCCCCCGAGGCGATCACGGACGACGTCCATCGCCTGCTCGAGGGGGGCGCGGCCTCCGGGTCGGAGCGCCGGCCGGCCGGTCCCCCGGCGGTCGAGGCGACCCTCACCCGCGAGGCCTATCTGACGGCGGTCCGGCGTATCCGCGACTACATCGCGGCCGGCGACGTCTATCAGGTGAATTTCGCCCAGAGGTTCAGGTTCTCGCCGGCGCCCGCCCCCAGCGGCCTCTTCCGCACCCTCCGGGATCGCTATCCAAGCCCGTTCGGGGCGTTTCTGGACTTCGGCGACTTCGCGGTCGTCAGCGCCTCGCCCGAGCGGTTCCTGAAGGTGGAGGGACGGCACGTCGAGACCCGTCCGATCAAGGGGACTCGTCCGCGGGGGAAGAACGCCGCGGACGACGACCGTCTCGCCAAAGACCTCCTCCACAGCGCGAAGGACAACGCCGAACTCGCCATGATCGTCGACCTCGAACGGAACGATCTCGGACGCGTCTGCTCCTACGGCTCCGTCCGGGTCACGTCCGCCCGGGAACTTGAGGTGCACCCGACCGTTCTGCACCTCGTGGCGACGGTCGAGGGGGAACTCGCTCCGAGGAAGGATGCGGTCGACCTGCTGGAGGCGACCTTTCCGGGCGGGTCGGTCACGGGGGCGCCGAAGATCCGGTCGATGGAGATCATCGACGAACTCGAGCCGGTCTCGCGCGGGGTGTACACCGGCGCCATCGGTTACTTCGGATTCCAGGGGCGGATGGACCTGAGTGTCGCGATCCGTCTGGCCGTCCTCCGGGAGCGGTCCGCGTGGGTGTGGGTGGGGGGGGGGATCGTGGCCGACTCCGATCCGATCTCCGAGTATGACGAGACGCTGGCGAAGGGGCGCTCGCTGGCCGAGGCGATGGGCGTTTCGGAGTGGGGGAAGACGGCGCGGGCCGCCGGGGTACGGCAGATTCCGGGTTTCGGGTTTTGAGTTTCGGGTTTTGATCGGGAGAGACTTCCGATTCCATCTCGATCCGACGGAATTGTCTGGGCCGCCGGACGGTGGGTGAAACGGTCCGCTGCGACCGTCCCGTTGACCGACCGCGCCGTGCGGGAGGGGCTCTCCCTCTTCGAGACGGTGCGCGTGGCCCGGGGCCGCCCGCTCCAATGGCCCGCCCACCGCGCCCGGCTGGCGCGCGCCCTTCGCGACTGGCGATGGCCGGCGCCGCGGGGCTGGGGCGAGATCGACCGGCTCATCTCCCGGATCCTCCGGCGCCACCCGCCCGCGCGCGAAGCCACCCTCCGGGTGACGGTGACGGGCGGCGGCGAGGGGCCGGGATGGGCTCCGCATCCGCCGGGCTCATCCCGCCTCTACCTCGAAGTTCTGCCCTCCCGTCGGCCCTCCGTGGCTGTCTATCGTCGCGGCGTCGGCGTGGTGTGTCTGCCCCGCGGCTCGGCCGATTCCACCGGCTTCTCCCGCTGGAAGGTTGGGAGCCGCGCGATGCAAACGTGGTCGCGCCACCGGGCGCGGCGCCGCGGCGCATTCGAGTGCCTGCTGCTCGACTCCCGGGGTGGGATCCTCGAGGGAACGAGGTCCAACGTCGCCGCGGTGAAGGGGCGGGTCATCCGCACGCCCCGACTCGCGCCGGGAGGACTCCCGGGAACGGTTCGGGCCCTTCTCCCGGTGCTCGCGCTCCGCTGCGGCTACCGCTGGCGTGAGGCCCGCCTCACGGCGCGGATGGTGCAGCGGGCCGATGAGGCCTTTCTGACGAACGCGCTGATCGGGGTGCTCGCCGTGAGCCGCCTCGACGGACGTCGGATCGGCACGGGCCGCGCCGGCCCGTGTGCGCGGGCGTTGCAGGCGGCGCTTGAACGCGGGGAGCAAGCCTGCTAGGATGCCCGTGGACGACTCATGGATCCGCGACTCCATCTGCTGATTCTCGCCTCCGAGCGAAAGCGGCGCATCGCGCTCTGGCTCACCGGCACCGCCATCGGCCTGCTGTCAATGGCCCTGCTCTTCAATCTCTCGGTGGAATCCTATTCCGCCCCGGTCATCTGCGCCGACGGGGATCGACTGACCCTCGTCTATCAGGTGGATACGCTCAACGCCCCATCGTCGCACCTGGCGATCAAGGAGCGCATCCAGGGCGGCGGCTGGGACGCTTCCACGCGATGGCAGTCGGGGCTCACCGCGGCGGCCCGCTCCGGCGACGTGCTGATTCACTTCAACGGCGGCGAGGCCACCTGGCTCGAAGGCGGCAAGCGGGTCGAGACCCGGGTCCTTGGGGACTACAGCGTGCAGGCGGCCGTCCTGCCGGGGATCGAATCCGGCGGGAAGATCTGGGGGATCGCGGTGCGCCCCAACCAGGAGCTTCGGGTGATCGAGATTGATCCGCGGACGAGGAGCGTCGAGTCGCTGGGGGCTTCGTTCCCGGTGGCGGGCGGCGTAACGCAGCTGGACGCCGCGCCGCAGAGGGGAGGCGTCCTGGTCTCGTGGCGCGAGGAGCGGGACGGGCAGGCGGGCGACGACGTCCGGTTTGTCCGATTCGCCGACGGCGGCTGGGAGAAGGCCGGGGACCTCCAGGCCTCCGGACTCGCCGCGTACGCCCTGGCGGGTCGGGACGAAGAGGCGTGGTGGTTCGCGCTCTCGAAGGACTACAGGCAGGACGGCGAGATCGTCGGTCTCTACCGGCATCGCGACGCGACCGGCTGGAAGGAGGCCGTTCCGGCGCGGATGAAGAGTCCGAGCTGGACGGCGGGGGGGATCAACGGGCTCTGTCTTTCCCCGGAAGGGGACCGGGTCCGTCTGGTGCTCGCGCGATTCGGGGTTCTTCATGAGATTCACCTTCCGGGCGTTCCCCGGGGGCCCCTGAGTCTGGGGCTTCTGGCCGAGTGCGGCGATCTTCCGATGGATGAGCGGATGAAGGTCTGGCTCTGGGGCGGCGCGCTGCTCGCGATCGCCCTGGGGCTCACGACGGTGGGCGGAGCGATGCTCTGGGAGCGGATCAAGGCCCGACAGGCGCTCGAGGCCGCGCTCCTCGAAAGAATCCGCCAGAAGAAGCAGAACGCCCTTCGGCGGCGTTCGGTGAGTGAGGCCACGCTCGCGGCGAAAGATCCGCCGGTGACGGTGAATTCGCTCGAGTCGATCGGCCTCGCGGCGCTCCCGGCCCTCAGTTATGCGGCGCTCTGGCAGAGGGCGCTGGCGCTGGCCCTGGACTCCGTCCTGCTCCTTCCGCTCTGCGTGCCGCTCTTCCAGTACTGGGGGGTGGATCCTCGGACGGTGTCGGAGATGGACGACCCGCGCGCGCGGATGCTGCTCGGGAGCATGTCGGGGGTGGTGTTTCTCTACTACGTGATCTGCGAGTGGCGGTGGGGGCAATCGTTCGGGAAGTACGCCGTCGGGATCAAGGTGGTGCGGTACGATGGGGAGCCGATCGGATTCGGCGAATCGGTGGCCCGGAACGCCCTCCGGCTGCTCTCGATGTTTCTCCCCTTTCTGATCCTCGACGTGGCCAGCATCATGGTGACGCGCCGGTCCCAGAGAATCGGAGATCTCGCCGCGGGGACGATCGTGATCCGACGACCCCCGGCGCCCGAGGAGCCCCCCGAGGATGAGTTCTGAGACCGCGGCGCGCGGAGGACTGGCGGCCGCGGCGCTCGGCCTGATCGTGGCCGGCCTCTGGCACTATCCGACGCCGTGGCGCAACACGGAAATGTGGGGCTTCGTCCCCCATCTCGCGATCGCCGGGATGGGACTGGGAATCGGCCTGCTCGCGGGCGAGATCCGGCGGGCCAGCGCCTTCACTCCGCCCTCCCCGCGCCCTCGATCGTTCGTCTGGAAGGACGCCCTGCTTCTCGCCGGCTACGCGGCGCTCATCCTCATCGGCGTCGAGACGCTCTGGGCCCGGACGATCGAACTCACGCTGCTCCTGGCGGCGGGATCTCTCGGTCTGCTGCTCGGATGGAAGAGCCGGGTCGATGTGGCGGCCTACCTCTTCGCCGCGGCGCTCGGTCCGTCGATGGAGTGGGTCTGCATCCGGCAGTGGGGGTTCTGGCAGTACCGACCCGAGATGGGGGGAGTGCCCGAATACGGAATCCCGGTCTGGCTCCCGCTGGTGTGGGGGTATCTGTTCGTCCTGTTCCGCCGCCTCGCCGGGCTCGCCTCGGGCGTGATGCGCTTCACGGCGTTGCGGGGCGCGGTCCTCCTCCTCTTCGGCGGGTACTTTCTCATCTCGATGCAGCTGGTGATGCCCGCGATCGGGACGGCGTATGCGATCGTGCTGGTGCTGACCGTGACGCTCTGGCGCGACGAGGCCGACCTGCTCATGTTCCTCGTCAGCGGGACGCTCGGCACGCTGGGGGAGTTCATCAGCGTCCAGCGGGATCTCTGGACGTACGGCCAGATGGCGGTGATCCAGGAGCTCGGAATGCCGGTCTCGCTCCCCTTCGCCTGGGGCTTCAGCGGGGTGCTGATCCGGAGGTTCGCGGCGCAGTGGGAGACGCGGGGGCCGGACGATGCGGCCCGGGGGCAACGTCATGGGCACGGCGAAGGAACACCGTAGCCCCGAGTAGCCCCGCAAAAACGTGCTACCCTGGACTATTCATGAATCGATCGCGGCTCCCATGGGGATGCCCGAGAACTCAATCCGCCCGCCCTGAGCGAGGGGCGGGCTGTTTCGGCCCCGAGTCGAAGGGCGTGCACGCTGTCGCGCCTCGCCCTTCGACTCGCCCGCCAAGCAGAGGCGGGCTCGCTCAGGGCGGGCGGGTCTCCAGGGATCTGCGCTGACCGTTCACGAATAACCTGGGCAACGGCGCGTGACGAGGGGCGGCCCAGGCCAGGGTGCGGCGGGGATGACCGCAGGGCCCCGAGCCCAGCGGGCGGCGGTGGCAGGGGCGGGAGCCGACCGGTCTCCGGAGCGCCGCAGGCCCTCCCCTGGTACCCGTTCCGGATGTCTGCCGTCACGTGGACGCGACGAGGTCGGGTCCCGCCCGGGGCCCGGAGACGCGCATGGCCGCGGCGGTTCACGATGCAATCCTGCACGTACGAGGTTGCCGTCCCGTCCCTTGTCATCCTGAGCCTCGGCCGCAGGCCGACGCGAAGGATCACCAGCGTGTGCGGTTCGCAGACTCCGACGTGGGCGATCCTTCGCTCAGCCGGCCAAACGCCCGTCCGCCCCGCCACACGGATGGCGGGCAGGCATCCGTGTGGCGGAGCGGCCGGCTGAGCTCGAGATGACAATGCGGTAACCTCGTACACCTGCACGAAACCCTGAGGAACCCGCCGACATGACCCCCACCTCCGCCTTCGCCAAACTGCTCCGCGTGCAGCGACGCCTCCTGGCCCCGGGCGGCTGTCCCTGGGACCGCAAGCAGACCGCCCGCGATCTGAAGACGTACGTGCTCGAGGAGGCGTACGAGGTCCTGCACGCGATCGACGTCGGCGATCCTGAGGAGCTTTGCGAGGAGCTGGGCGACCTTGCGTACCAGATCCTGTTTCTGGCGGCCATGGCCGAGAGCGGCAAGTGTCGCCCGAAGGGCCAGCCGGGGGGGCGCGCCGCGCGAGCGGCGCCGTCGCCGTCCATCCCGTTCACCATCGCCGACGTCTTCTCCCGCGCCGCCGACAAGCTGGTTCGCCGGCACCCGCATGTCTTCGGCAACGGTCGGGCGCGCACCGCCGACCAGGTCCTCACCAACTGGGAGCGACTCAAGGCGGCCGAGCGCCGCGAGAAGGGCGGGCAGGACGCGTCCATTCTCGACGGCGTTCCGCCCACGCTTCCTGCCCTGCTGGCGGCCTATCGACTCACCGGCAAGGCGGCCCGGGTCGGCTTCGACTGGGAGCGGGACTCCGACGTGGCGAAGAAGGTGGGGGAGGAGGCCCGCGAACTCGCCGAGGCCCTTCGCTCGGGCCGCCGGCAGCGGATTCGCGACGAGTTCGGCGATATCCTCTTCGTCCTCGCCAACGTGGCCCGCCGCCTGGAACTTGACCCGGAGGAGGCGCTCCAGAAGACGAACGCGAAGTTCATCCGCCGGTTCCAGTTCATCGAGCGCACCCTGGCCCGCCAGGGCCGCCGGTGCGATCAGGCGTCCCTGAAGGAAATGGACGCCTTGTGGGATGAGGCGAAGGCCCGGGAAGGGGGACGCATCAGGCGGAATGCAGGAGGCGGGAGGCGTAAGAATCTATCCCGGAACCGGCTGCTGAGCCGCAATGGCCGCCCCTCGTTACGCCGCCGCCTTGCCGCGGCCCCCCGAGTCGCCGAGTAGACCCCGCAGCACGTGCTGCGGGGCCGTAACGAGGCGACAGGCCCGGCGGCGGCTACTCGGGGCTGGCGGGTTCTGAGCCGTTCCGCGAGAGCAGGAGCACAGTAGAGGAAGACGCAGACAACGATCAGGCCGGCGGCGAGGAGCGCGTACCTGGTGCGGAACGAACGGATGCGCGCCCGGAGCGGCTCGGGCCACTCGGACTCCACGAGGTGTCGGTTCTCGCGGCTGCAGCGGACCTGCGGGAAGAGGTAGGCGAACGTCGAGAACTGGCCGGTCACTTCATAGACGACGTCCCGGCGGCGCTCGTTCACGAGGACGCCGCCGCAGGTGGGGCAGGAAATCCGCGGGCGCGCGGGGGGGACGTCAGTACTCATCCTCCATGTCCTCGAGCGGAGTGTCCCCGCCGCCGTCGGTGAGCCACCCGCGACGGGAGCTGGGGCGGCCGCGCAAGTCGTCGAAACCGTCGCCGTCGGCGTCCGCCTCCCATCCGCTCTCCGTCGCCACGCTCCACTCTTCGTACAGCTTCGGGTCCAGTTCGTCGATGAAACGCGACCGCCTCTGCACGGCGTCCCACTTCTGCTCCCGCATCAGGAGCGGATAGCAGAGGGTGAGCAGGTCCTTCGCGCGCGTGCAGGCGACGTAGAAGAGCCGGCGCTCCTCCTCGAGCTTGTCCCGCTCGCTCACGCTGCGGCCGTCCGGGAATTTTCCGTCCACGAGCCCGATGATGAACACCACCTTCCACTCCAGCCCCTTCGCCTGGTGGATCGTGGAGAGGACGATCGCGTCCTGCCCGACGTCGCCTTCGATCGTGGTCGACTCCCCGGCGGCGGTGGACTGAAGCGTGACCTCGCTCAGGAAGTCGGCGGTCTTCTCGTAGGGCTCGGCGAACCGGGCGAGCTGCTCGAGATCCTCGGTCCGTGTCTCGGCGTTGGTGTACCGCTCGCCGAGGTAATCCTGGTAGCCGCCGCGGAGGACGAGCCGGATCTGCTCGCCGGGATGGTTCTGCGTCTCGGGCCGGCGCAGCGAGTCGAGCAGGGCGGTGAACCTCTTCCATCCCGCCTGCGCGGCCTTCGGAACGGCCTTTCCGGCGGCCTCGCTCCGCGCCGCGGCGAGCGGGTCGTCGGAGCGGCCCACGAGGCCCCAGATCTTCTGCGCGGTGACGTCGCCCACCTTCGGGTAGAGCCGCACCACGCGTTTCCAGGAGAGTTCGTCCCTGGGATTGTGGACGATCCGCAGATACGAGAGGGCGTCCTTGATGTGCGCCTGTTCGAAGAACCGAATCCCGGAACGGACCACGAACGGGATTCCGTGCCGCGTCAGCTCCATCTGCAGCTCCATGGAGTTGTAGTGGGCCCGGTAGAGAACCGCCATCTCGGCCCAGGAGGCGCCGCCGTCGTGGAGTTCGCGGACGCGCTGCGTGACGAACTGCGCCTGCTGGGCGAGGTCGTTCGTCGAAACGACGGCCGGCTTCGCCCCGGCGGGACGCTCCGCGCGAAGGGTCTTCCGGAACTGCTTCTCGTTCCCGCGAATGGAGGCGTTGGCGAGCGAGAGGATCTCGGGCGCGCTGCGGTAGTTCGTCTCGAGACGGAAGGTCCTCGCCTCCGGATACCGCTTCGGGAACTGCATGATGTTCTCGAAGTGGGCGCCGCGGAAGGCGTAGATCGACTGCGCATCGTCTCCGACGACGAGGACGTTCCGATGGGCGCTCGCGAGCAGGTCCACAATCCGGCCCTGGAGGGCGTTCGTGTCCTGGTACTCGTCCACGAGGATGTGCCGGAGCCGGCCGGCGTAGAATTCGCGAACGTCCTCATTCCGGTCGAGGAGATCGCGCCACTTGACGAGCAGATCGTCGAAGTCGAGAAGGCCGCGTTCCTCCTTGCGGGCGGCGTAGGCGTTGGCGACGCGGATGATCTGTTCGCCGATCTCCCGCGTGGCGTGGTCCCGCGACTCGATCACCGCGGCGAGGGTGCGGCCGGTGTTGCAGGCGAACGAGATCATCTCGATGAGCACGCGTGTCCGCCTGGACGACCCGGGTGACGCGTCCCATCATCTCGCGGGCGGCCTTGTTGGTGAAGGTGACGAGGCAGATCTGGTCGGGGGAGACCCCGGACTCGATCAGACGGGCCACGCGGTAGGTGATCGTCCGGGTCTTTCCGCTCCCGGCGCCGGCGATGACCAGCATCGGTCCGGGCGGGGCCTCGACCACGGCGAGCTGCTCCCGGTTGAGTTCCCGGGCGTAGTCGATCCGGAACGACGGCGGCGGGGCGTCCGATTTCAGCAGGTACTTCTTCACGGGGGATTCGGGCGGGGATGGGGACGGGTTCACGAGCGGAGGATAGCACGGGTGGAGAACCGCGTCAAAGCGATTGCGCTGCTAACCCGGATTATTCATGAACCAGACACCGTAGCCCCGAGTAGCGGCCCGCAGGCCGCGTAACGAGGGGCGGCTCAGGCAGGGGGGCCCAGCCTTCAGGGCCGGCCCCTCGTTACGGCCCCGCAGCACGTGCTGCGGGGCGCAGCACGTGCTGCGGGGCCTACTCGGGGCCCCGGGGATCCGCGTGAACGCTGTCTCGTACGAGAGATTACAAGAACTCCTGAATAATCCGGGCTTATGTCCCCAACTTCGAAAAAGAGCTTTCGTTGCGGCCCCGGGCCGCGTTGTGCCTTGACGGCCTCTCCGACCGACAGATAGAATCCCCGTTCCGCCAGAAGAGATTTCGGATGGAGATGATCATGAAGGCCAGGAAGTCGTGGAGGGAGAAACTGCTCGACAGCAAGGACCTCCCCAAGACGATGGTCATTCCGGCCCCGGTGGAGGTGGATGCCTTGATGCGCAAGGTTCCGCGGGGTCGGATCGTCACGATCCACGAACTCCGGGAGGCGCTCGCCCGGAAGCACGGGACCATGATCGCCTGTCCGATGACGACCGGCATCTTCGCCTGGATCGCCGCCTATGCCGCCGAGGAGGAGATCGAAGCGGGTGGTCGGGGGGCCACCCCGTGGTGGAGAACGCTCAAGACGGGCGGCCTCCTGAACGCGAAGTACCCCGGCGGTGTGGCCGTTCAACGCAAGCGGCTCGAGGAGGAGGGACACACGGTGGCGAAGAAGGGCCGGGACTTCGTCGTGCAGGGATACGAGAAGGCGATCGCGAGGAATCTCTGAGATGCGCTTCACCAAGATGCACGGGATCGGTAACGACTACGTGCTGATCGACGGCCTTCGGGAGCGCGTGAGGGCCGATCGCCCGGCCGTGGTGCGGGCGCTCTGCGACCGTCGGTTCGGCGTCGGCTCGGACGGCCTGCTCTGGGCGCTTCCCTCGAAGAAAGCCGATTTCCGGATGCGGATGTTCAACCCCGACGGGGGCGAGGCCCAGATGTGCGGGAACGGAATCCGCTGCCTGGGGAAGTACCTCTTCGATCACGGGCACACGCGAAAGCGGGAGATTGCGGTCGAGACGCGGGCCGGGACGAAGCTGCTGCGGATGGAGGTGAGCGGATCGCGTCGCGTCTCCCGGGTGACGGTGGACATGGGAGCCCCCGACCTCGACCGGCGCGCGCTTCCGATGAAGGGACTCCCGGGGCGGGTGGTGAACGAGCCGCTCCGCGTCGCCGGCAAGACCTTCCGCGTGACCTGCGTCTCGATGGGCAATCCGCATTGTGTGGTCTATGTTCCCTCGCTCGATCGATTCCCCTTCGAGGCGATCGCGCCGAGGTTCGAGGTCCATCCCGCCTTCCCGCAGCGGGTGAACACCCACTTCGTGGAGGTGCTCTCACGCCGGGAGGTGCGGCAGCGGACCTGGGAGCGGGGCGCGGCCGAGACCTGGGCCTGCGGGACGGGGGCCTCGGCCGTGGTGGTGGCGGGGGTGCTGACCGGACGGACCGACCGCAGGATTCTCGCCCATCTCCGGGGGGGGGACCTCGATCTGGAGTGGGCCCAAGACGGTCACGTCTTCATGACCGGCCCGGCCACGGAGGTGTATCAGGGGGAGTGGCCGTAAGGGTGGGGACGGGCCGCCTCACACCGCCATCCCGATGATTCGCGCCTCGAAGACCAGCCGGTCCCCGACCACCCCCTGCGTGTCGTAGATCATCCGGCGGGTCCTCGCTTCGACCTCCTTCCCCAGGATGTACAGCCGGTCTCCCGGCACCACCGTCCCCCGAAAGCGGGTGTTCTCGATCCCCGCGAAACCGATGAAGGCCGGCGCCTGTTCGCCGATCGTCATCCGGCACATCCAGGTTCCCAGCTGGGCGGCCGCCTCCACCATCAGGACGCCGGGGAAGAGGGGACGCCCCGGCACGTGACCGCGGACCCAGAACTCGTCCGACTTCACCTCACGCACGGCCACCGCCACGCGTTCCTCCTTCGACCAGTGGACGATGCCGTTCAGCATCTCCATCTCGAACCGCTGGGGGAGATGCCGGCGAAGGTGTTCCTGGTCGAAGACGACGGCCGCCCCCTGAAACCGGGAGGGATCGACGAGCAGGGGAGGGGGCATGGCGGGCCTTTCGCGTGGTGGAGAGGTCGCACCCGCGACCCCTGTGTGTGAGAGGGCAGCGTACCGGAGCAGAGGTATCCCGTCAAAGAAAGACGACCCGCATGACGCTCCCCCCGCCCGTCTTCCAGGTGTAAACGGAACAAACGTGTACGTTGATTGTGTAGACAGCTTGTAAGTGGCGGTTTCAAGTTGCAGGTGGGCGGCGTCCGATAGTGAGGGGTGCCGCTTCTGGTTCTCTCACACCCGATGGCAGGCGGGTCGGTTTGCGTCCTTCCGGTTCCCCGGAACGGCGCAGGCAAGGAGGCCTGCCATGCTGCGATGGATCGCCGCCGGCGTTGCGCTCATCCTGCCTCTGCCGGGGGGACTGTTCGGCGACGATGTCCCGTCACCGATTCCCGCCGATCGACTGACAAACTGTTCCGTCGAGATTCCTTTCTCCCCTGAGGAAGCGGCTGTTCCGGAGTGCGCCCCGGATGCTCCGCCCGTCGCGACCGGCGGGGAGTCCACCTCCCGTGCCCCGGTTTCCCCCCCCTCCACTCCCGCCGATTGGTGCGGGTGGGTGACGGAGCTGGGGGCGGAGGACTGGATCACCCGGGAGCGGGCGCAGGCAAGGCTCTCAGAGTCCGGCCGGCCCGCCCTGGGCGCGGTTCGCGAAGGGGCGAAGAGCACGGACCCGGAGACCCGCTCCCGCTCTCTGCGGCTTCTCGCGGAGATGGACCGTCCGGCGCGATGGACCGGCGCGCTGGACGAGGCCTGGGGACGGGCGGAGAACTGGAGCCCCCGAGGGGTCCCGGACGCCGAGACCGACGTCGAAATCCCGCCCGAGTGCGCGGTCTACCCGGCGGTCCGGGGAATGCGGGCGGAGGCGCGCAATCTCACCATCGAGCGCGGCGCGACTCTCACTGTCGATGACGACTCCGCCCTGCGGGTGGGGCGGGACTGTGTCGTGTTCGGCACGCTCCGGCGGGAACGGGGGCTCCTCGTCGTCGAGCACATCCTGGCGATCACCAGCCCGGACTCCTCGCGCACCCAGGTGTGGGTGAAGGGGACCAAGAAGTACGAGTTTCGCCGCGACGGGATGTTCCCCCCCCCGAGCGGGATTACGGCGCGCGCGGAAGTGCTCGTGCTGCCCGNGTGCTGCCCGACGAGGGCGAAGGCGACGACCCCGCGGAGCCCATCCCGCCCCTCGACCCTGCTTCCTCGCCGCAGGACGACCGCACCCGCTGGTGAGCCGGCTCTGATCCGGGGATCCCATTCCTGGCGCCGGCGCCTCCCCCCTCCGCGTCCGTCCTCCGCGTCTCCGCGTCTCCGCGTGCCATCCTCCGCGTCTCCTCCCTCTCCGCGTCTCCCCCCTCTCTCTGTTCTCCTGTTTGCGGCGCTACAGCCCCTTCCCCAGGATCAGCCGCTTCACGAAGTCATCCATCTTGAGGATGCCCGCGAGCGTCTTCCCCTTCACGACGAACGCCTGGGTGGCGTTCGAATTCACGAGTCGAAGACCCGCCTCGAAGAGGGAGGCCTCGATCGGGATGGTGAGAGGACGCTTCGACATGAGGGTGCCCACCTTGCCATCGCCATGGAGGCGGAGGAAGTTTTCGAACAGATCCGGCGAATTGAGCACCGAGGCGTTGCCGAGCAGGGAGAGATAGCCGGCGAGCCCCATCTTCACGAGCTGCGTGCCGGTGATCTCGCCGAGCAGCGCCCCTTCCGAATCCACGATCGGCAGCGACTCCAGGTGGAGCTGGCAGAGGCAGACCACCGCCTCCTTGATCGAGTGCTCCGGCGTGATGGTGTGGATCGTCGGCAGCATCACATCCTTGAGCGCGAGCTGCTCGCGGATGCGGATGCCGGTGGCCTCGACGTAGGAAATCACCTCTTCCGGCGTGACGCATCCGCAGAGGTGCTGGAGGTGGTAGGTGTTCCCCACGAGGGCGGAAAACCCGGCCAGCGCCTGGAGGTAGAGGGCGGAGGGCCCCTTCGGCATCACGAAGAGGACGATCAGGCGCACCGGGACGCCGTCCGCGGCGCCGAAGTCGATCCCCTCCG
>JACPTZ010000043.1:0-1823 GCA_016192525.1 Planctomycetota bacterium
TCGCCGAGCGGTCGCGTACCGAAGGGACGGTTGACGCGAACGGCGCTTCGTCTCCGGGCCCGCCCCTCGATACGCCCCCCTCGGTCGCCTGCGGCGACCGAGGAGGGCTACTCAGGGCTACGGTCTGCAAGCGCGACCGGCGCGCGAACCGTGACAGTAGAACTACGTCAGCCCGACCGGTCGGCTCCCGCCCCTGCGGCTACGCTCCGGAGGACGCGCACACCTCGGGCCGGTAGAGTATCGCCTCTCCCCGCGGGGCGAAGAGATACTGCAGCGCCTTTCCGATCCCCAGCCGCCGGAAGAGCTCCGCGCGCGGGTGCGGCCCGAACTCGAGCCTCATCCTCGAGCGAAAAAAAGACCTCGCGCTCTCCCGCAGATGGACGAGCATCCGCGCCCGGAGCGGGGCCCCGTCCTTCACCGGGTAGGAGAGCATCTCCATCGTCTTCGGCCGCCCCCGATCCTGATGCGCCCGCGTCCGGATCCTCTCCCCCTCCGCCCGGAGGATGAGCGCGCCGGTCTCCCGCTCCCGCACGGTGCAGATCCGGCTCGACGCCGTCTCCTCAAACGAGATCCCGGCGAGATACTTCGGGTAGTTGAAGACCTCCACCCCGCCCCAGAGAGCCGGCTCGGTGTTCACCGGGAGCGAGAGAATCTGGGCGTGGTACTTCCCCGTCAGGACGGCCCGCGAAAGACTCGCCGAACCGAGCCGAGGCGGGCGTCCCCAGGCGATCGCGACCGAGAGCGACACCTCGTTGTACGGCCCGATGTCGGTCTCGCGGTACTCCATGCAGTGCACGGCCGCCACGGCCCGCCGCGGGACGAGCGAAAGCGGGTGGTGCCGGGGGGTGGGCATCAGGGACCGCGCCGCCGCCAGGTCCGCGGTAAAGACCCCCGCCATCAGATGCAGGTCCCGGAAGAAAAGCGGCGCCTTCGCCCGATGGCCGTGGAAGGAGATCGGCTCCTGCTCGACTCCGTCGAAGAAGCCGCTCATCGCGCCAGCACCCCCTTCCGCTGCAGCCACCGGTAGGTGAGATGCACGACGCGCTCCGTCAGTCCGGGGAAGAACCGGTGCAGGTGATAGATGGCGTGCGCGTCGGCGTTCACGAGGACCAGGCCGCGACGTTTCTCGATCGCCTTGAGAATCGCGCGCGAAACTTTTTTCGGGCTGGCGCCGATCCGCTCCAGGGTGGCGTCGGCCGTCTCGCCCCGGTAGCCGGGCGTTCCCCCCTCGGCGTGCGTCGCCCCTCGCAGGATCCCGGTCCGGACGAAGGTTGGGCAGACGACACAGACCCCCACCCGTCCCCTCAACTCCGCCCTCAGGGCCTCCGAGAATCCGACGACGCCGAACTTCGAGGCCGTGTAGGCGGTCATGCCCGGCGAAGCCACCAGCCCCGCCGCGGAGGCCACATTCACGATGAAGGCGCGCGGGCTCCGCAGAAGCGCCGGCAGGAAGGCGTGCGTCATGCGCACGGTGCCGGTGAGATTGATCTGGATCACCCGCTCGACGTCTTCGAACCGCGTGTGCTCGAACGGTCCCAGGGCCAGCACGCCGGCGCAGTTGACGAGGCAGTCGAGAGGCCCGTCACCGACGGTCGCCGCGAGCGTCCGCACGGAGTCCGACGAAGAGATGTCGGCCGGGTGCAGATCGAGCACCGGGGGCGAACCGGCCCCGGCCGCGGAGACGGCCCGCAGTTCACCCGCGAGCGTCTCGAGTCCGGCCCCATCGCGATCCACCAGATGAAGCCGCGCCCCGGGCCGGCCCGCCAGCTCGCGCGCCACCTCCCGTCCGATCCCCGACGCCGCGCCGGTGACCACGGAGCGGA
>JACPTZ010000043.1:1869-8312 GCA_016192525.1 Planctomycetota bacterium
GACCACGGAGCGGAGGGACGACATGTCGTGGCGCGCCAACTCACCCCCTCCGCGTGAACCTGAGCCCCGACCAGGTCTCGTCCACCGCGCAGATCTTGAAGTCGACGAGGCCGGATCCGAGGCCGGTCTGGCGAACCTCGAGTTCGCCCACGTCCGTCGCCAGGGTGGAGGTCTTCTTCGGCCACACGATCCACAGCCCCCCCTTCTCGCCGAGGGGCACGAGACGGCGGATGCCCGCCGTGAGCTCGGCCCGCGAGTGTACGAACCAGAGCGGGAGGCTGCGCGCCGCCTTTCCGTTCCTCGTCACGGTGGCGCGCTCGGGCAGATCCAGCAGCTTCTCGAAGTCGGGCGGGGCGCCGTCGAGCCCCACGATCGAGCCCGGCCGGATCCCGAGTTTCTTCGCCAGCGGGGTCCCGGAGTAGGCCTCCATCGGCGCGGGCGGAACGTGCGGCGCCGAGGGCGGATGCGCGAGAGCGTGGCGAAGGTCGGCGCGGAACGCTTTCCAGGAGGTGTAGACGGCGTCGGGGAGGAGCTTGCGGATGCGCTCCACCTTCGGCGCCTCGCCGTCCACGAAGACGAGCGGGATGTGACGGGTGGACTTCGTCATGCGGAGGGCGTGCCCCACCTCGCGGCCGTGCGAGGGGAGGCGGGTGAGGTCGATCACGAAGGCGTCGGGCGGGCTCGCGCGCAGGGCGGCGATCGGCCCGGCGGCGTCGAGGGGCGAGGCGTCCACGCGGTAGCCGGCCTTCTTCAGGAGCGCGGCGCGCCCGCGCGCCTCGTCGGCATTCCAGTGGATGAGGCGAAGTTGGGTCATGGGGACGTGGCGATCCTATTTCCTGCGGGAGGGACGGAGGAGGGACCGGACCCAGGCGGCCTCGTCGGTCGCGAAGGGCGGGTCCGGGGGAGAGGTGTAGTCGACGGTGCGACGGTACGCACCCCGTTCGTAGGCACGATCCACGAGGGCCTGGAGATCGACGACCACGTCGGGATCGGGTGGAACGAGCGGGATCGGCAGGCGGGGCAACCGGGCCGGGAGCCGGATCGGATAGACCTCCCGCCGGCGCGCCCGGGACCCCCGCCGGATCACGGCGAGATAGTGGAAGGGTCGGTGCTTCCTGAGCGCCGGCTCCGGAACGGCGACGGTGTGACGACCTCCGCGGAGGAGGTCGATCTCCACCATGTTCACGTCGCTCTTAAGGAGTTCAGCCTGTTTGGCTCGGTACGCCGCGGCGCCCTCGCCTCCCTCGCGCTTGTTGGTGGGCGCGAGAATCTCGATCACCGTGACGATCTTGTTTCCGGACTCCGCGTCGTGGATCTCGATGAAGTGCTCCTCGATCTCCTCCGCCCGCACGTCCACCATCAGAGCGGTGTCTCCCGGCGAGGCGGCGGCGCCCCGGCCGCCGTTTCCGCGTCCCCGGTCCACGACACGCACATCCGGGGCGAAGCCGTACGCCTCGGTGTCGATGAAGACCCGGTCTTCCATGCGGGCGTAATAACGGTCGGGAATCCCGCCCTGGAGATCATCGCAGAGGTATGTGACCAGCCGGGAGTGGACATCCCTCCAGCGCGAGGGGTCCTCGAGGTAAGGGTCCATCCCGGGGAACGGGGAACGGGTGCTGTCCATGCGCCCCATCCTACACTCTGCGGCGGTCGGGGTCAACACAGCGGACCGCGCGCGTTCAGCACCCGGCGTACTTCCAGTTCCGCTGCTTTCCCTGGCTGAGCCACTCGATCGTCGTGGCGAGCCGGCGGGAGCGGGTCTCGGCCTGCTTCGCCCCGGTGATCCACTCCACATATTCGCGCCTGTGGCTGGGCGGGAAGGCCTCGAAGGTGGCCCGCGCCTTCGCGTTCTTCCGCTCCAGGATGGGCCGCGCGAAGGGCGCCGCCTTCCGGATGTAGGCATCGACTTACGCTGAATCGTCACTCATGTCTTGTCTCCTTCCTCCGATCGGGCCCGCGCGGCCCTGAGAAACCAGACGAGGGATGAGGCCAGGAACACGATGTTCACGGCGCGCGCGAACGGGGGCGCTCCCTCCGGCCAGATCTGGCCGAGCAGCACCACGATGTTCAGGACGATCAGAAGCCGGAGTGCGTTTCTTGAGTTCATTCGATTGAGGGATGCCACTCCCGCTCATCCGGCAGGGGAACCACGAATTTCACGAATTTCACGAATTGGGGAAGAAACAACAACAACAACAACGACAACAACAACAACAACAACGACAACAACAACAACAACGACGACGACAACAACAACAAACACAACGACAACAACAGAAACTACTGTAGCGGACGGAAGTCAAGGCGACAGACACCTCTGCGCCGAGGGACGCACCATGAGAGCCCGGACCTTTCCCCCGTCCTTGTCCATTGCACAAGTGGCTTGGGACGCCCCGATTGAGCGAGACCTTCTGCGAGTGTGACGTCCTCGCCGATGGGCCTGTCGTACGAGGTTACCGTTCCGCCCCGTTGTCATCCTGAGCCCCGTAGCACGTGCTACGGGGCTCAGGATGACAATGCGGTAACCCGTACGGCCTGTCTTTCGCTGCTCCTGCCTCTGTGGTTGTTGCTGTTGTTGTCGGCACCTTCGTGACGTGCTTCAGATGGATGAGACACTTCTCATTCGATCCCGTACACCCGCGCCGCGTTTCCGCCGGCCACCCTCTTCGCCACGTCGGCGGGGAGCTTCTCCGGGAATCGCCAGGCCCCCTCGAAGGGGCTTCGCCGGTCGTCCCGGCCGTCCGACACGAAGGTATCGCTCCCGATCATGAACCGGTCGGGGAACTCGGTGAACAACGACAGCCAGTCGGCGCGGATCTTCCCGGTCTCATCGACAGGGGTGTTCAGCAGGCGCGGATTCTCCGGCATCGCGCGCGGATTCGGCGAGCGGAGCGCCACGAACAGGTTGGGATGCGACTTCAGAAGTCGCCGCAGGAGATCGACCGTCATCCCGCCCACCGGATCGCTTCCCGCATGCTGCCACACGATGCGGGCCTTCCCGTTGTGCGCCAGCAGACGCTCGAAGGCGGCCAGGTTCCCCTTGAGCCGCTTCGGATTCCCGGTCCCGAGGACGCTCAGCCGCGAGGGAAGGTCCATGTCCTCGGCCACCGCGTCCATGTGGAAGTCGATCGGGACATCCTTCTCGGCGGCGATGTCGGCGAGCAGCAGGAAGAGCGGGTGGTCCGGGGCGACCTCCTCGAACGGGTGTCCCTCGCCCTCGGAGAGATGGAGCGCCGTCATCTCACCGAATCCCTTCGCGCCCTTGCCCAGGATCTCCTCCGCGCGGCGGCGGAACTCCTGCCGGACCTTCTCCGTGACCGCCTCCGCGGCGGTCTCCTGGATCATCCCGTTGAGCAGCGAGCCCCCGCCCACGAACGACAGCCGGCCCGGATACTTCGCGATGAGATCGATGAACTCCCGATAGTCCCCCGCCCCCTTGGCGCCGAGGTTTTTCGCCGAGGGAGGCGGGAGAATGATGACCTTCGTCACCCTGGCGCGATCCATCATCTCGATGAGCCGGGCGGCGGCGGCTTCGTAGTCCGAGGCACCGACTCCCCCCTTCTCCGCTGCGCCTCCACCGCCCGGACCCGGCCGGCCTGGCCGACCTCCGGGTCCCCGGCCCGTCCCGCCGTCCTTCTGGTGGCCGGCGAGGTAGATCAGGTGGACGTGCGTGTCGATGCGCTCCTCCTCCGCCCGCACGCATCGGGCGCCCGTCGCGGAGAAAATCGACGCCAACGCAAGGAGCGAGGTGAAAGTGCGGGCTGAGGAACTCATCGAGATCCTCCGGGGCGATAGTCCACCGATAGCCTCAATACCCGTCGCAAAAGCCGAATGCCTGCAGGGGCGCGGCGTCGCCGTTCCCCTGCAGCGATTCACTGAGAGCCTGAGAAGAAATGCCCGGGACGACAAGTGCCGGGCTCTTGTCATCCTGAGCGTCCGCCGCAGGCGGACGCGAAGGATCACCAGCGTATGCGCCAAACCCGCTCCAGTACTGGTGATCCTTCGCCCTGCCCGCCAGACGGAGGCGGGCAGGGCTCAGGACTCATCGACGCGAGGCGTCAAGTCAAAGGTGGTTCCCGGACCGCCTTGACGCGCGCGACTTCGTGTGTTAGAACGCCCGGCCCGCACCGCGAGCCGCTTCGCATGACTGATGCCGCCCCCCCACCGCCGCCCCCATCGCCCGAACCGCCCCCGCGGGCCGCCGCCCTTCGCGAGCTGGCGATCCTGTTCCTCAGACTGGGCACCGTCGCCTTCGGCGGGCCGGCCGCCCACATCGCCATGATGGAGGACGAGGTGGTGCGACGCCGGGGATGGCTGGGCCGGGAAAAGTTCCTCGATCTCCTCGCCGCCACGAACCTCATCCCCGGGCCCAATTCCACCGAAATGGCGATCCACATCGGGCACCAGAGGGCGGGGTGGCCGGGACTGCTGGTGGCGGGCGCCAGCTTCATCATCCCGGCCTCGATGCTCACGCTCCTCGTGGCGTGGCTGTACGTGGAGTTCGGTACGCTCCCCGCCGCGGAGGGGTTCCTGTACGGCGTGAAGGCGACCATTCTCGCCGTCGTCCTGCAGGCGCTGTGGCGGCTCGGGAGAAGCGCGGTGAAGAGCGTGCCGCTCGGGATCGTCGGAGCACTCGCGATCGTCGCGAATGCGCTGGGCGTCCACGAGCTGGCCGTGCTCGCCGGCGGCGGCGTATGGGTGGCGGTCGGGCGCGCGGCGAGTCGTCGAAGTCAGCAACCGCCCGAAGCGACCCCTGCGGCTTCGTTCTTCCCGCTCCCTCTCCCGTTCGGTCAGTTGGCGGCGGGGACGGTGGCGCTCGCCGCGCCGTTCAGTCTCAGCCAGCTCTTCCTGCTCTTCCTGAAGACCGGGGCCGTCCTCTTCGGCAGCGGTTACGTCCTTCTTGCCTTCATGCGCGCCGATCTGGTGGACCGGCTCCACTGGCTGACGGAGCAACAACTCCTGGACGCAATCGCGGCGGGCCAGATCACGCCGGGACCGGTCTTCACCACCGCTACGTTTGTGGGTTACCTGCTCGGCGGCGTGCCGGGGGCGACGCTCGCCACGCTGGGCATCTTCCTCCCCGCCTTCTTCTTCGTGGCGGTGAGCGGACCGATCATCCCGAGACTTCGCCGGTCGCCGACCGCCGCCGCCTTTCTCGACGGGGTGATCGTGGCCTCGCTCTCCCTCATGGCGGTGGTGACGGTGCAGCTCGGACAATCGGCGATCGTGGACCTGCCGTCGGCGGCGCTGGTGGCGGCGTCCGCCGTCCTCCTCTTCCGGTTCCAGCTCAACTCGGCGTGGCTGGTGCTGGGGGGAGGAGCGGCGGGGATGGCGCTCCAGGCGGGCCTGATCTTCGGGCCATGACGGCGACAGGGGATGAGACCCGTGATCGGTCACGGCTAAACCCGCGGGTAGAACCGTCCGTCCTGAGCGAGGGCGCGGCTCCGTCGCCGCGCCCGAGTCGAAGGACGAGTCGAAGGCCGCGGCCCACCCACCCTTCGACTCGCCCGCCAGACGGAGGCGGGCTCGCTCCTGTGCTGCCGACTTCCTTCCAAGCCCCGCGCTTTCAGACAGAGCCTGCCGGCGACCAATCCCCGAGCGTGACCGCCGGGAGGAGGAGACCATGAGATCATCACTTCAGGAACTCGTCGGCGAGCGAAACAGGGAGCGCACCTCCGAGGGGCGGGTGCGGATGCTTCTCGGTGCGGTCTACTCGCTCGCTACGCTCGTCCCTGTCTTCACGGTCCTCACGTTTCTCTCTTTCATCGTCATCCCCTACCGCTGGTTCCTCCCGGTCGCCGGGGTCCTGACTCTGATCTATGCGGGCGCCGCCACCTGGGCCGCCTGGCGGAATGTCGATCCGATGGCAGGAGTCCGGGCGCCCTCCGATGCCGAGGCGCTCAAACGTCGCATGCAGGAAATCGTGGCGCATGAGATCGGTGAAGCCGCCGTCCTCGCCGTCGCCCTGCGCCGTGAGACCCGCGCGGCCTTCGCCTCGGCCCTGATCGCGGGCCCGCGGGCCCTCCTCGACGGATGGAAGGTCCTGCGGTCGATAACGACGGAGGATCCCGCCGTAATGCGCCGCACGGAGGCGCTGCTGGCGCGGTGCCGGACCCCCTTCCCCGTGAGCCGCCTCCCGCAGGGCGAGGAATCGCTTCTGCTCTTCGACCTGAGGCTCGTCAAGATCCGTTCCGGACCGGATGGAACCCCGCACGCGGAGCTCACGGAGCGGGGTCGGGCGGCGTTGAGCCTGTGATCCGTCAACTCTCATCGTGTCCTCCGCAGCCCGAAGGGCGAAGGAGGAAGGGGGGAGGGTAGGGAGAGGGGAACGGCTCGGGACGGGCGTCCCCCTCTCCCGTACGAGGTTAGGGTCCGCGCAACAACAATCTGAACAAACGCCATCCTGTCATCCTGATCGAAGCCCCGCCATCCGTTCGGCGGGG
>JACPTZ010000044.1 GCA_016192525.1 Planctomycetota bacterium
GGCGGAGTGGGTCGGCGGGCAAAACGTCGGGGGGCAGGTCCTGGCGGAGTGCAAGATCCGCGCGGGATTGAAACTGTACGACATCCAGCGAATCACGACGCAGAGCGAATTCTTCCCGTCAAGCGGGCCCGGGATTTCCACCTCGATCCGATCCTATCCGGAGAAGATCTCCGACGTGGGCTCGCCCGGCGCGGCCCGCTATGACGGGTACATCAGCATGGCCACGGTCGAGGATGCGGGCACCGACGCCTGCTCCTCCTCCTTCTCCCCGGTCCTGCCGGTGGGCGGGAACGGCACCTCGTTCTTCGCTCACTTCACCGGGGCCACTTCCGGGAGCGACACCGACTTCGGCCCGGATGCCTACGGTTTCGTCGAGTCGGGGGTCAGCGTGATCTCGGGAGGGTCCGGCGGCGGGTCGCCCACCCCCGGCGCCCAGAGCGATCTGTTCGTCGATGGGGTCTTTTCCCATGAGACACGGCGGTATCCGAACTACGGCACGCAGAAGCTCTACGGGGCGCCCGGCACCTTCCCCAACCAGGACGAGTACCTGCGCTATCGCAACACCGGAACCGTGGGTCCGAAGATCAAGATGGATGCAGGGACCCTGGAAATGTGGGTCAAGCCCACGTGGGGGGCCGGCATCTTCAGCACCGTGACGACGACCGATGTCAACAACCCGGCCGTCGAGTCCAGCAAGGTCTTCTTCTCGACCGGTGAAGGGAAACTCGGGACCGACTACGGCGGCGCCCTCGGTCCCAAGGACCAGTCGGTGAGCGACAATCGGATCATCGTCTGGGCCAGCGCCCTCGACGACGGACAGCTCTACATCAACGCGATGCACGCCACCCGGATCAACAACGAATGGGGGAACTGGTGCACGCCCGACTACGCCGATCCCATCCAGCACAAGGACCTCATGGGCTACTGGGGCGTCTACTTTACGAACGGCGTCCGGTTCGTGCGCGACACCAACTGGCTGAGCGCCAATCCCAAGAACTGGGAGTACCCCGGGCTCTGGCACCACATCGCGTTTGTGTGGTGGAACTGGACGACGTCGAAGCTGATCGTGGACGGGAGGGGCGAGGACCTGGCGACGCCGCGGATCGGGAAGCGGTCGCCCAACGCTTCCTCGTTTCAGAGTTCCTGGTCGCTCTTCATCGGATCCAATCGCTTCAAGGAGAGGTCGACCAACGGCTATCCCTGCAATGCGGACTGCACGATCGACGCTCTGAAGATCTATCCGGGCGACACCGGGTATGGCACGGGGTCTCCTCCGCACCGGTACCGCTCGTCCGCGACCTATCAGGGAGTCGTGGGTCCGATGGCCACCGCCGGCGGCCAGCCGACGGACTGCCGGCTGCTCAACCTCTCCTGGACCGCCTATTATCCGCAGATGGAGTCGCAGCGTTCGGCCCTGCGGTTCAAGTTGACCGGCACGGGGCCGAACGGCGCCTGGACCTGGCAGCAGGGGGAGACGAACCCGGCCGGGCCGGCCTGGCTTCCGCAACCGCAGCTGGTGCCGTACGTCCCTCCGGCAAACTGGAATGCCACGAACCCGGAGCCTCCGGAGTCGGGTATCTCCGGCCGCGGAATCCGGCTGCCCGACTACACGGCTTCGAAGAGCTCGGAGATCCGCGTCCAGGTGGACTTCACGCAGAGCCTCGCGGGGAGTCAGTGGATTGTGGCGGCTCCGATCGTCGATGACATCACCCTGACGACCATCCCCTCCGGCGGGGGAGGCAAGTACCTGTACTACGCCTTCGACTAGCCGTCCGGAGAAGTCTGAACGAGCCGACAAGGGCGGGCACGCCGTGCCCGCCCTTTGCACTGGGAGTTGACGCCATGTCCTTCCGCCCCCCCTCGATGCCTCTCCTGCTGCTGCTTGTCCCGGTGCTCCTTGTCGGGGCCCCCTCCGGATCGTCGCTGGCCGCACCGGACGAAGACTCGACCTCCTTCCCGACGGGGCCGGGAGGGGGCGTTCCCGTTCGTTCCCTGAGCATCGGCACCGCCGCCCTCTCCTTTCGCGACGGTCAGACCGTACTGACCGTGCAGGGACAGGCCGACTACCCCGACTACACCACGCTGGACGTCGTCCTCGGGTTGCGCGAGGAGGTCACCGACTTCAAGGGGAGCGCGAAGGTGATCCAGAAGCAGTTCTCGGCCACCTGCATGACGCCGTTGCGTCTGTTCCCCGGTTACTATCGCGTGTCCGTGATGTTCCAGCCCTGGAGGCAGGACGACGCCATGATGCCGGTGCTGGACGGCTTTCCCAAGCAGGTCGCAATTTTTCCCCTCCAGGCGGGCACCTCCGAGGAAGCGGCCGACGCGAAGAAGAAGACGCTCGAATTCTACGAATCCCAGCTCAAGTGGATCGAGACCCAGTACCAGCCGTTCCGGAAGGCGTTCATGAAGCTCATGGAGGGGCACTCCCCGACCGAAGCCGCGGCCAAGTGGGACGAGGAATTCAAGGACATCCCCGCGATCATCGAACAGCACAAGACGGAGGTGGATGAATTCACCCACGGGATGCTCTGCTCCGTCTTTCCGTCGATGCACCAGTGGGTGGCGAACGGCATCGCCATTCTGGCGGGGGTTTTCCGCGATCTCCGGGAGGGGTTGATCGTCGAGATGACCGCCATGATGCTGCGGAAGATGAGGACCCGCGCCTGGTTCCTTCAGAACGCCGACAAGGCGATGTTCGGTCACCTCAAGTCGGTGCGCGCCCAGATCGTGCTGGAGAAGAACGCGGAGCTGCGCGACCACCTGGTTTATCTCGTCGGGCGTCTGTACTGGCTGTTCGACCAGTCGCAGCAGACCTTTCGCGTGGCGCGATCCATGGACCCGGAGCGGGCCCGCGAACCCTGGACGCAATTCATGACCGATAGCAGGAACGAGCTGAAGACGGTGGAGACGGACCTGAAGCCGATCGGAACCGGCCCGCTCCGGAGCGAATTCCCGGAACTGGTCAACGCCATCCTGCTGGCCCCGGAGGCCCTGCGCGCCATGTGGATGGAGTATGATGCGGCCGTCCTGAAGGGCGCGCCCAACGAAGGCCGCCTCTCGGATGCCGAGGCGCTCGCCTATGGCCGGATCGTGCCGATCATGGAGTGCCTCGACTTCAACAAGGAGGTGACCAATCCGGTCGGCACCGTCCAGGAATTCACCCCCGGCGATCCGGTGGAGGAGAACCCCTCCGGCGAACCGACCCCCGAGGACATCGAGAAAGCCACGAAGGCCCGGGCCAATCTCGGCGACTACATCGCCCGGAACATCGAGAAGTTCGCCTCCGCCGGGGCGGCCGACCGGTTCAAGATCCTGCGGATCGTGACCTCGTTCAAGTCGCTGGCCCTGGAACCGCTGAAGAAGGGCCTGGAATCCGATCGCGAGAACGTACCGCTCTGCTGCGCCGTCGCCCTCTCCTGGCTCGGCGACAAGGCCGGGCGCTCCCTGCTGAAGGAGGCGGCTCAGAATCAGCCGGACGACGGACTCCGGTCGCTGGCCGTGGGGGGGCTGGGGATTCTGGCGGTGCCCGAGGACCGACCGGGGGTCGAGAGAGCGCTCAAGGAGGACAAGTCTCCCCTCGTCCGATCCTCGGCGGCGACCGGGCTCGGCCAGATGGACCTGCTCGAGGCGGTGCCCGCCCTGATCGACGCCCTCGCCGACGCCGAGTTCCCCGTTCGAACCGCGGCCAAGTCGGCCATCGAGGCGCTCGTCGCCCGGACGGTCGAGTTCATGCCGAATGCCGCCGAGGACCAGCGTGCCGCCCAACGTGAAAACGTCCGCCGGTGGTGGCAGCGGGTCGAGTCGGAGGTGCGCGCCAAGCGGGCGGAGCGGGAGGGGGCGGGGAAGTCGAAATGACCGTCCGCCGGGCCGCCCTTGCCGGAGTCCTGCTGGCCCTCTTCACGCCCCACTTTTTCACGACCCCCGGACCGAGCCGCAGTGTCTGAAGTGTCACTCGACCGGCTCGGAGGTCCCCCCGGACCAGCGGGAGCGGACGTGGCAGGTCTCGGAGGGCGTTACGTGCGAGGCGTGTCACGGGCCGGGCAGCGACTATCGCGCCCGGTCGGTGATGGAGGAACCGGACCTCGCGCGAGCCTCGGGACTCCGCACCCCCGGCCCCGAAGATTGCGCCGTCTGCCACAACTCCGACTGCCGCGCCTTCGTCTCGTTCGACTTCGAGCCGTTCCGGGCCAGAATAACCCACCCGCGGCCGAAGCGGGACGAACCCGTGCTCCCTCCCCCGTGGAAGGAGCTGGACGGGCGAAGCCCGGTCTGTCGGGAGGATTTCAACCGCGTCTACGATGCGGCGCGCCTTCAGTCGCGCCCCCTGCTCGTGGATCTGCATCCGGGCATCGGCTGCCCGCGCTGCGAGGAAATGGCCCCCGTCCTGTCCGATCCGCGCGTCGTGGCCGAGATGGCGCCGTACGTGCGGGTGCGCATCCGTCGGCCCACCCCCTCCGTTCTCCTCGACTTCGGTCTGAACGACTGCGCCGAGGTGGTGATCGCCCCGGACGGCGCGCGCCGGAAGAACTGCTACGGAGCGCTCACCCCCGAGCTGTTTGCCCACGTGCTCCGGCGGATGGCCTTTCCCGGTCCCGCGGGCGGACGCGTCCGTCCCTCGGAGTCGCTCCCGGCGGATCGGCTTGCCCAGCTTCGGCCGTACCTGGTCGACCTTCCCCGTTCCGGGGAGGGCTACGGCCGCACCGTCGTGAGCGAGTTTTCACGAACCGGGCGGGCCGCCCTGCCGGTCCTTCAGGAGGCCCTCTGGGACTCCGAGCCCGACATCGCCGTCCACGCCCTTCTCCTGATGCCGGCCTGCCATCCCCCCCCCGCCCCCGGAGAAGACCGGGTCGCTGAGACAGATACGCTTCTCGACCTCCTGGCCTTCGCGACGGATCCCCGACCGGACCTCCGATCGGCGGCGGTGCACGCCCTCGGACGACTCGGTGACCGGCGCGCCACCTCGTTCATCGCCCGATACTCCATCCACGACTACGATCCGGGCACCGCCTTCCTCGCGTTCCGCGCCCTGGGAGCTCTGGCCGATCCGACCGCCACCCCCCGCCTCCTGGACTTCATCCGGGATCCCCGTTCGGGCTTTCGCGGACTGCCGGGACCGATCGATGCGATCCCCGTACTCTACGCGGCTTCAGACCCGGGGGCGATCGCGTCCATCCGCGCCCTCGGCGACCTGCCTCGCCTCCGGCCGGCCCTGGCCGCCCTCCTCGGAGAAAGGCGTGATCGGGCGAGTCTGCCCATGCTCCTTCGGTGGTTTGCCGATCCGGACGAGCCGTTCGAAGTCCGGAACGAGGTGCTTTTCTCCGCGGCAAAGATCGGCGATCCAACCGCCGCGGCGTCCCTGGAGGTGGGGCTCTCCGACGCCAATGTCGAAATCCGCGCCGGCGTCTGCGAAATCTGGGGCGCCCTCCGTGCGACGGATCAGGCGCCCCGCCTTCTTCGGTTCCTGGAAAACGAGAAGCACCAGGTGCCGCGAGCCTACGCGCTGAAGGCCCTCGGGGAACTGTGCGCGCCGGGAGTTCCCGGGGACCGCCCGGCGGTCTCCGACAGCGACCGGTCCGCCGCCCGCTCGGCCTGCGTCGCCGGAGTCGCGGATCGACATCCCCTTGTCCGCAACCAGGCCATCGAAGCGCTGCGTCAGATGGGCGACCCGGTCGGGTGGCTCCTTCGCGAGGCCCTGGAGGACCGCACGACGAGCGACGTTGAGGACCGGAAGGCGCTCACCGTCGCGGCGCGGACGCTGGCGGAGATCGGCGACCGGCGCGCCGTTCCCGGGCTCGTCGAGACGCTGGATGGCGACGATCTCGACACGAGCCGGGTCGTGAGTATCGCGCTGGAGACCCTGACGGGGAACCGTGTGCCGCCGGAGACCCGGCTCGACTACGATGTCGATCGACTTCTCCTGGCCGCCGTCGGGGCCGAGGCGGTTCAGTTCAGGCGTCGAGAAATCCTGCGGGCGGTGGAGCTGAAGATCGATGCGTGGCGACAGTGGTGGGAGGGAGCTGCGAATCTCTGGGAAGCCGGCGGGGAGGACGGCGCCTCGGTGAGCGGAGCGCTCCAGCCGGCCGGGATGGAGGTCCGTCTGGTGGAGGCGCTCGCCGCGGGCGGGGAGGATCCTGCCGCCGGGGCGCACGAGTTCAGCCTGTGGGCGGTGCTCACCTTCCGGGACGACAAGGGCGCGCCCATCGCTCCGGCGGGATGGGTCAAGGTCGGTGTTCCGGATCGCGGTCCCGGCACGGACCCGCTGCCTCCGTTCCTCGGGCGGGGGATTCGACGTCCCGTGGTCCGGGGACACTGGGCTCCGGCGTCCCACGCGGACCCCGACTGGGCGCTGGCGGCGGAAGTCGGGGCCTCCGGCTCCCACGGGCACGCGGGTTCGCTCTGGCTCTTCCTCGGCTCGGGGATCGCATCCGAGGCGTCCCGCCTCCCTTCCCTCAGGGTGGAATTTCTCGGTCCGCGGGGATCGCTCACGGCGGACACGGCGCCGTTGCGCTACTGACGCGCGGAGCGCTACACCCTCAACGGGGAGGAGGAGGGTTCCGACGCGATGAGGCGATCGAGTTCGGCGCGCAGACGGGGGAGGACCGCGTCGTAGGGGAAGGAACCGATCAGCTCGGACCGGCGTTTCAGATTCACCGTGGTGGGCCCGCACCACAGACCGAGATCGGCGTCGTCGGTCTCCCCCGGCCCGTTGACCCTGCAGCCCATGACGGCGATCGTCAGGCGGTGCTCCGCGGCGTAGGCCGTGAGCCGCTTCACCTCCTCCGCCAGACCGACGAACGCCTCGTTTTCCACGCGCGAGCAGGACGGACAGGAGATGATGTTGAGCCCCCGTCCAAAGTCCGGCACCGATCGGAAACGCCCGGCGCGGATGTCCGCGAGAATCTGAAGGCCGGCGGAGACCTCCTCCGGCTTTCTCGGATTGGGGAGGGTGAGCGAGACGCGGATCGTGTCGCCGATCCCCCGGGTGAGCAGTTGCTCGAAGGCGATCCGCGTCTTGATGACTCCGTCGGGAGGGAGCCCGGCCTCGGTCACGCCGAGATGAAGCGGTACGTCCGGACGCCGTGCCGCGAAGCGCCGGTTCGCCGTCACGACCTTGTTCGGATCGGAGTCCTTCAGCGAGACGCAGTACCGCTCAAACCCCCGTCCGTCCAGAAGGTCGCAGTGCGCGATCGCGGACTCGATGAGCGCGTCCATCGGGTCGGCGTGCCGTTCCAGAAAGTCCGGCGCCACGGACCCGCAATTCACCCCCACCCGCAGGGCGCAGTCGTTCTCCCTCGCCACCCGGGCGAGAAACTCCACCTTCTGGCCGATGGTCTCCTCACGGCGGACGTGGTGCAGGTGTCCCGGGTTGTACCGGATCTTGTCGACGAAGGGCGCCACCTTCTCCGCGAGGGGGAAGTTCTCCTGGAGGTCGACGACCAGATTCGCCTTCGTTTGCCGGCGGATCTCAGCAAGCGCCATCACGTCCCGTTCCGTGTCGACCGCGACGCGGACAAGCCCCGCGCCGGCCTCGCGAAGGGCCTCCGCCTGCGCGACGGTGGCGTCGACATCCGTGGTCTTCGTGGCGCACATGCTCTGGACCGCGACGGGGGCTCCGCCGCCGATGGTGATGGAGCCGATGCGAACCGGGCGCGTTCCGGAAGGCGGAAGCTGCATGCGGACAGTATCGCCGACCGGGAGACTCACCGTCAAGGGGATGGTGGTGGGATGCAGGGAACTCAACGGTCCCGCCGACGCCGGGCCGGGGGACGCGGAGCGGCCGAGGGAGGGGCGATTCCCGTGCGGGCGACGCCGGCTCCCGGGGAAGCGGCCCCCAGCCCCTCGCCACGCCCCGTGAGATACTCCAGTCGCTCGATGGTGTCGTAGAGCTGCTGAGCCTGGGGCGGGGTGGGGTTCAATTCCAGGTAGCGGCGAAACTGGGTCAGGGCTTCCTCGTAGCGTTCGCGGAGCGAATAGAGGGTCCCGAGATAGAAACAGGTCTCGGCGCGACGGCGATCTTGCGTCAGATAGGTTTCAAACTCCTGGATCGCCTCATCCGGGCGATTGCGGCCGAAGTACAGCATCCCCAAACCGTAGTGTGGCTCGGCGAGGGAGGACTTGGATTCCAGCGCCAGAAGGAAGTACTTGCGGGAGAGATTGTGGTACCGGTTCATGCCCTCCGTGTTCTTCGCCTGGCTCTCGATATTGCCGCGCTGGAGATAGACGTATCCCAGCCCGCATTGCGCCTCGGCATAGTCGGGTCGGAGCGAGAGCGCCTTCCGGAATTCCGCCTCCGAAGGGTCGTAGGAGCCTCTCTGATAGTAGAGCTGGCCCAGTTCGTAGTACTCCTCCGGCGTCCAGTCGCCGGTGGGCTTGTCGTACGGCCGGGTGACCGAGTTGCAGCCGGTCGCGGCGATCAGAAAGGCCGCGAGCGCGAGGGCGGGAAGAAGGGCGTGAACTCTCGTCATGGGTGACCTCGTCCTTTCATTTGGATCGCGACTTCGCGGAGCCGGCGGCGGTCGCCTGCAGCGCCCTTCGGACAATCTCACCCACCGGCCGCCCGGTCGGGAGTTCGGCCAGCGCCGCTTTGACGGCCTGTTCCGCCGAGGCGGGGGTGTGGCCGAGCGAGACCAGGGCGAGTACGGCGTCCTGGGCCGTCGCATCAACGGCGGAAACCGGACCGCCCGTTCCCGGCAGCGACCGGAGCGCCGGGGCGTCCCTCAATTCCACGATGAGGCGCTGGGCCGTCTTCGGTCCGACCCCTTTGATGCGCCGCAGGATGGCCTCATCGCCCGAGGCGATGGCCGCGGCGAGCTGCGCGACCGAACAGCCCGACAGGATGCCGATCGCCGTCGAGGGGCCCACGCCCGCCACCGAGATCAGGAGTCTGAAGCAATCCCGTTCCGCCGGGGTCCGGAATCCGAAGAGCCGGAGCGCATCCTGCTGGACGTGCAGGTGCGTGTGGAGTCGGATCGTCCCGCCCGCGGGCAGGGCCTCGAAGGTGGAAAGCGGAATCTGCACGTGGAATCCCACCCCGTGCAGCTCCAGGGTCGCATGGGTCGGCGCCTTCGACGCAAGCCGCCCTTCAAGAAAATCGATCACGAGGCCGTCCTGCTTCGCACACCGTCCGATAATCTCATTGTCGGCCGTTCCGGGCGCGAGGTGGAGCGGAAAACGAGGGGGGGGCTCATCTCCGTTCCCGGGGGCGAGCTTCTTCACGGGCCCGTTTGGCGGCCAGGATTTGGGAGATGGGGAGGGTGGCACCCTGGGCGAAGATATCCAGGTAATCCTGCGCGTCGACGCCGATGAGCGGGTCGTTCGTCTCCTCCTGCAGGAGCGGGGCGGCATCGCGTCCCAGCCGGGCGACCAGGGCGTCCATGCAGGCGCGACGCACTTCGAGGGATCGGTCCGTCTTCATCTGCTGGGAGAGGACCACGGAGAGGTCCACTCCCTCGGGCGCCCGGACGCGGCCGAGGAGGCGGGCGTCGGCCATTCGCACTCCCTCGTCGGTGTCGCGCAGGGCGAGCAGCACCCGGTTCAGGAAACGATCCGGCAGCTCCACCGGCAGGAGATCGAGAATCGACGCTCGCACGCGAGGGCTGGCGTCGGACTCCAGGGCGTGCAGGAGCGCGGGAGCGACATCCCGTTGGGCCGGCCAGCGTCCGATCGCCGCGACGAGGGCGAGACGCACCGACTCGTCCGGATCCCGTACCAGAAGGGGAGCCACGAGGCGGAGCGTCCGTTCGTCGCATGGGACCGCCCCGAGCAGAGTCGCCGCCGCTTGGCGCCGGAAGGAGGTGGCATCCCGAAGCAGGATGTCGAGCAGCGCATCGGAGACCCCCTCCGGATACCTGGAGTCCCGCACCATTCCCTTCAGCTCCGCGACCGCGCTCTGGGCCCTTTCCTCCGTCGCCGCCTCCCGGAGTTGGGAGAGCGTTGTCGCCGCCTTGGCCCTGGAGGCCGCCTCCGTTCCGCCGCCTCCGGCGGTGGGGGGGGGTGCCGTCGGCGTTGTTCCGGCGCGCTCGGAATCCCGCCGCCGGGCCTCGTCCCGGGCCCTCTGCTCCTCCGCCTCCCGGGCGGCTTCGGCAATGCGCGCCACGCTGTTCCGGAGCGCGGCGTTCTCGGACGTCAGCCGGGCGTTCTCGGTGCGCAGGCGGTCGTTCTCCTTCTGGAGGGTGAGGAGCGCCTCACGGTCGGTGACTCCGCGCGTCGAGAGCGGCTCCGGCTGGGGGGGTTCGGACGGAGGTTTCCAGCTTCTTCGGTCGCTGGCGTTGAGGAGCCAGCCCACGCCGACGAGGGTCCCGATCAGGACGATCGGCAGCAGCAGCCGCTCCATCTTCATGAAAACTCTCCCGGACCGCTGTCCCCCGGCTCACGCGATCCGCTCGAAGGCGGCGGCCACTCCCAGCCCGCCGCTCACACACAGGGTCGCGAGGCCGCGGGCCGCGCCGCGGCGGGCCATCTCGTGGAGCAGAGTCACCGCGATCCGGGCCCCGGTGCAGCCGATGGGATGACCGAGGGCGATGGCCCCTCCGTTCACGTTCAGTCGGGACCGGTCCAGCCCCAGCTCGCGATCGCACGCCAGCACCTGCGCGGCGAACGCCTCATTCAGCTCGATCAGATCGTATCGGTCGAGGGGCCACCCGATCTTCTGCTCCAGTCGCCGGACGGCCGGGACCGGGCCGAGGCCCATGA
The DNA here is from genome assembly GCA_016192525.1 of Planctomycetota bacterium. Taxonomy (GTDB): domain Bacteria; phylum Planctomycetota; class MHYJ01; order JACPTZ01; family JACPTZ01; genus JACPTZ01. Next base: position 10,696 of record JACPTZ010000044.1, read on the forward strand.
ACTTCGGATCCACGCCCACGGTGGCGCTGCCGCGGAAGAAGGCCATCGGCCTGAGCCCGAGAGAGGCGGCCCGGGCCTCGCTCATGAGCAGCAGGGCCGCGGCCCCGTCCGTGATGCCGGAGGAGTTTCCGGCGTGGATCGTCCCGTTCTTCCGGAAGACCGGCGGGAGCTTCGCCATTCCCTCCGGCGTGGCCCCCGGGCGCGGGTGCTCGTCGGCGGAGATGAGGGTGGCGCCGCCCTTCTCTCCGGGCGCCTCCACGGGCACGATCTCCGTCTTGAACCGTCCCTCGGCGATCGCCGCGCCGGCGCGACGCTGACTTTCCACCGCATAGGCGTCCTGCTCCGCCCGCGGAAGGGCGTACTTCTCCACGAGGTTCTCCGCCGTGTCTCCCATCACCTGCCCGGCCAGCGGGCAGAGGAACCCGTCGCGGTACATTCCATCGACCATCTCCGAGTGGCCGAGCCGGTATCCCAGCCGCGCCCGATCCAGCAGGAAGGGGACGCGCGTCATGTTCTCCGTTCCGCCGGCCACCAGGATCTCCGCCGCGCCGCACTCGATTTCCCGCGCCGCGAGGATCAGGGCCTGCAGCCCGCTCGCACAGGCCTGGTTGACGGTGAAGGCCGGCGCCTCCTGAGGGACTCCCGATCGAACGGATATCTGCCGGGCGATGTTGGGTCCGTTTCCGGCCTGTCTCGCGCAGCCGAAGATGAGTCCCTCGACGGCGTCCGCGGGGACCGCCGCCCCGGCCAGGACGGCCCGGGTGGCGGCCACGCCGAGGTCGGCGGCCGAAGTCTGACTGAAGGCCCCGAGGAACTTTCCGATCGGGGTCCGCCGGGCGTCAACGATGACGGCGGAAGGCATATCTGGTGCTCCGGAGGGGAAGGCTCGCTTCACGCTAGCACCCCGCTCCCGGGGAATCAAGCGAATTGGCTGCGACATGGCTGAACCTGCTCTCCTTGACCCCCCGGGGCCGCGATGAGATAATCCGCCGCCCTTCATCCCGGAACGCTCCCATGCGCATCAGCCGCCAAGTCCCCATGCTTCCCGCGCGCAAGCGCGACGCGCACAAGGGGGACTTCGGACACGTCCTCGTGGTCGCTGGAGCCGAGGGGTATGTCGGCGCCGCCGCGCTCGCCTCCGACGCGGCGCTTCGCGTGGGCGCCGGACTGGTGACCCTCGCCGCCCCCCGTGCCGTCTACCCGATCCTCGCGGCCAAGCTCACCGGCGTCATGGTCCAGCCGGTCCCCTCGACGGCGGAGGGGACCTGCGCGGTCGAAGCGGAACACCGGCTCCGTGAACTGCAGTCGCGGGCCACGGTCCGGGCCGTCGGCCCGGGCCTGACGGCAGGACCGGCGGTGTCCTCCCTGCTCCGGGTGTGGCTGCCGGAATCGGGCCTCCCCACGGTGGTGGATGCGGACGCCATCAACTGCCTCGGCACGGATCTCGGTCCGCTCATGAACAACGGGGCGCCGGTCATCCTTACCCCGCACCCGGGGGAGATGGCGCGTCTCACCTCCCGCCCGGTTCCGGACATCCAGCGCAACCGGGCCGAGATCGCGCATGAGTTCGCCCGACGCCACAAGTGCGTCCTCGTGCTCAAGGGGGCGCGCACGGTGGTCTCGGACGGGGACCGCCTGTTCACGAACCCGTCCGGGAATCCCGGAATGGCCACGGCGGGAAGCGGCGACGTCCTGTGCGGGATCATCGCCGGGCTGATCGCGCAGGGACTCGGCGCCTTCGAGTCCGCCCAGCTCGGCGTCTATCTCCACGGACTGGCCGGGGACATCGCCGCCTCACAGGTCACCGAACAGGGCGTCATTGCCACCGACCTCATCGATTTCCTTCCGGCCGCCTTCGTCAAGCAGCGCGGCGCCCTGAACAAGCCGCCCCCGCGGGAGGACTAGGACATGCCGCTCCGCGGCCCCCTCGTCGGGTGCCTCTTCGCGCTCGTCGCGGCGGGATGCCGCCCGGAGCCGGTCCGGGTCCCGGGTCCTGCCTTCGTCCTGCCGCCCGGAGGCTGGGCCGAGTTCATGGCGCAGCGCTCCGCCTCGCTCCGTTCCTTCGAGGCCGTGGCGTCGCTCGATCTCGATTCGCCGGAGCGCTCCGGCACGTTCGACGCCGTCCTCGTCTACGCCGCGCCGGACCGGTTCCGGCTGCGGGCCTTCAAGCGTCTCGGACCCACCCTCTTCGACTGCCTGGTGGCGAACGGGGAGGTCCGCCAGTACTGGCCCGACCGGAGAACGGTGACGGTCCGACCGGCGGACGCGGCGGGCGCCCCCGGAGGTGCGAGGCTGTTCGCCTGGCTCTCCCCTCCCTCGCCCTCGGTCGCCTTCGTGGAAACCCGTCGGGACCCGGAGGGCATCGTTGTCGAGATGCGCGATTCGACCTCCGGACCCTGCAGGAGGTCGCTCACGGTGGACCCTCTTGACGGGAACATCCGGTCGGAGGTGATCCTGGATGCCGGGCGGAACCCTCTCGTCACGCTCGCGTATGCCGGGTATCGTGACGCGGGTGGCGTGAGCTTTCCGCATCTCGTGCGGATCGAGGCCACGGACCCCGGGGGCGGCGTCCGGATCGAGTGCCGGCTCCGGCGGGTGACGGTGAATGCCCCGCTGTCTCCGGACGCCTTCGATCCCACCCTGCCCGAAGGAACGGTGGAGGAGCGGCCGTAATGCGCGTTACGGTGCTCGGGAGCGGAACCGGGATTCCCGCGCCGGATCGCTGTCCGACGGGGTTCCGGGTGGATGTCTCCGGCGCCTGCTGGCTCCTCGATCTGGGCTCCGGCACCCTTCGACGTCTCGCGGAGAGCGGCGGCCGCCCGAACGATGTCACGAGGATCCTGCTGACGCACCTGCATCCGGACCACACCGCCGACCTCGTGCCCTTTCTGTTCGCCAGCCGGCACGGGGAGGGGGGCCGCACCGCGCCGCTCGAACTGGTGGGGCCGACGGGGACCGACGCCTGGATCCACGAACTCCTCGCCGCGTACGGTCGATGGGTGGCCCCGCGGTTCCCCTTCTCCGTCAGGGAGTCGCTGGACGGCGAGTTCCTGCTGGGCGGCGTCCGGGTCACGGTCCGGCAGATGGCCCATGAGGCCTGGAGCGTGGGATATCGCCTCGAGAGCGGAGGGGGTGCCCTGGCCTTCAGCGGCGACACCGGGGAGCACGCCGGCGTCGTGGAACTCGCGAGAGGCGCCGCCGTGTTCTTCGCGGAGTGCTCGTTTCCGGAGGGTGGAGGGACGGCGACGCACCTCACTCCGGGATCGCTGGCCCGGATCGCCGCCGCCGCGGGACCGGGGCGGGTCGTGATTACGCACGTCTACCCGCCCGTGGATCCCGAGGCCCAGGCCGCCGCGGTTCGGGCCCGATGGGGGGGAGAGGTGACGGCGGCCCGCGATCTGGAGGTGTTTGAAGTCCATCCCGCGGGGCCGGTGCGCCCATGAGCGACTTCTGCATCGAGACGGAGGGTCTCACGCGCGTCTTCGGCGCCCTGGTTGCCGTGGACCGCATCGAGGTCCGGGTCCCGAGGGGCTGTTTCTACGGTTTTCTCGGCCCGAACGGGGCGGGCAAGTCCACCACCATCAAGATGCTGACCGGGCTCCTCAAGCCCACCGCCGGCCGCGCACGGATCCTCGGGCTCGACCTTGAACGGGATCTGCTCGAAATCAAGCGTCGCATCGGCGTGGTGCCGGAGGGGCTCCACCTCTTCGAGCGTCTCACCGGCCGCGAGTTTCTGACCTTTGTGGGGCGGATGTATGGAATGGACCGCGCGACGGTCGCGACGAGGACGAACGAGTTGATCGCGCTCATGGATCTGGACGAGAAGCAGGACGCCCTCATCGTGGACTACTCCCACGGGATGAGGAAGAAGATCGCGCTCTCGGCCGCCCTGATCCACGATCCCGAGATCTACTTTCTCGACGAACCGTTCGAGGGCGTGGACGCCGTGGCCTCCAAGCAGATTCGCGACGTGCTCCAGACCCTCGTTCGCAAGCGCGCGACGGTGTTCCTGACCTCCCACATTCTCGAAATCGTCGAGCGGTTGTGCACCCACATCGGGATCATCCAGAAGGGGAGGCTGGTGGCCCAGGGATCGATCGAGGAGTTGCGGGGCGGGGCGGGGCGCGGGGCGGCGGCCCCCCCGGGCGAGGCCGGGGCGCCGACCGTCCCCCAGACGCTCGAAGAGGTGTTCCTCTCCTTCGTCCAGGAGCAGGGCGTTCCGGAGCACCGTCTCTCCTGGCTGGATTGACATGAGTCAATGGCTCGCCCTGGCGTGGCTCAAGTGGAAGCTCTTCACCCACACGCGGCTCGATCTCCGCGCCATCACCAACGTGATCGCCCTGGCCGTCGCGGTGCCCGTCTTCGCGGTCATCTCGCTGTCGGTGGGCGCCGGCGTGCATTTTGGGGCCGCGGGGATCCTGCGGCGCGGGTCGGGATCCGACCTGCTTCTGGCGCTGGATCTCGGTCTCCTCGGCCTGATGGTCATCTGGCAGCTGCTGCCGATCCTCTCGGGCACCCGGTCCCGGGATGAGACCTTCGACCCCGTCAAGTTCCTGGGCTACCCGATCGCCCCCGGTCGCCTCGTGGCGGCCAACGCCACGTTCGTGCTGGCCACCCCCGCGTTTCTGTTCTTCGCCCCCGCCCTCCTGGGTCTCTGGATGGCCGTCGTGCGCGTGCGGCCCTCCGCGGCCCTCCCGGGCGCCCTGGTGCTCGCCGCCTTTCTCGCGATGAACGCGACGCTTTATCACCTGCTCGGAAGCGTCGCAAACAACCTCCTCCGGCACCGGCGACTTCGGGAACTGGCCGCCATCTTCGTTCCGGTGATCGCCGGAACGCTGTACTTTCTGCCCTCCCTCGTCGGGTGGCTGCAGAAGACCGGTCGCATCGGTTCCGTGGCGGCGCTCGCCGGCCTGCTGGCGCCCACCCCCTCCGGGATGGCGGCGCGGGCGATCCGCGCGTCGATGGACGGTTCCCTCCTGTGGCCGGCCGGCGCCGTGCTCGCCCTGGCGATGCTGGCCGGGCTCTTTCACCTCTGGGACGTCCGTCTCGTCGAGCGCCTCTACCGGGGGGCCGGGGTGGGAGCCGACACGAGGAGGCCCTCCGCGCCGACCCGCCTCCGGGGGGGCGGGTGGTGGCTGCCGGGACTGCCCGGACGCTTCGTCGCCATTCTCGAGAAGGAGACGAAGTACCTCCTTCGGAGCACCATGGGGCGGTGGTTTCTGTTCCGGATCGACCCCGCCGCCTCCGCCCCGGGGCGGTTCGGGCTGTCCCCGGCCGAGTCGCTGTATCTCGGGATCGTCCTTCTGGAGTCGCTCGTGGTGACCGGTTTCTTTTCCAATGCCTTCGGCTGGGAGTCGCACGGAATCCGCACCTATCTGCTCTCGCCGATCGGCCTGGAACAGGTGCTCTGGGGAAAGACGCTCGCCTGCTTCGCCTATTTCGGCGCCCTCTTTCTCTGGATGACCGGCGTCTACGCCCTGATCGTCGTCCCGCCCCCGCCGACCCTGGTGCTCTTTACGGCCCTCGCCGTGCTGGTTCAACTGGGGGTGACGTCGCTCGTCGGCTACTTCCAGTCGGTCTACTTCCCGCGTCGGATCGACTACGCCCGGCTCTACGGTCGCGAAGGCGCGGCCTTTCTCTCGGGGCTGCTGGGGTCGGCGGCCTTCTTCGCGGCGACGGTGCCGATCGCGCTCGCGGGACTCGTGGCCTTCCCGATGCGCCAGGTGTGGATCGGATGCGCGCTGCTGGGCCTCCTGGCGGGGGCGCTCGCCCTGGCGCACTTCATCGCCGGGGGAATTCTGGCAGGGCTCATCGCCTCGAGGCAGGAACGGCTGATCGAGGCGATCGTGTCGGAGGAGTGATGACAGGCTTTGTCTGAAAACGGGCAATGTCAACGGTCTGTTCGGTAGCACAGGCTTTCCAGCCTGTGCGGCACAGGCTCGAAGGCCTGCGGTACGAGGTTACCGCATTGTCATCCTGAGCTCAGCCGGCCGCTCCGCCACACAGATGGCGGACGGGCGTTTGGCCGGCTGGGCGAAGGATCACCAGCGTCGGAGTCT
>JACPTZ010000115.1 GCA_016192525.1 Planctomycetota bacterium
AGGCCGTCCAGCAACGCCCGCGCCTGGCACACCCGGTAGAGGGCGAGCGAGCCCGCCGGCCCGGTCATCGGGATCCGGAGCATGCCGTCGCACTGCGATCGCACGGCGCCGGAGAGCCCGCGCTTCTCCCCCCCAATCGCGAGGATCACCGGCCCCCGCAGATCGACCTCGTGCATCGTGCGCTTCGCATTGGCAAGACATCCCCACAGGGCGCAACCCTGGGCGCGGAGTTCCTGAAGCGCGTCGCCGTCGCGTTCCACCTTCACGACCGGCAGACGATCCCAGGCGCCCGAAGCGGCGCGGGTGAGGGCGGCCTCGTCGAAGTCCCAGAGATGCTTCTTGAGGAGCACGCCGTGCGCTCCCAGCGCCTCCGCGCTGCGGAGGGTGAAGCCGAGGTTTTGTGCGTCCTCCACCCCCTCGAGGAGGAGCAGACTGGCGGGGGACGCCGAGGACCTGAGGGAGGCGATCAGATCCTCGAGGCGAGTGGGGGGGCGGGGGCCGCACAGGGCCACCAGGCCCCCGTGCGTCACGCCGCCGGCCATGCGGTCCAGCTCGCCGTCCGCAACCTCCTTGACGGGAACTCCGCGCTCCCGGGCGAGGTCGAGGAGTTCGTCGAGCTTCTCGACGTGGGTCCCATGCGCTACGCAGAGGAGGTCGATCCGACGGATCCGGGCCTCCAGCGCGGCGGCGACGGAAATTCGACCCTCCAATCGTTGCGGGGGAAGTCGGGCGCTCACGACGATTTGGCCGCCCCGGCCTCACGGGCCCGGTGGATGTCGCGCGCGTCGCCCATCACGACAAGACGGGTGCCGCTCAGGAACCTCTCCGACACGGGGGGATTGAACTGCATCTCGTCGTCCCCGTTCTTCTTGAACGCGAGAACCAGGATGCCGAATTGCTCCTTGAGCCGGAGCTCGGGCAGCGACTTGCCCTCGAAGGCGGAGCCGCGGGCGATTTCCAGTTCGTCGATTCGCAGAGTCTTCGTCTGCGCGCGAAGCATGGTGTCCAGGAATCCAACGGCGGTCGGGCGCACCATTTCGCTCGCCATCCGGCGACCGCCGATGAGATTGGGCGCCACCACGGCGTCGGCCCCCGCCTTCACCAGCTTTGTCTTCGCCTTCGCGTCGATCCCCTTCGCCACGATGCGCACGTCCGCCTTGATCTGCTTGGCGGTGACGGTGATGAAGAGATTGTCCTTGTCGCTCGGGAGGACCAGGATGACCCCCCGGGCGGACTCGATCCCCGCCGCCCTGAGAATGTCCTCGTCCGTGGCGTCGCCGGTGAGATGGAGGACATGCTTGAGTCCTTCGAGCTTCTTGAGACGTTCCGGGTTGTGATCGATCACGACCGTCGGGTGCAGGTTCTTCTCGAGTTCCTCGACGATGTGGTAGCCGGTCTCGCCGAGGCCGCAGACAATGTAATGGTCCCGCAGCTTCCCGATCGCGCGTTCCATCTTACGCCTCCGCAGGAGGGTGGTGAGTTCTCCCTCGACGATGAGGGCCGTGAGGGTGGTCATCACGTAGGCCAGGGTGCCGACCCCGCAGATGATGATGAAGACGGTGAAATACCGGATCCTCTCCAGCTCAATCGCGCCGGTGGGACTGTTGGCCGCGGGGAGGACGAACTCCCCGTATCCGATCGTGGTGACCGAGATGAGGGTCATGTAGAAGCAGTCGAGGTAGGTCGTCTGCGGACCGCCAAGGAACTTGTAGCCGAACGTGCCGACGCCGAAGAGGAGGACCAGAAACAGGACGGCGCTTCGGAGACGGCCTTGGAGTTCCATGACGGGGGGTATCTTAGCGTGCGGACGGGGGGGTACAACGGAATTTGCTCATGGCCGGGGGGCGCCGGTCAGTGAACGCACCACCGCCTTCATCCCGTCCACCACCCGCGCGAACCGTTCGCAGTCGATCCGGTCCGGCGTGTCCTGCGCCGTGTGGTACTGCGGATAGCGGAAGACCGCCGTGTCGGTGACCATGATGGCGGGGTAGCCCTCCTGCCAGAAGGCCCAGTGGTCGGACCATCCCACGCCATCGAGCGACTCGGGGAGGGCGGCGCCCTCCGAGGGGAAGGCGGCCTCCCGGCGGAAGACGCCGATCGACTCACGGACGAGCCGCCGCGAGGAGAGATTGCCGACGAACGCGACGAAGTTCCCGGTCGAGGGGTAGAACCACGAGAGCGGCGCGGGGTAGGCCTGGCTGTTCGGGGCGTCGGTGTAGTAGCCGATCGTCTCGATGCTGATCATCGCGCGGATGTTCTCGCGCCGCTCGTGGCAGCGCTTCGCGTAGACCCAGGAGCCCATGGTGGGAGTGCAGAAGTTTTCCGGCTCTTCGTTGGTGAAGGCGACGAACCGAAGCGTCCGCCCCGGCTTCTCCCCGGCGAACACCCCCGCCAGCGCGATCAGCGCCGCCGTGCCGCTCCCGTTGTCGTTCGCGCCGGGACAGCCGGTCACCGAGTCGTAGTGCGCGCCGATGACGACGATTTCCCCCGGGGCCGTCGTGCCGGCGATCTCGACCTCGATGTTGTGGCAGGCCTTGCCGTCGGTCTGAAAGGTCTGGCGGGCCGGCGTAAACCCCGCGTCGCGGAACCGTCGCTCGACGAAGTTCGCGGCGGCCTCGAGTTGAGGGTGTGTCTCCGTGTTGCGGATGCCGATCCGGCCGGCGAGTTCCTCGACATCGCGCCGCAGACTTTGGACGAGCGCCGCCTGCCCCGGCGCGAGGGGCGGCAGGGGACCGGTGTGGGAGGAGCCCGGCATCCAGATCATGGCGGCATACATCCAGACGAGGGGGAGGCCGAGGAAAAAGGAGACAACGACGGCGCGGATGAGGAGCGTCCGCCCCCGCCCCCGCTTCGGGGACGGATCCCGCGGCAGCGCGACGGGCGCGGAGGGTGGCGGCGGGGGTTCCATGGGCCCGGGAGTGTATGCCTTCTCCGCGGATGGAGCAATGAAAGAAACGGCTATCCCACTTGACCCCGAACTGACCCGTTCGATAGACTGGTGGGCCTTCAAGATTGAAGTTGTGGGTGGCACGGGCGGCTTGCCGCAGGGCCCGTGCCTGCACGCTCCGGGCACG
>JACPTZ010000055.1 GCA_016192525.1 Planctomycetota bacterium
CGCGGAAGACGCCTGGCCTCAGCTTCGACACCATCTCTGGGATGTCCCCCTGCACCGGCGCGCGCTCGGAAACACCCTCCTGTTCGGCGTCGCCGCTGCGGTGCTGTGCCCGGCCTGCGCCCTTCTTCTGGCGGGATTGCACGGGCGGCCGGGCCGTACGGCCGGCCGGGGGATGCCGACGACGGTCGTTCTTGCGTTCCTGTTCATGATCCCTGCGACGCTCGTCGGGATGGGAATTCTCCGGCTGACGGCGAATCCGGTCGGGGACCTGCTGGCGAGCGGTCCGTGGACGGTGATCTGGGCCGATCTCCTGCGATTCGCCTTTCTGTCGTGGGCCATCCTCTGGCCGGCCTGGCAGGGGGTCGATCCGACTCCGGGGGAGGCCGCGCGGCTCGCCGCGCTGCCGCTTCTCACCCGCTGGAGGGTGATCCTGGCCCCTCCCCTGATGCGTCCGCTCGGCCTCGCGGCCGTGCTCGCGGGGTGTGCCGCGGCGGGGGAACTCGGCGCCACCTCCCTCCTACGGGCGCCGGGGTACGACAGCGCGGTGCTCGTCTGCTACCGGTTCCTGCATTATCGGTACGACGACGCCCTCGCGTCCCTCTCGCTGGCGGTCATGGCGATGACGCTGGCGGTCGTTCCGGCGACGGCCATTCTGGCGGGGCGACGGGGCTCTTCCCGGTGACCCGTCAATTCCAGTCGTGAGAGTGGCTTGCCGCTGTTGTTTCCCCCTCCCCGCAGGGGAGGGGGTAGGGGGAGGGGCGCGGCCCTTGCGTGTGCTGGCCGCTCTCCCCTCCCTACCCTCCCCCCTGCGGGGGGAGGGAAACAACAAAGGGCCAATCGCTGAATGGGTGTTGACGGTTCCCTATCCGTGATTCAGCCGGCTCTCCAGCCCGGTGTATTGGGCTTTCATCGCGGCCGGCAGGCGCTCGCCGAACTTTGCGAAGAACTCCGCCTGGGAAGGCAGTTCACCCCGCCAGGCCTCTCGATCCACGGCGAGCAGGGTCTCCATGGCCGAGGGGGAGAGATCGAGGCCGGTGAGATCGAGGGCGTTCGGGGTCGGAACGAAACCGATCGGCGTCTCGCGCGCCTCGCCACGGCCGTTCACCCGGTCGAGGACCCATCGGAGGACGCGCAGATTCTCGCCGAATCCCGGCCAGAGGAACTTGCCCGAGGAGTCCTGCCGGAACCAGTTGACGTGAAAGATCCGGGGCGAGCTCTTGATCCGCTTTCCCATCTCGAGCCAGTGGCCGAAGTAGTCCGCCATGTGGTAGCCGCAGAACGGGAGCATCGCCATCGGATCGCGTCGAACCACTCCGACGGCCCCGGTCGCGGCCGCCGTCGTCTCCGAAGCAACGGTCGCCCCGAGGAAGACCCCGTGCGCCCAGTCAAACGACTCGACGACGAGCGGCGCCACGCGGGCCCGCCTGCCGCCGAAGAGAATGGCGCTGATCGGGACCCCGTTGGGGTTTTCCCATTCCGGAGAAATGCAGGGGCACTGGACGGCCGGGGCAGTGAATCGACTGTTGGGGTGGGCGCCCTTCTCCTTGCTCCCGGGTGTCCAGGGACGCCCTCTCCAGTCGGTCCCGCCCTCCGGCGGCGCCCCGTCAAGTCCCTCCCACCAGACGGTCCCGTCCGGCTTGAGCAGGACGTTGGTGAAGATCGTGTTCATTCCGGTCGTCGCCAGCGCGTTCGGATTGCTCTTCGAACTTGTCCCCGGCGCCACCCCGAAGAAGCCGGCCTCCGGATTGACGGCCCACAATCGACCGTCCGGGCCGATCCGCATCCAGGCGATGTCGTCCCCCACCGTCCAGACCCGCCACCCCTTCTGGGAGGCCGGCGGCACGAGCATGGCCAGATTCGTCTTGCCGCAGGCGCTCGGGAAGGCGGCGGCGATATACGTGATCTTCCCCTCAGGCGACTGGATGCCGACGATGAGCATGTGTTCGGCCAGCCACCCCTCCCCCCGCGCCAGGAAGGAGGCGATCCGGAGCGCCAGGCACTTCTTGCCGAGCAGGGCGTTGCCGCCGTATCCGGAACCCACGCTCCAGATGGTGTTGTCTTCGGGGAAGTGGCAGATCGCCCGGTGCTCCTCCTTGAGGTCGCCGCAGGAGTGCAGACCGCGGGTGAAGTCGTCGGAGTCTCCGAGAGGGTCGAGCGCGGGCTTTCCCATCCGGGTCATGATCCGCATGTTGAGCGCCACATACCGGCTGTCGGTGATCTCGACGCCGACCTTGCTGAACGGCGATCCGAGCGGCCCCATCACGAACGGCACCACGTACATCGTGCGGCCCTTCATGGCCCCCTCGAAGAGCCGGCCCACCTGCTCGTAGGCCTGCTTCGGGTCGCGCCAGTTGTTGGTCGGGCCGGAGTCGTCTTTCGAACGGGTGTTGATGTAGGTCAGATGCTCGGTGCGCGCGACGTCGTTGGGGGCGCTGCGGTGGAGAAAGGAGTTCGGATGGAGTTTGGGGTTGAGCGGAATCAGCTCGCCCGCCGCGACGGCCTCCGAGGTGAGGCGACCCCACTCCTCGTCGGATCCGTCGCACCAGACCACCTTGTCTGGCTTGCAGCGTCGGGCCGACTCCTCGACCCAGGATTCCAGGGCGCGGTTGACCATCGCGAGGCCTCCAATGAGCCGGACCTCGCCCCATGGCGGCGGGCGCAGTGCCGACGACGCGTAGATTAATTATGCTCCGGGCGGACGCGCTTGACAATCGAAATGCGGATCACGCCGGAACGCACACGCGCAGGGCCCGCGGGATGACCCTGGCCTCCACCGGCAGAGAACCTCCGCCCTCGCCGTCCATCTCGAAGGGGACCTTTTCCGGAGAGGAGATTCGGAGTGACGAAGCCCGGAGGTGATGCACTTTCGAGTGACCCAGATGATCGCCCCGCGCGATCTTGCCGAAGTGACGCACGATCTCCCGCCGCGAGAAGGCCCCCAGAATGATGACATCCAGCAGCCCGTCGTCCCAGAGGGCGGTCGGCGCGGGGTTGAGTCCGGCGCCGAAGAACCGCCCATTGGCCAGAATCACCCCCGTGGACTCCCCTTCCCAGTCGCGCGGGCCGTCGGGGGTGACCGCCTCGATCCGGATCGGGGCGTTGTGGAGGTGAATGAGTTCACGCGCCACAGCAAGCCGGAATGTGGCCTTGGCGCCGAGCGTCTTGCGACTCCGGCTCGCTCGCGCCGCGACGGCCGCCCCGAAACCGGCCTCGGCGATGTTGGCGAAGTGGCGGTAGTGCAGGAAGGAACCTGCCTCGGGCTCTGCTGCAGGGACGATCTCGACGAGATCGATCAGACGCGTCGCGCCCGAGGCGGCCACCCGGACCGCCTCGACCGGGTCGCGGGGAATCCCGAGTCCACGGGCGAAGTCGTTGCCGGTTCCGGCGGGCAGGACGGCGAGCGCCAAGTCCGGGTTGAGGCTCTCCGACGGCCGATTCGCCCGGTTCCAGGGGGGAAGCCTCGCGAGTCGCCATCCCTCCACGGCACAGCGCACGGTGCCGTCGCCGCCGAGGATGCAGACCCGATCGAAGCCGTCGTTGAGCGCCTCGGCGATGCGGCCGATGAAGTTGCCCTCTCCGTCGATGGGGGTCTCGCCGCTCCACTCCCCCGGGAAGGCGACGTCAAGTGCGGACCGAAGCCGATTCCATCCGCGCGGCCTCCGCCAGCGCCATGCCCTCGGGTTGAGCAGCACCAGGGCCTTCACGTCACGTTCTCCATGGAGGGCGGAAGATTTGGCAGCCCGGTCGTCGGCGGCACCGCGTGGCGCGCCACCTCGGCTTCGAGCGCCGACAGCGCATTCATCAGGTCGGCCGACCCCCAACCGAATTCCGCCTTGAGGATCTCCGCCACGGCCGGCGCTGCCGCGCAGGCCAGATCGGGTGCAAAAACACACCATCGCGTGCGACGCGAAAGCACATCCGCCACCCCGAGCGCCATCTCGTGCCGGAGGTGGTACCGCACTTCGGCCCGGCACAGGGGAAGCCCCTCGGCGATCGGGCCCCACGGATCGTCGAGCCCCTCCGCGCATTCGGCGATCGCGGCCGCGCTCGGGCCGTAATGCTCGACCAGGAGGCGTCCGAGCGCCTCCTGACCGGTGGCCCGCGCGAGCGCCGTGACCGCCTCCGCCTGCCAGTCCCCTGCCGGCCGCCCGAGCGGATGGTGGCCCAGCATCACTGAATCCGTGCGCGAAGGACCGGTCTCCGGCGCCCCGCCCTCCGACCGCCATGCCCGCAGCATCTGCTCGACGAGGTCGATCGCCATGTGCCGGAAGGTGGTCAGCTTCCCGCCGGCGATCGACCAGAGCCCGGGCGGCGATTGCTCGATGGCATGCTCGCGCGACACGGCCGAGGCGGTTCGACGCGTGTCCGACGGGTCGCCGATCAGCGGGCGCAGGCCGGCAAATGTCGTACGCACATCTCCGGCGGTCATGCCGGCGCCCGGGAGATGCAGGCGGACGAGACGCAGAAGATACTCCAGGTCCGGGGGCCTCGCGAGCGCGGCATCGCGCGGCTCGAGGTGGTCGGTGTCGGTCGTCCCGATGATGTCCCAGTCGGCCCAGGGGAGGACAAAGATGAACCGCCGATCCTCGGGGCTGGGGAGGAGCATGGCGCAGCTGTTCCGGATCCGGTCCCGCGGGACCACCAGATGCACCCCCTTCGTGGGGCGCACCACCGGTCTCGCCCGGAAGTCGGCCTTGAGACGCAATTCGTCCAGCCAGACCCCCGTGGCGTTCACCACCGCCCGGGCGTCCACCGCATACTCGTCGTTCGTGAGCCGGTCGCGGAGACGAACGCCGATCACCCGGCGGTCGAGCGTCCGGGGTTCCAGAACATCCACGGAGTTCGCCACGAGCGCCCCGGCGAAGGCGGCGGTCTTGATCACCTCGAGAGTGAGGCGGGCGTCGTCGGTCTGGCAATCCCAGTAGGTGAGGGCGCCACGGAGGCCGTCCGGACGGAGGGTCGGGATCCGTTCCAGGGTCCGCTGGGGATCGAGCGCCCCGTGCGGCGGGAGCGCCCCGCGGCGGGCGGGCCAGGAAGTCATAGAACCAGAGTCCGGCGCCGAGCTTCATCCGCTCCCACCGGGAGTAACAGGGGATGACAAAGTCGAGCGGCCGGACGAGGTGCGGGGCGAGGCGGGTCTGCAGGAGATCGCGCTCGGCGCAGGCGGTGGCGGTGAGCGAAACATCGCCCTGCTGGAGGTATCGAAGGCCGCCATGCACCAGCTTCGAGGACTTGCTGGAGGTCCCGCTGGCGAAGTCGCCGCGCTCCACCAGCCCCACCCGGAGACCTCGCAGCGCCGCCTCGAATGCCACGCCGGCGCCGGTGATTCCGCCGCCGACGACGAGGACGTCGAGAGGCCGCGCGGCCATGTCGGCCAGCGCCGCCCGACGGGTGCGAAAGGAGCATTCCGGGACAGGGGTCAGAGCCATGGGCGGGCTGGAGCCGGGGGAAGGAGAGGGATCCCGCAGGACGGAGAGGAAAAGAAGAAACGAGAACAACGGAGGAACGGAGAGGAAAAGAAGAAACGAGAACAACGGAGGAACGGAGAGGAAAAGAAGAAACGAGAACAACGGAGGAACGGAGAGGAAAAGAAGAAACGAGAACAACGGAGGAACGGAGAGGAAAAGAAGAAGCGAGAACACGGAAGGTGGCGCGCGGAGGCGCGGAGGCGCGGAGGACGGATGGAAGGAGAGGAAAGGGGAGCGGAGGAGGACGGATTCATATGACAACTCCCGGGTTGCAGACTCCCGCGGGGTCGAGTTCACGCTTCAGGGCCCGGATCATGGTCATGCCGGTCTCCCCGAGTTCGCCCGGAAGCCAGCGGGCGTGGTCGCGACCCACCCCGTGATGGTGGCTCAGGGTCCCGCCATGGGCGAGAATCGCCTCGCACGCCGCGGTCTTCGCCGACTCCCAGAGCCGGATCTCCTCGCCCGGCGGGGCCCAGCAGAGGAAGGTGAAATACAGCGAGGCCCCGTCGCGATAGGCGTGCGAGCAGTGCGTGCCCACCCACGGGGTGACGCCGCTCCTCCTCAGCGCATCCGCGATCGACCGGCGCACCGCCGCATAAAGCCGGGGGAGGTTGGACCAGGTCGTCGCCGTCTCCAGCGTCTCGACCAGCATCCCCTCGGCGATCAACGCGTCGCGCAGGTAGGGCAGGAGCATCTGGCGCTGAACGATGTTCTCGCCTCGCTCCAGCGGCAGGAGGCGACCTCCGCAGCGAAGCACGAGCCGGTTCGTCGATCCGATCGTGTGACGGACGGCGCGGGCCCCGCCGGCGGCCCCAAGGGCCAGGAACGCCGGGCGGCGGCCCACCAGCGAATGCCCCACCCACTCCTTGAGCGCCCCGGTGGGCCGGCCGCGGAGCAGGCGAAGCATCTCGGTCTCCGCTTCGTCCGAGGCCCGGATCATCGCGGGAGCGCAGTCGTCCTGCGCACAGAGCCGGATCGCCTCCGCGGCCTGGGAGAAGGATGGAAACACCGCGCCCCACTGCACCGACTCCTCCGGCTCGCGTCGCAGCCGGAGGGTCGCCTCCGTGATCACTCCGAGAATCCCCTCCGAGCCGATGAGCGTCTGTAGCAGGCCGGGCCCGGTGGCCGTCGCGGGGAGATCGCGCGTCGCGACCATCCCCCGCGGGGTTACGACGGAGAGCGCGGCGACCATGTCCTCGATCTTTCCGTAGGTCGTGGACATCATTCCGGCGGAGCGGGTGGCGATCCAGCCGCCGACGGTGGAAAACTCGAACGACTGCGGAAAGTGGCCGAGCGTGACCCCATGTTCGGCGAGACGGGACTCGAGGTGCGGCCCGAAGCAACCCGCCTGGGCGCGGGCCGTGAGCGAGTGGGTCTCCGGCGTCTCGACCCCGTTCAGGTGGGAGAGATCCAGGCTCACGGCTCCTCTCTGGTGCTCCGAGCGGCGGGGCGCCACGCCGCCTACCACGCTCGTCCCTCCGCCGAACGGAATCACCGCCACTCTCTCGCGCTCGGCCCAGGCGAGGATTCCGGATACCTCCGGCGCGGCCCGCGGGAAGACGACCACATCCGGGAGATGGGGAAACTCGAGGCGGCGGGACCGGACGAGATCGACGTAGCCCTTTCCGCCGGCGTGGAGCACGCGTTCCAGCGGATCGGTGCTCATGGCGCCCGAGCCCAGACACGAAGAAAGGCGCGAGATGAGCTCGCCGGTGAGCGCGGGGGGCGTCAGCCGGGCGGGATCCAGGGCGGGCCCCGGCTGGGGAGCGGGACCCGGGCGCGGGCCGAGCCGGGATCGGAGGAACGGGAGGAACTCCGGTACCCGGGAGAGATCGAACCGCTGCCCGACCGTCCCCCAACCCCACCAGGAGCGTTCCGGCACGAGAGTCCTCCAATGCTGCGGGTCCCCCCGGGAATCGATCCGAGGGAAGTCCCCGGCCCCGTCCGAGGAGGGAGAATTGTAGTCGTGCCGCCCCCACAGGGCAAGCGATCCATCCTGCGCAGAACGTGATGTCGACCCGGCATGCAGTTCCGAGCGGCATCCTCACGCCGGCATCCTGAAGGCGGCATCCTCGACTGACGCCCTAAGGTGCATCAACGAAGTTCGGGGCCAGGCGACGATGAACCGGCCCGTCCGCCCTGAGCGAGGCGCCCCCCATCCGTACGGCGGGCGCCGAGTCGAAGGGCGCTCCCGCGGTGCCGTCCTTCGACTCGCCCGCCAAACGCCTGTCCGCCATCCGTGTGGCGGAGAGGCGGGCTCGCTCAGGACGGGCGGGTGGCTGGGTACTTTCCCGACTCAGCTTAGTGATCCGTCAACGCT
Source organism: Planctomycetota bacterium (assembly GCA_016192525.1). GTDB lineage: Bacteria > Planctomycetota > MHYJ01 > JACPTZ01 > JACPTZ01 > JACPTZ01. Next base: position 7,789 of record JACPTZ010000055.1, read on the forward strand.
CATTCGGCGAGTTACCAGTTGTTGTTCCCTCCCCTCGCAGGGGGGAGGGTAGGGAGGGGGACGCGCGCCGGCATCGGGAAGGGCCGCGCCCCTCCCCGGGAAGCCCGGGAGTCCGTCCGCGCCTACCTCTCCCCGCCCCTTTCTGTTGACGCTCCCGAGCGGGACGCCCTAGAATGCCGTTTTCGCGGGCACCGCCGGCCCGCCCCTCCAGAGTCCCCTCCATGCGCGCCATCCGGAAGAACGAAGCCGGGCCGGGCTTGTCGCTTGTCGACGTCCCGGTCCCCAGGATCGGTCCGGACGAGGTCCTCATCCGCGTCGCCGCCGCCGGTATCTGCGGGACCGACGCCCACATCTACCAGTGGGACTCCTGGGCCCAGGGGCGAATCCGGCCTCCGCTCGTGCTGGGTCACGAATTCGCCGGGCGCATCGTGGAACTGGGGAGCGCCGTCCGCGGTTACGCCAAGGGGGACCGCGTCTCGGCGGAGGGCCACCTGGCCTGCGGCGTCTGTCCCCTCTGCAGAACCGGCCAGGCCCACATCTGTCCCTCGATGAAGATCATCGGGGTGGATGTCGACGGGGCTTTCGCCGAGTTTGCGAAGATGCCCGCCTCGAACCTGTGGAAGATCGACGACGGCATCCCGGACGAGGTGGCCGCCATCCACGACCCGCTCGGGAACGCCTTCCACACGACGATGGCCGCGCCCGTCGCGGGGAGAACGGTGCTCATTCTGGGGTGCGGGCCGATCGGGCTGTTCGCCTGCGGGATTGCCCGGGCCTCCGGCGCCGTGCGGGTGATCGCCTCGGACCTGAACGACGCGCGCCTGCAGATCGCGCGAAAGATGGGAGCCCATGTCGTCGTGAACGGCTCGAGGGAGGATCTGGCGGGCCTCGTGCGGCGCGAGACCGAGGGACTCGGGGTCGATGTGGCGCTGGAGATGTCGGGCGCCCCTCCGGCCATCGTGCAGGCCCTGTCCCTCGTGCGGAACGGCGGAGACGTCCAGCTGCTCGGCCTGCCGAACGGCGCGGTCCTGGTGAATCTCGCGGAGGACGTGATCTTCAAGGGCATCACGGTCCGGGGAATCCTCGGACGGCGGATGTACGACACCTGGTACCAGGTCCGCGGCTTCCTCCGGGCCGGACTTCTCGATCCGCAGCCGGTCATCACGCATCGGGCGCCGTTCACCGAATTCGAACGGGCCCTGCAGGACCTCATCGCCGGCAAGGCGGGGAAGATCGTGCTCACCTTTCCGCAGTGATCGGAGCCACCATGACCTCCTCCCTCGAAGCGCGCCTCGGCGCCGAAATCGAGTCCTTCAAGCGCGACGGCGTCTACAAGCGGATGAACTTTCTCGAGAGCCCCCAGGGATCGCGCGTCCGCATGGAGGGTCGGGGCGAGGTGGTGGTGCTCTCCTCGAACAACTACCTCGGCCTCTGCAATGTGCCCGAGGTGGTGGCCGCCGGGAAGCGCGGACTGGATGAACTCGGGGCCGGCACCGCCTCGGTCCGGTTCATCTGCGGCACGTTCACCATCCATCGCCGCCTGGAGGAGACGCTCGCCCGGTTCCTGGGAACGGAGGCCGCCCTCTCCTACGTCTCCTGCTGGAACGCCAACACCGGCCTGATGCCGACCTTCCTCGACGAGCAGGACGTCATCATCAGCGACGCCCTGAATCACGCGAGCATCATCGACGGAATGCGGCTCTGCAAGGCCCCGCGCAAGATCTACCCGCACAGCGACATGGCCGCCCTCGAAGCCGCGCTGAAGGAGTCGGCCGGTTCCCGGACCCGCCTCGTCATGACCGACGGTGTCTTCTCCATGGAAGGCGACATCGCCCGCCTTCCCGACATCATCGAACTGGCCCGAAAGTACGACGCCGTCGTGGCGGTGGACGACTCCCACTCGACCGGCGTGCTCGGGAAGACCGGCAAAGGCACATTCGAGCACTACGGCCTCGGCGGCCGGGACGTGGACATCATCACCAGCACGCTCGGGAAGGCGCTGGGCGGCGCGGCGGGCGGCTTCACGGCGGGGCCGGCGACGATCGTCGACTATCTCGTCCAGCGGTCGCGACCGCAGCTCTTCTCGAACGCCCTCCCCCCCACCGTGGCGTACTCATCCCTCGCCGCCGTGGAGTACCTGGCCGCGCACCCGGAGCGGGTCCAGCGCCTGCGCGACAACACGAAGTACTTCCGCGAGAGGATCCAGGCCCTGGGACTCAATCCCCGGGCCGGCGAGACCCCCATCGTTCCGATCATCGTCGGAGAGACCGCCTTCGCGATCAGGATGAGCGAAATGATGCTGAGGGAGGGGGTCTTCGTGACGGGATTCGGCTATCCGGTGGTCCCGAAGGGCGAGGCGCGCATCCGCTGCCAGATCTCGGCGGGACACACCCGCGAGGACCTGGACAAGGCGCTCGACGCATTCAAGAAGGTCGGACGGGAGATGGGGTTGATTTCGTAACTCGCGGACGTCGGGTGTTCCGGAGGTCGGCCGTTCTTCCCCCCTCCCGGTCACTTCCTGCGGCGCGGCCACCTCGCCTCGATCGTGGCGTGCATTCCGCCCCGGCTGCGGAACTCCCCTCTCACCGAGGCCCACACCGGTCGGGTCGCCGCCACGAAATCCCGGAGAATGCGGTTCACGGCATTCTCATAGAAGATCCCCAGATTGCGGTAGGCGAGCAGGTAGGTCTTGAGCGCCTTCAACTCCGCGCAGCGCCTCCGGGGCTCGTACGCGATCGTGAGCGTGCCGAAGTCCGGGAGCCCGGTCTTCGGGCAGACCGAGGTGTACTCCGGATTCACGATGGTGATCGTGTACCCGGGGAACTGGTTCGGGAAGGTCTCGATCCGCGGCAGCTTCGCGTCGAGTCCCTTCCGGGCGTGCGCGTCGGTGTAGGTTTTCATGTCACAGGCGGGCGGGTCCCGGCCTCCATGCGCGTGAACTGGGGGCATACTGGTAGGGGCGGCCCCTTCCGACTTCGCTCAGAGCCTGAGAAGGAATGCTCCAAGACGAACAGCGCAGCGACATTGTCATCCTGAGCGTCGGGCGTAGCCCGACCCGAAGAGCCTACCCTGAGCGAAGCCGAAGGGATCACCAGCGTATGCACGAAGTTCGCTCCAGTGCTGGTGATCCTTCGCCCTGCCCGCCGGAAGGAGGCGGGCAGGGCTCAGGATGACAAATCGATGCACCTCTCGTCGGCGCGTTTCTTCTCAGGCTTTCAGGGCCGGCCTGCGACCGCCCGCCTGTGGGGGGGAGGAGCCACAGAGCAGGCAAGCGGGGGCGAGCCCCGCCCCTACGGTTCGCAGGCCGACCGACCCACGATCGTCTTTCGTGCTTCCGGATTCTCCAGCGGGTTCGGTCGGCCGTCGAGGAAGCGGGTCAGCACGCGGGAGAACAGTTCCGCGCCGACCTTCAGGGCCGATTCGTCGAAGTCGAATCTCGGATTGTGGTGCGGATGGGCCAGGTCCTTCGCCTTGTTGTTCGAACCGACGAAGATGAAGCAGCCCGGGGCCTTCTCGAGAAAGAACGACATGTCCTCTCCGCCCAGCGTCTGCACCGTCTCGTCGATCTGCTCCTTCGCGACGATGTCGAGGGCGCACTGCTTCACGAAGGCGGTCATCCGCGGGTCGTTGATGGTGGCCGGATAGAGCTTCCGGTACCGGAACCCGTACCTTGCGCCCGCGGCGCCCGTTACTCCGCGGATGATGTCCTCGATCCGCTTCGGCAGCTCGTCCCGACGGGCCCGGTTGAAAGTCCGGACCGTCCCCACCATCTGCACCCGGCGCGGAATGATGTTGTGCGCGTGTCCGGCGTGGATGGAGCAGATCGAGACCACGACCGGTTCGAGCGGACTGATGTTCCGGGACGAGATCTGCTGGAGGGCGTTCACGATCTGCGAGGCGACGAGGATGGTGTCGACCGTCTGATGCGGCGCCGCGCCGTGGCCGCCGGGGCCGAAGACGTCGATCTCGATGATGTCGGCGCACGCGAGGAGCGGGCCGCTGCGGATGCCGAGCCGCCCCACCGGAAAGTCATTCCAGAGGTGGATCCCGACGGCCGCATCGACGTGCGGGTTCTCCATCACCCCTTCCTCGATCATCGGCCTGGCCCCGCCGGGGCTCTCCTCCGCCGGCTGGAAGACAAACTTGATGTTGCCGTGAAGGTCCCCCCGCTGCCGCGACAGGATCTCGGCCGTCACCGTGGCCATGGCCACGTGCCCGTCGTGACCGCAGGCGTGCATCAGGTTCGCCCGCTTCGAGACGTAGGGCTTGCGGTTCTCCTCCTGGAGCGGAAGGCAGTCCATGTCGGCGCGCACGAGAATCGTCGGACCCGGGTGGGCGCCGCGGAGAAGCCCGACCACGCCCGTCTTCGCCACGCCGGTCTTCACCTTGAGTCCCGCCCGCTTCAGCCGTTTCGCGACCAGCGCCCCGGTGGCTTTCTCCGTGAAGGCGATCTCCGGGTGCGCGTGGATCGTGCGGCGGATCGACCGGAGCTCGTCCTCGTGCGCCTCGACGGCGGGTCCGATCCTGAAGGGGGGCTTCATAGGCGGTAGGCCTTCTGCTTGGCGCCGAGGAGGGGATGGCTGAACGGGATCACCTTCTCGGCGGCGATCTCGTTTTTTAACTTGTCGTAGGTGAAGGGGTCGAGGCAGATATGAAATTCATGCTCGGCTGAGTAGCGTTCGAGGACGATGGCGCGGACCACCGTCACTCCAAAGGCGTCGTAGCGGAGCGTCTTGCGATGACCGAAGTCACCGGCGAGGACCGGCCCCGTAGCGATCCCCGCGCTCATTTTCATCCCGCGGCGGAGCATGGCCACACGACGCTGGAGCGAGAGGGCGCAGGTGACGGCCTGGAGCTCCGGCTCGGGGCAGCGATGCGGCGCGTTGAACAACCCCATCACCGAGTCGCCCATGAATTTCACGACGTGGCCGCCGTGGGCCAGGATCTCCTCCGTGGCGGCCGAGTAATACCTGTTGAGAATCGGCGCCAGACGGCTGAGGGGGGTGTTGCGGAGCAGTCGCGCGAACTGGTCGAGGTCGGTCCAGAGCACGGTGGCGGTCGCGATGCGGGGGGCGTGTCCGGCCATGGAAGTACTCCGGGGGGATGCTGCGGGAGTATATCACCCGCCCGGGGGGCCGCAACGGTTTTGCAGACCGCCCCGCTCGATCACCACCCGCCAGTGGCCCGATTCGAGTTGCGTCGTCTCGATGACCCGATGGCCGTCCTGCTGTGCGGAGTGCGGGACGAACTTGATGGGCAGACCATCGTCGATGATCGCGGTCAGGCGGCCTCCGGGGGACAGCGCCTGGAGTCGGATCATGATCTTGGCGTAATTGACAGGACAGACCACCCCGCGCAGGTCGAGATCCACCGGCTCGCTCATCTCATGCCCCCGGAAAGTTGCGCTCCCCCCACATCCAGGCCCGGGAGATGCCGGGCAGACCCCCGATGGCCGATTCAACCGCACCCGAGAGCGCCCGCAGGCGGGGCGGGAGCACCTTCGTGATCATGGCGGACCTCCTAGCACGGATTATTCATGAATGCGCGGTGCCTTCGCGCCGAGCGCCCGGCAGATCAAGCCGTCCGCCCTGAGCGAGGCGGTCGGTTGTTTCGACCGCCGAGTCGAAGGGCGACACGGTGTTGTGGTCCGGCCCTTCGACTCCCCGGCCGGACGGAGGCCGGCTCGCTCAGGGCGGACGGTTTTCCGGGGAGACGCACCTCCCGTTCATGAATAATCCGGGCTAGGCGATCCCAGTGTACCGCGCGACCCCCCCGAGGGGAAGCCTTCGCGAATATGCGTGATTTCTTCCGTGGCTCGCGACAGAATGGGCCACTCTCCCATGGAGATCGACAATGACAAGAATCCCCGCCATCGCCCTTTCCCTTCTTTGGCTCGGCGCCCTTGCCGCGGAGGAGGCGGCCCAGACGATCCGCCTCGGACGGGCGACAAAGGTGCACGACGGAAAAGAGCCGATCGACGTCTCGATCGGCCACGCCACGCCGTACGTCATCGACTGGAACCGCGACGGGAAGAAGGACCTGCTCGTCGGCCAGTTCGACGAAGGGAAGCTCCGAATCTACCTGAACCAGGGCCGCGACGGTGCGCCCGAGTTCAAGGGCTTCTCTTACATGCAGGCCGGCGGGAAGGACGCCTCAGTCCCGGTTACCTGATGCATCGCCTTTGGTCCACAGGTTGTGGACTTCGACGGCGATGGACTCGAGGACATCCTCTCCGGCTCATGGCCGGGCGACATCCACTTTTTCAAGGCGACGGCGGATCGTGTCTTCGCCGCCCCCGTCGTGATCTTCAAGCCGCCCGCTCATGCAACGCAGCCAGGCTACTCCACGCTCCAGTCCTCCGCCCTCTCGGCCGTCGACTGGGATTCGGACGGCGACATCGACCTCGTTGCGGGGAACATCGACGGGGCCGTCCATCTGCTGCTCAACGAAGGCACAAGAGCCGCGCCCAGGTTCAACCGATCCACGCCCCTCTCAGCCGACGGCCGGACGATCGAGGTCGCCGGTCACAAGGCGGGCCCTTGCGCGGCGGACTGGGACGGCGACGGTCGGTTCGACCTGGTGGTCGGATCGGAGGGCGGCGAAGTGGTCTGGTTCCGGAACACCGGTACGCCTCAAGTCCCCCGCTTCGCCGCGGGCGAGGAGGTCCGCCCGGGCGGTGAGGAGTTCCGGGAGGGGTTCAGGTACAAGGTCTGCGTCACCGACTGGAACAGCGACGGACTCGCGGATCTCCTGATCGGGACCTGCCAGACCGGCCCCAGAGACGAGCACGCCTTCCACGGGCATGTCTGGTTGTGCCTGCGGGAGCGGGAAGAGGCGCTGGAGAAAAAGGCCCCCCCGCCGCCGCGGGGGCGCTAGATCCGTCGTACGAGGTTACGGCCCAGGAAACTGTCATCCTGAGCGAAGCCCGCCGCCGTTTGGCGGCCCTGAGCGCAGCGAGGGGGAAGGATCGCCAGCCTTGACCGAGAGAAGATGTGTTCGTGCGTACGCGCTGGCGGTCCTTCGCGTCCGCCTGCGGCGGACGCTCAGGATGACAGGGCGGTGACCTCCTACATTCTGCGTTCTCAGAGCGGCCTCTCCCTCACGCCGACTTGCCGTTGGGAGGGGAATGCCCGGAACCGCTTCGGTCTTCCGGGTGCCCCGCCGGGCCGCCCACGTCCTTGCGGTCGGCGTACTTCCCCGAGATGAGGAGGTTGTGCTCGCGGATCTTCGGGTGCGGAAGGGCGTCGAGATGATAGGCCACGCACTTGTAGCAGACAATCCGGCGGGGAAGGACCCGGTAGAGGACGAGATCCGCGATCATGATGGCGAGAAAAGACAGCCCGTACGTCGCCCGGGCGAAGAGGATCGCCAGGACCGCCGAGAGCCCGATCGTCAGACATCCCAGCGACTGCGGGAAGTGCACCTCGGTGTAGAGATTCGGCCCGGCGCAGTGCTGGCAGAGGTCGATCGTGTTCCGCTCCCGCGCCTCCGCCGTCGGCTGGATGGCGAGCGCGACTCCGCAGCGCGGGCAGGGCGACTGGACCCGCTCCAGCGTCAACCAGGCCGAGCCGCCGCACTCGCCGTTTTCGCACCACACGCGAACCCGCATCACGGCTCCCCCAGCGCCCATGTGGAGACCATCTCCCCCATGAGCACGATCACACACGCCACGTAGAGGATTCCGGTGGCCGACTGGTTCGACTTCAGCCGCACGCATCGCCACGTCATCCAGAACAGGACCGCCGGAAGGACGATGCCGACGGTGAGCCGGAGCAGCAGGAGCAGTTGCTGCCGCATCGGGGCCTGGAGCACGAAGGAGCCGTGCACCACTCCAGTCTCGACCGCGAAGGCCGCCGCGCGGAGAATCACCGTCGCGGCGCAGATCCGGGTGATGCGGGACAGGTGATCGAAGGACAATCCCTTCTTGACGAGATACCAGTGGCCGAGGATCATGGCGTCGAAGGTGGCGCCGATCAGGGCCGCCGAGGAGACAAGGCCGGCGCCGATCACCCACGGCGGAGCGTAAGCGCCGAGTCGTCCGGGGGCGAGGCCGGTCGCCACGGCCCCCAGCCCGGCGAGGGTGGAGAGCGCGCAGGCCGGAACGGCGAAACGGTCCGCCTCGATCCAGAGCAATCCGTTGGCGATGACGAGGAGCGCCAGATAGGCGAGCAGGACCTGCGTCGGGAGCGCCGCGGCGTCGAACGACCGCGTGGCGATCGCCACGGCCGCCAGGGCCAGGGCGAGAATCACAATCGTCTTGTGCAGCCCGCGTCCCACCTCCGCGACGGGCCACTGGAGGCAGAATCCGAGGCAGCCGACGGAGAACAGCAGGGCGAAGGCGCTGAACCAATGAACGAGCATGAGAAGAGGCTAGCCGATGCGTCGGGACCGGGGCAAGGAAATGCCTCGGTGGACGATCCCCGTTTCTGGGAGTCGCTCTACGCGGGGAAGCAGGACGGCTGGGAACTGGGGAGACCCTGTCCCCCGCTGGAGGCCTGGCTTCGGAGTCACCCGGCCCCGCGCGGACGGGTGGCCGCCCTCGGATGCGGGAGGGGGCACGATGCCCGGCTCCTCGCGCGACACGGCTGCGAGGTCTGGGGATTCGACTTCGCCGCGCCGGCGATAGAGGCGGCGCAGGCCCTCGCCTCGGCCGAGGGCGTTTCCGTCCGGTGGGAGCAGCGCGACCTGTTCTCGCTCCCGGCCCGCTTTCCGGGGCAGTTCGACGGAATCTGGGAGTACACCTGTTTCTGCGCCATCCCTCCCGCGCGCCGCGCGGAGTACGTGCAAGTCGCGCGCGACATCCTCAGGCCCGACGGCTGGCTCCTCGCCTGCTTCTATCCCCTCAAGCCCGGCACCGAGGGACCGCCCTTTCCGACCTCCGAGGCCGAACTGCTCCGCCTCCTCACTCCCGGGTTCGAGATCGTGGAGTCGTATGTCCCCACCGAGTCGATCGACCGGCGTCGCGGATTCGAGCGACTCATTTTCGCTCGGAAATCCGCCAACGCCTGAGGAGACGGCGCGTCTGGAGGGGGTGAAGTCCCCATGGCCGCGGATGAAGCGCCCAGCGATGCGGAACTGGTTCGGCGCTCCCGCGCCGGGGACGCGGAGGCTTTCGGGGCGCTCGTCGCGAGGCATGAGCCCGGCGTCCGGAGAGTCGCGCGATCGTGGACCCCGACCGCGGCCGATGCCGACGACCTCGCCCAGACGGCCTTCCTCAAGGCGTGGCAGGACCTGGCCCGACTCGAGGATCCGTCCCGCTTCCGTCCGTGGATCTTTCGCATCGTCCTGAACGCGGCCCGCGACTCGCATCGTCGCTCGCTGCTTCGCCCCTTTCATGCGGCGCGGGCGATCGAGGGGGCGGATCCGCCGGACGGCCGCGACCCGTCGCGCGCCGCCGCCGCGGCCGAGACGACGGCCGCCCTGGAGGCGGCGATCGCCGGGCTGCCCGAAGAACTGAGGGAGGCCCTGTCGCTCCACGTGGGTGAAGGGATGAGGCATGCCGAAATCGCCGAGATCGCGGGAGTGAACGAGGCGACCGTGCGATGGAGGCTCTTTCAGGCCCGCCGGATTCTGCGGGAGATGCTGGGAACGCTGCTGGATCAACCATGAGCTGCCCGAATCTCAAAGAACAATGGACCGAGTATGCGGCCGGAGATCTCTCCGGGGACGAGCGTACCGCGCTCGACGCCCATGCCGCCGGATGCGAGCCCTGTCGCCGGGAGAGGGACGCCTGTCTCCGCCTCGAAGGACTGCTCCGGGGGCGTCTCTCGATGCCCCGGCCGGGCCGGTCCCTCTCGGATCAGGTGGTCTCCCGCCTCCGGGCGGACCGCCGACCCCGCCTCGTCCGGTGGGCGGCGGCGATGGCGGCCGCCTCTCTTCTGCTCTCCCTGACCGCGCTTCGGCTGGCCGAACGCGCGCCGACGGCGTCTCCCCCTTCGCCCGTGACTCTGCACGTGGCGCCGTCGACTCCACTGCCTCCACCTTCCTGTTTCGAACAGGTGCTCTCCCCTCCCGGCGGCCGGCGATCGGCCCTCGGATTCCGCATGACCGAGTGGGTCAGGAGGCCCCCCGCTCCGGCCGACGCCTCCCGCGTCTGCGTCGCCGCGGAGCCGGCCCCCTCGTCCCGAAGTGTGTCGGCCGCGATTCTGGATTCGGGAAGCAAGTCCTCTGACCCGGACAGAGCGTCCACTCTGCTCGTCATCGCCCTCGACTGAAGGAGAAACCCATGTCGCTTCACCGCCTGTTCGTCTGGTTCGCCGCCTTCGCGCTCCTGGCCCCGCTTCTGACCGCCCAGGAGACGCCAGGGACGCCGGCTCCGCCCGACCCAGACGAGAGCATTCTGATTGACGAGCCGAAAGGCGCGAGCGGATCGCCCGCGGCCGACCCGCTCGTGAACGACGCACTCGGCTGGCTGGCCCGTCATCAGGAGGCGGACGGCTCCTGGTCCTCGAAGGAGTATCTTCGGCGGTGTCTCTCCGAGCGGGCCTGCGCCACGGCGGAGTGGGACGGCGCCTCGCCGGACGAGCATCGGGCGGGGTTGACGGGTCTCGCCCTCCTGGCCTTCCTCGAAGCCGGGACGACGCCCGCGTCGACTGTGGATTTCCCGCGCCCCGGCGGAGTCATCCGCTCCGGGGCCTGCGTGCAGAAGGCCGTCGACTGGCTCCGCCAGTCCCAGGACGCCGACGGCTGCATCGGCGGTCAGAAGACGGCGAAGTACATGTACGACGCCGCGATCGGAACGTGCGCCCTCAGCGAATACGCCGCGGCGACGAAGGACCCCGCCGCCCTCGGGGCCGCGCAGCGCGCGGCGGACTTCCTGTGCTCGGCGCAAAACCCGGGCAAGGGGTGGCGCTATACGAAGCGATGCGGGGACAATGACACGAGCGTCACCGGCTGGTGTGTCCTCGCGCTCAAGGCCGCCGAGCAGGCCGGATGCAAGGTGCCGGGGGCAGCCTTCGAGGGCGCCGCGGGCTGGTTCGACGAGGTGACCGACCCGAACTACTTCAAGGTGGGATACACCACTCGGGGCACCGGACAGGTGGTGACGACCGAGAACATGGACTATGCGAACCACCCGGCCCTGGAGGCCCTCGCCGTCACCTGCCGACTCCTCATGGGCCAGAACATCGACGCCGCACCGATCGCCCAGGCCGTCGGTCCCGTCGTATCCGACTTCCCGAGCTGGGACATGTCGAAGAAGTCGACGGACTTCTATTACTGGTTCTGGGGGACCCGGGCTTTCCAACTCTACGATGCTCCCACCGGCCCGGGTTGGGCGAACTGGGCGATCCCGCTGAAGGCCGCCCTTGTGTCGCACCAGATCAAGCCCGAGAAGCCCGGCCTCTCCGCAAGCTGCGACACCGGTTCCTGGCCCCCGGTCGGCCGCTGGTGTTTCGAGGGCGGCCGGGTTTATTCGACGGCGATCAACTGTCTCACGCTCGTGACCCTGCTCAAGAACGGCGTTCCCGAAGAGGTGCCGGTCGCCGCGCCCCAGGGAGCGGGCGCGCCGCCGGCGGTGGCCGCGGAGACGTCGGTTCAGGAGCGGCTCTCCCGGCAGAAGGTGAGCCTGGACTTTCTGGACACTCCGCCTGCCGACGTCCTGGACTTCCTGAGCGAGATCTCGGGCTGCAACTTCGTTCTCGATCCTGTGGCGGCTGAAGAGGTGCAGGACAAGGTCTCTCTCAAAGTCCGGGACCTTCCCCTCGACAAGGCGCTCAAACTCCTTCTCACCCCGCTCGGACTCGACTTCCTGGCCGAGGACGGGATCGTCTACATCTCCGACGAGACCGGCCTGAACTCGTACCGCACGAGGCGGATCGAGTCGAAACTCAACTCCCTGAACGTCACGCTCAACTTCCAGTCGGCCCCGCTCTCCGAGGTGATCTCGTTCCTCAACGACTTCTCGGAGGTGAGCTTCATCTTCGATTCGTCTGTCCCGGACTCCACCCAGGAGCGCCAGGTGACGCTCCAGATCCGGAACGCCTCCCTTCGCGACACGCTGAGCGCCCTGATGCGCACGGTGGGCTGCCGCTTCGAAGTTCAACCGGCGACCGTGGTGATCGTGCAGGCGACGGCCCTGGCGCCGGATTCGTCGCAGCCGGTACGCCGGGCGTACTCGCTCGCCCGGCTGGGGATTGGCCTCGAGCCGACCGCCGTCATCGGCCTCATCGGAAAGGTGGAGCCGTCGCTGGCCGGAAAGGTGCAGTTCGACGAGCCGACCGGCTGTCTCGTGATCGAGGCGCCCGAATCGGTCCACGCCTCGGTGATGTCCACGCTTCGGGAACTGGCGGGGACGAGGAAGGAGAAGTAAAAGCGCGTCTGACAATCGCCGGAGATGTTTGAAAACGGTGGGACAGGCCTTTCAGCCTGTCCCGCACAGGCTGGAAAGCCTGTGCTACCGTCTAGAAGTGGATTCCTCGCCTTCGACCCCGCCCGCCCCGCAACTCGGTGGCCGATCCCTGTGATAGGTTCAGTGGACGGCCGATGCCGCGGCTTGACGCGCCGGGCGCGCCCTGCTACGCTGCCGGTCGTTTCCGGCGGGTCTTCCCCCCGACCGAACGGAGCTTCCCATGCACGGCGACTTCCACACGCACAAGGGCTTTGCCACCCCCGAGGGCACCCGCCGGTTGGCGGTCCGACAGGCCGGCCTGGCCCCCGACTTCTACTCCGAGGCCCAGGGGCTCTCGCTCTCCAGCCTCGGGATCGGCACCTATCTGGGCGATCACGACGACGGCACGGACCGCCGGTACGCCGATGCCGTGAAGCGCGCCGTCTCGCTCGGCATCAACCACATCGACACCGCGATCAACTACCGCTTCCAGAGAAGCGAGCGATCGATCGGGCTGGCGCTGGAGGAGCTCCTGCACGCGAAGCAGGTGAAACGGGACGAGGTGTTCGTCGCCACAAAGGCCGGCTTCCTCCCCTTCGACGGCGCCCCGCCGAGGAGCGCCGTCCAATACCTCGAGACCGAGATTATCGACAAGGGGCTCGCCCGTCCCGAAGAGATCGTCTCCGGATGCCACTGCATCGCCCCCTCCTACCTCGATGCGATGCTGAAGCAGAGCCTCCACAATCTCCGGCTCGACACGATCGACCTGTTCTACCTGCACAATCCCGAGCAGCAGCTCGCGGAAGTCGAGCGCCCCCTTTTCCTCGATCGCATCCGTGCCGCCTTCCGCTTTCTCGAGGGGCAGGTGCAGGCCGGGACGATCCGTTTCTACGGCACGGCGACCTGGAACGGATACCGTGTCGCGCCGGAGGACCCGGGACATCTCAGCCTGCGGGAAATGGCGGCGCTCGCGCGCGACGTCGGAGGGGAGTCGCACCACTTCCGGTTCATTCAGGCCCCGTACAATCTCGCGATGCCGGAGCTGTACCGCGTCCCCACCCAGGAATCGCCCCACGGGAGATTCCCGCTGCTCCACGAAGCGGTGGAACTCGGAGTTTCCGTCGTCTGCTCCGCCTCGATCTACCAGAGCCGGCTCGCCGGGGGCCTGCCACAGACCGTCTCCGACTTCCTGCCGGGCCTGGAGACCGATGCCCAGCGCGCGCTGCAGTTCGTCCGCTCCGCCCCGGGGGTGGTCACGGCGCTGTGCGGGATGAGTCGCGTCGGGCACGTGGAGGAGAACTGCGGCGTCGCCCGGGTGAAAAGGGCGGTCGCGGGAAAGATCCAGGAGATGTGCGGACACTGACCATGAATGACCTCAATCCCGTTCCTCCCGGTCGGCGTCTGCGTCTCGCCGGGATCGATCCCGACGACACCGGCGGGCTGCGTGGCAAGGAGGAGGGGGAGCGCCTCCTGGCGAAGCACCTCAAGCGGCTGGAAGAGCTGCAGGAGGTCTTCTACGCCGAGGGGAAGCACACGCTTCTTCTGGTGTTTCAGGCCATGGATGCGGCGGGGAAGGACGGGGCCATCCGGCGGGTGGTCGGCGCCGTCAACCCCGCGGGCGTACGGATCACCTCCTTCAAGGCGCCCACGAAAGACGAACTCGCCCATGACTTCCTCTGGCGCATCCACCGCGAGGTGCCCGGGCGCGGGATGATCGGCGTCTTCAACCGGTCGCACTACGAGGACGTGCTCATCGTCCGCGTCCACCGCTGGATCACTGAGAAAGTGTGCCGCCGGCGTTACGGCCACATCCGCGACTTTGAGGAACTTCTGGCCGAAAACGGGGTGACGATTCTGAAGTTCTTTCTGCACATCTCGAAGAAGGAGCAGAAGGAGCGGCTGGAGGCGCGTCGCGACGATCCGGCCAAGCGGTGGAAGTTCAACCCCGACGATCTGAAGGAGCGGGCCCTCTGGGGGGACTATCAGAGGGCCTACGAAGACGCAATCACGGAGACCAGCCGCGGGCATGCCCCGTGGTACGTGATTCCGTCCAATCACAAGTGGTACCGGGACATCGCCATTTCGCGGATCATCGCGCGCACGATGGCGCGCCTGGATTCGAAGTACCCGCCCGCGCCGAAGGGGATTGAGAGGATCAGGGTGCCCTCGTAATCCGTCAACGCTGATTCGGCGAGTTAGGCACCGTAACGAAATGACTGACGGGATTCTCCCCCCGTAGATGACATGAGCCACGCCCGGGGGGAAGACATACACTTCCCCCCGGGAGAAACGGTGTTCGGCCTCTTGGGAGCACCAAGAAGCTCGAGAGCACCAAGGTCCCT
>JACPTZ010000056.1 GCA_016192525.1 Planctomycetota bacterium
CCATCGCCCGTCCGGCGAGAAATTCGCACGGCGTTCGTTAAACTGTGTCTGGAGAAGGGGAAAGGGCTTCCGATCTCCGGTGAGCGGCAACACCCAGAGATCGGGTGCAGCAGTTGGCGAGCCACCAGTTGCCGAGCTTTGATACAACAGGTACCGGCCGTCGCGGGACCAACTGTGCGATCGCTGGCCGCCGTCGGTTTCGAGGACGATCTCCTCCGCCCCGATCCCCGTCGAAAGCTTCTGGTACAGATCCTCATTCCCCTTTCGGTTCGAGTCGAACAGGATCCGGCTGCCGTCAGGCGACCAGATCGGCGCGACGTCATTGGCCGGATCGAACGTGAAGCGCGTGCGGATGCCCTTCCGCGCGAGATCGACGATCCAGACGTCACGTGCGCCGCTCGACGCTGCGGGCAGCGTGATCGCCGCGACGATCTTTCCACGCTTCACGGCCTCGCGCGCCTCCTCGATCGGCGGGTGCGTGATGACGATCGATTCGAGATCGTCGAGGCGTTTCGAGAATTCACGGGAGAGGGGCGAGTCGTCCCGATCGATGATCGCCACGGTGAACGGCTTCGTGTCCCCGTTCGCGCCCGAGAACGCCATCCCGAAAAGACCGGCGAGGATGATCGGAACCATCAGCGAGGTGGCGAAGCCGGAGCGGTCGGCCAGAATGAGGCGGAGGTCCTTGCGGGTGATGGCGAGGATGCGGGTCATGGGTCTATGGTACGAGGTTACGGTCCCGCCCCTTGTCATCCTGAGCCCCGTAGCACGTGCTACGGGGCGAGGATCGCCAGCGTGTGCGGCTCGCAGACTCCGACGTTGGCGATCCTTCGCTCAGCCGGCCAGGCGGCGGCCGGCTGAGCTCAGGATGACAATGCGGTAACCTCGTACGGTCTATGTTATCGGTCAGGAACGCACGATTCCACCTGCACCATTGCACAAGGTGTCATCACGGAACAAGCGCATCCGTTCGTTGTATCCCTCTCCCCGGAGGGGAGAGGGATGAAACGAAATCCTCCTCAGTTATTCTGTGAGAATTCCAAGCGTGCAGGTCAGTCACGAAGGGAATGCCCCGTCAGATGGAGAAACACCGTCTCCAGCGAGGGCCGGTCCAGAGCCAGGTTCGACACCTCAATCTTCTTCGCCGCGAAGTGCGCCAGCAGACGCGGGATCGCCTCCTCCGGCTTACGGGCCCGACACAGCAGCGTGTTGTCGAGGAGGCGGGCATCGGCCACCTCCGGCACCGCCCGGGGAAGTGAATCCACCGGCTCCCCGTTGAGGCCCCCCGCCAGGGTCAGCCGGATGGTGTGCAGATTCTCGATCTCTCCCAGCAGGCCGGGGAGGGTGTTCATCGCGAGGATCTTCCCGTGATCCATGATGGCGATCCGGTCGCACAGACGCTCCGCCTCCTCCATGTAGTGAGTGGTGTAGATCACCGTCTTGCCGGCTCGCTTGAGGGCCACGATCGTCTCGAACAGGTGATTCCGCGACTGCGGGTCGACGCCCACCGTCGGCTCGTCCAGGAGCAGCACCGGAGGGTCATGAATCAGCGCGGCGACGAGGTTGAGCCGGCGCTTCATCCCGCCGGAGTAGTTCTTGACCGGCTCCTCCGCCCGATCGGCGAGACTCGCCATCATGAGGAGATTGGGGACCCGCTCGGCCATCTTCGACCGGAGCACCCCGTACAGTTCGCCGAAGAATTCGAGATTCTCGACGGCCGAGAGGTCGCCGTAGAGCGAGACTTCCTGCGGCGCCACCCCGATGGACCGCTTCACACCGTTGGGGTCCGCCAGGGCATCGCAGCCGGCGACCGCGATGCGGCCGGAATCCGGGGGGATCAGCGCCGACACCATCGAGAGCGTGGTGGTCTTTCCCGCCCCGTTCGGCCCGAGCAGACCGAAGATCTCGCCGCGGGTCACCGCGAAGGAAATGGAGTCCACCGCCACAAGATCGCCGAATCGCCGGGAGAGGTTTTCGACGCGGATCATGGCGGGCCTGTGGTCTCCCTGGAGCGCCCCGCGAAGGCGATGTCCGAATGGCGTACTCGGGCTGCCGCTCTCAGGGCCTGTACCGAAAAACGGTCCGGGCGGTCGTGGCCGTGTCGTCCTCGAGGTCGACCACCTCGAGCCAGAGTTCGAGGGACCCGTCCTCCCGAAGGGAAGGATCCACGAGCGGGAGCAGGATACCCGTAAGGGAGAAAGCGCCGTCCGCATCGGTCTCCACGGCGGCCGGGGTCTCCTTGAGACACGGCTCTTTCCGGGCGCTGGCCCCCTTCGCGTAGAGCACCGTCACCTCGCACTTTCGACCCGGCTTGAACCCGGTCCCCGTGAAGGTGAGTGTGGCGTCGGCGGAGGCCTCGGAGGGACGGACCGAGACCTTCCACGGCAGGACGGCCTGGAGCCCCGCCGGGGGACGCGACGAGGTCTCCGGCCCCGGAGCAGGCTCCCCGGGTTTCGGATTCACCGGCGCGGTGGAGTCTCCGCAGCCGGCGAGCAGGGCCGCCATCGCGAGGAAAACGAGACGGGCGGGAGACGCCGCGCGGCTCCCGCCCGTGAGAATGCCGCTCATGGATTACTTGCCCGACAGGGCCTCTTTCGCCTCAGGGTTGGCCATCAGGGCGGAGAGAGCCTTCTTCGCCTCGTCCGCCACAGACAGTCCCGAGTAGCCGTCCGCCACCGCCTTGTAGGCGGTCTGGGCCGCCTTCCAGTCCTTGGCTGCCTCGGCGGCCCTGCCCTCTTCCAGCTTCGCGGATCCGGCCTTGCCGATCTCCTCCAGCTTGGCCTTCACGGTGTCCGCGAACGCGCCCTTGGTCTTCATCCCGGCCATCGGCTTGAGCGCGGCAATGGCCTTCTTCGTCTCGCCCGCCTCCAGCTTGGCGCAGGCATCGTCGAACGTCGCCTTGGCCTTCAGATAGTCCGGGAGGCTCATCGTGCCGCCCGTCTTCTTCGCGATGGCGGCCATCGTGTCGGCCATCTTGCCGGAGTCGGTGAATCCGGTGAATCGGTCATCGAGGAGCGTCCCGTCGGGACCGGCGAAGCGGATCGAGGGGATTCCCTTGACCCCCTGTCCCCACTTCTGGCGGGCCCCGCTGACGATCGCCTCGTCGTCCTCGCCGCTCTTCGCGTGGACGTTGACGAACATCTTCGACGCCTCGATCAGCTTCTTGCTCGGGAAGACACCGTCTTCCATGTTCTTGCAGGGGGGTCAGCCCACGCCGCCGAAGTAAATCATGATCGGGGCGTTGCGGTCTTTCGCCTCCTGGACGGCCTCATCGACGCTGGCGGCCCAGCGCGGCCCGTCCTTCTTCTTCTCGTCCTTTTTGCCGTCGCGATCGCCGGCCACGAGCGGCGCGACGACGGCGCAGACAAAGATCGCCAGCAGGGTGCGTCGCAGCATGAGGCACCTCCAAGGGGGTTCCGGACAGGACCGGGGGGTAAGTCTAGGGGAGTCTACGCTTGATGTCAAGGGTGTGTTGGACCTTGCGCTTGCTGTTGATTCACCCGCCCCCGCCCTGATATGATCCGCCCTTCCGCAATCCCGGGAGGAACGCGTGGCGGGCAAGGAGATGGCGGGGCTCACCGGCCTCACGTTCAATTCGTCCTCGGCGTACACCGTCGTCCAGGAGATCGGGCGCGGCGGGATGGGCATCGTCTTCCTCGCGGAGAAAGACTGCGAGGGGGTGATCGACTACGTCGTCCTCAAGACGATCCGCACCCTCAGCGACGAGCATGAGGCGAGCCTCAAACGCGAGGCGAACATCGCCACCGGGCTGCGCCACGAGAACATCGTCAAGACCTACGGCCTCGAATCGATCGGCGTCTCGGACCTCCCGGACGAGTTCCGGCAGGAGATCAACTCCCTCTCCTTCGACCGGGCCGAACGACGCGAGGTGCGGACCGTCATGCCGGGCCGCCGCCTCTTCAACACGAAGCAGCACCGGAGGACGCCGCTCCGGCCCGCCCTGGCCCGCCCGAAGGAGGGCGACCGGAAGCTCTATCTCATGGTGATGGACTATGTGGAGGGGACCGATCTGCGCACCCTCCACTTCGCGCACCTGCGGCGACGACTTCTGGTGCCCTGTCCGCTCGCCGCCTTCGCGATCAGCCGGATCTGTCGGGCGCTGTCCTATGCCCACCAGTTCCTCGTCCACCGCGACATCTCGCCCGAGAACATCCTCCTCAACAACCAGGGGGTTTCGAAACTCTCCGACTTCGGGATCGCCGTCACCGGCGCCGACGCCCTGCAGCAGTTCGCCGGGAAGCTGACGTACATGTCGCCCGAGCAGCTGGCGCGACAGCCGGTGGACGCCCGGAGCGACATCTTCAGCCTGGGCCTCGTCCTGTACCAGGTCCTCACGGGGATCAGCCTGCACAAGGCGCCCTCGGGCCTCGCGTTCGAGGAGCAGCTCCGGTACGTTCAGCAGCGGATGGCGATCGAGATCCCCCCGCCCCACCAGGTGCGGGAGGACATCCCGGAGGTCCTGTCGAACATGACGATGAGGATGCTGGCGAAGGACCTCTCGGTCCGCTACCAGCGCGCCGAGGACTGCGGAAACGACCTCGAGATGAAGTACATGTATGCGGAGGGATTCGGCCCCACGAACAACTCGCTCGCAGCGTACATGACGCTTTTCGAGGAGGGCTTCCGCTCGCACTCGCAGGACCAGCTCCGGCAGCTGAAGTTCCTGAAGAACGCTGAGGGGAAGATCGAGCTTCAGCGACGCGTCAGCTCCGAGGAATACACCCAGTACGGCCGCGAGATCATCACCACGCAGGAGGGTTCGCCGGTCTACGAGGCGGTCCTGCGTCCGATGACGGCCTCCACCCCCCCGCCCATTCCTGTGCCGCCTCCGATTCCGGGGTAGATGGTCCCAGGACAAACCCCGAACCCCGATTCCACGCCCCGCTCATTGATCATTATGGATGTATACATCCAATGTGGTCAATAGAGGAGAGGGGCGGGAGAAGGGAGTGGTGAAAGCGGTCCTGGAGGAGGTGGAGCGCGGCCCCCGTTCCGATGCGGTGATCCTCCGCGGTCCCCGCGGTGACGGCATCCGCGGCGACATGCACCGCGTAGCCGCCCGCCACGGCATCGAGGGCCGTCTGCGCAACGCAGACGTTCGTCATGATCCCGCAGACCAGCAGCTCCCTCCGGCCGCTCTTCTCGAGGAGCTCGCGGAAGGAGTCCACCCCGCAGGCGCTGAAAATCATCTTCTCGATCGGCGCCGCCTCCTTCCCCAGCGCCTCGGCGAGCGGCGGCACCGTCCGACCGAAGGCCTTCGTGTTCTGTTCGGTCGCGATCACCGGCACGCCGAGCGCCTGCGCCGCCTTCACGAGGCGGATGCAGTTCGCGACCATCCGGTCCGGCTCGACAATCACCGGCATCAGCCGCTCCTGGACGTCGATGACGACCAGGGTCGTGTGGTCGCGGGTCAGCAGATCTTCATGGCGCATGTCGGTCTCCTGGCGCAACCGCGAAAAACGCGAAGGGGAGAACCGCGAATGACGCGAATGACGCGAATGACAGAAACGGAAAGAGGGAGACAGAGGCGACCTTCAGGCCTGCTGCGCTGCGCCGCTCAGCCCCCTCCACAGGCCCACGCCGATGACGAAAAACGCCAAGACCATGAGTCCCGCCGCCGCCGGGGCCTCCTCCGCCAGGCGCGTTACAAAACACCCTCCTCCGCCACCCCCGCCTCCCCCGCCGGACGAGGCGACGAGGCCGGCCCCGGGCGAGCCGGACGAGGCCGGGGCGCCTTCATCCGGGTGCGAAACCGTCGCCGTCACGGTCGCGCGTCCCGACTCGAGAACCTCCCCCGGCGCCGGCGGAGGCGGACCGCTCGACGCGTAGAGCACCCCGTAGGCGCCCGGCTCCACCCACATCGGCTTCGACGACAGGATCGGCGGAATGGTGAGGATCGCGTCGCTCGCCGTCAGATTCCGGACGAAGTAGCCGCGGCCGGCGGTCAACCGGGTGGCGATCGTGTACGTCCCGTTGAAGTCCCAGGGTTCCACCCCGATGAACGATTGCGAGGCCATCGCCACCCCGTTGACGCGGCACTGGAACCAGTTCACGCTGAAGGGAAAGGGATCGCCGATCAGATTCCAGCCCGGCTTCAGGACGATCGGGAACGGCTGCCCGGTGTTCGCCAGCTGGCCGGAGACATCGACCGAAGCCCCCTCCCGCGAAATCACCCACAGGGCGCGACCCGGCCGGAACTGGTGCTCGCTCAGATCGATCCCGGCCGCTCCGGCCGCAAGCCTGAGCTTCACGAGATCGACGTACTCCTGCACCCCCGGCCGCCAGGCGAACGCCCTCCACCGCGCGGGGTGCGGGATGCCCAGATCGTCGGCCAGCGCCTCGACGGGATCGGTCCCCGCCGGGAGCACGGGGAACGAGATGATGCGATAGGCGGCCGCCGTCGTCCCGCCGTCCACCGAACGGGTCAGTTCCAGTCCGCCCCCGGCGGAGGGCATGGAGGAAATCTCGGCCGAGAGATCGCCCGGGGTTGAAATCGATGGGGCGTAGGCGGACACGGCGATGAAATGCGTCACCCCGTTCGGGAGCGTCAGGATGAACGACGTCCCCGTCCCCGCGTCGATCGGGCTCACCCCCTGCGGAGCCTCCGTCCCGGTGTACGTCCCGCTGGAGGGGCCGTAGTACACAAGGTACCCGGACGCACCCGCTACCGCGTCCCAGGAGAGAGACACCTGGCCGTCCCCGGAGATCGCCGAGAGGCTTGTCGGGGCGCCGATCCGCGTGATGCCGCCCGGCGAATTCGAGAGGAGACTCTGGTTTCCCACGTCGTCCACCGAGCCGAGCCCGAAGAAGTAAACCGTCGCCGGGGTGAGACCGGTGACCGTGACCGTCTCCGTCGACCCGGCCGCGGAAGGGGTCGGCAGGCCGGTGACGGGCGTCGAGGAGAGAAAGTTCCCCGGGGTCACCGCCCCGCCGGTCCGATAGCGGAGCCCGTACGCCGTCGCGGTCCCGAGGTTGCCGTTATCGCCCGGAGCGGTCCAACGCAGCGTCAGCGTCGACGACGTGGGCTCGCTGGGCGGCAGACTGAGCACCGTCAGATCCGACACGGCGGCCGGCGAGATTCCGTCCACGTTGACGAAGACCGAGTCGCCGCTGACGGGCCCCATCTGGCCGACGTTGTCGAACGCCACCACGCGATAGCGGTACGCGCCCGTCCCCAGACTCTCGCTGATGCTCGTGCCCGTGACCCCGGAGGCGATCGTGCCGTAAGACCCGCCGAACGGCATCCGCTGGACCGTATACGAGGCCACTCCGGAGCCGCTGTCGACCGCGGCCGTCCACGTGACGGTGAATACGCCGTTGTTCGGATCGGGTGCGGCCATGGGAGTCCCCGGCGCGGACGGGGCCGTCGAGTCCACGATGATGTTGCTGGAACTCACCGCCGTCCCCCCGTTCCCCGCCGGATCGCGGGCGAGCACCCGGACCCTCACCGTGTTCGAATCAATGGACGGCACCACCCACGGACCGAAGCTGCCGGTGTTTGCGAGACCGCTCGCGATCGGGTCCGGAAAGGTCGATCCGCCGTCCGTGGAGTAGTGAAGATCGACGGTCGTCACCCCATTCGCATCCGTCGCGGTCCACGTGATCGTCTGCGTGGACCCTCCGGCGGCCGCCCCTGAGTTCGGCGACAGGAGCGAGACCGCGGGGGGGACGAGATCGACGATGCGGAAGGTCGAGGTGCTCCCCGTCAGCGCCGGTTCGCTCCATTTTCCCTGCCTTCCCGTGGAGTCCCAGAACTTGATCCGCCAGTAGTAGAGGATCGGGAACGGGAGGACGGTGAGATCGGGAAGTGTGACGGAATTGGTGTTGCTGATCGGAAGCGTGGTGAAATTGGTGTGCGGCGGGAAGATCCCTGAGCCATAGGTGATCGCCGCGCAGCGCGACTCTGCGGCGAAGGCCGTGAGCGGAGAGCCGGTATCCGCGGGTGAATCGTTCGGCGGACCCAGTGGGCCCCACGAGGCTGGGGCGAAACTGGAGTCCCAGACGAGGTCGGAGACAGAGAAGTTCGCATCGCGCGATACCTGGATCCGGTACGCCGACGCCGGATCGCCGTGAAGGTCGTGGTACAAAGCGGAGAACTTCGGGACGGTGGAATTCAGAGACGTGGGGTTGATCTGTCCCGTCATCGGATCGGTCGCCGTCGACTCGTCCGTGAACAGGACCGTCGGCTCCGAAGGGTTGTTCGGATTCGCCCTGAACTTGACGGTGCCCATCTGGCCGGAGAAGCCGCCCGCCTCGGGGACCGCGGCCAGGCCGGGACTGCCGCCGCTTCCACCCGCAACGGCTTGGAGGAAGGGCACCGTGGGACCCGGAAGGAAGCCCGCGGGAACTGTGTCGTCGGGAATCCCTCCGAAGACCTTGAGGCGTCCTCCGGTTCCCGCCGCGACACAAGACGCGGACGGTGATGTCCCCCCCCTGAACATCGTAGGCACCGGCGACGAGGATGATCGTCCCCCCTGAACCACCGCCGCCCGCTCCACCCGGAGCGCCCGTACTGTCCAACCCGTTCGCGCCGTTGGCGCGCACGATACCCGCCCCGGCGATCTGAAGGGTTCCGGCGCACTCCAGCCAGATCGCTCCGCCCCCCGCGCCTCCCTGTCGGGTAAGCGATGTCGAAGCGCCGCCGCCGGAGCCGCGGCCATTGGCCGAGAAGGCGGTGAGAGCGGACGGCCCCGGGATGCCGGGGTAGCTCGCTGGGCCCCCGTAGCCGCTTCCACCCACACCCGCCACTCCGTTGGGCTGGCCGGGTCCCCCCGCTCCGCCCGCTCCGCCATGCCCGCCTCCGCCGCCGCCGGAGCCATAGTCAAATCCAGGCTGGCTCGGACCCTCTCCATTGGCCCCGCCCCCGCTGCCGGTGTCCGGGTCCGGGCCGCCAGGATGGCCGGCACCGTCCCCCGTCAGAGTGCCCTGGATCGTGATGTTCCCACTGCATGAAACGATGAGAAGCCCGCCGTCCGTTCCCGACCAGGGGACCAGGGCGACGGTTGCGCCGGCAGGCACGGTGAAATTGGTGATGCCGACGTGCAGTCCGCCAACACCGGTCACCAACCCGAGCTGGCCATTGGAGTCAACGTCCGTCGTGGGATCCCAGGCCACTCCGCCGTGATCCCCCCCACCCGTATTTGTGAACTGGGCCACCGCCCTGCCCGGCATCCCCGCCGCCAGAACCATCACCAGGGCGATGGCCACGATCCGTGAGGCGTTCGGGCTTCTCGGATTCTCCCTGCACCGTCGGGGGAGGATGAGGAGTCGAGGCATGGAAGGATCTCCACGGCTCACTGAATCCAACGCGGCGAACGAACGCCCCGAGGAAGACCTGTCACGGTCTGCACGGGCATCCGGCCTCGAAAGCAACTCACCCTCCGAGAGTCTCCTGATTATACAGGCCGGAGGGCCGAAGTCAAACCGGGGGGTGTTTCACCCAGACTGCCGGGGGCTCTTCGGGCGGCAGATTGCTCTGGACGCCGGCGCCCGATCTGGTACGATCCGCCCGCGGCCGGGGGAAGTTCGCGACGGAGCCCTTGTGGCCGCATCTCCAGAAGCGCCGCCTTCCGCCCGGCGACCGACCCGTCCCGACACCGGAGGCCCTCCATGCGCCGCTCTCTTCCCGCCCTCTTCGCCCTGGCGCTCCTCCCGCCGGTCTGCTTCGGCCAGACCCCGGTCACAGAGGCGGAGTGTCAGGCCCTCGGCGTGGAGATCCAGGAATCCATCGACGCCTCGGACCCGTCGGTGCTCAACGGCGCCGTGGACCTGGATGCCCTCCTGGAACGCGCGATGGCGGGAGTGGAAGCCCCGGCCAAGGAGCGGAGCGACTTCAAGGCCGGTCTCACTTCGACGTTCGACTTCGGCAAGGCCATCTGCGACACGCTGCAGGGAAATCCGGGATACTCCTTTCTGCGCACCCGGAAGGTGGACGGAACGACCCGTCTTCTTTACCGGCTCATCACCCCGGAGGGCGGCCTCAACTACCACGAGCACATCCTCACCCGTTCCCCGGAAGGCAAGGTCCGGATCATCGACACCTACATCTATCTGACGGCCGAGACCCTCAGCCAGACCTTCCGGCGCTCGTGGCTCCCCGTCGCGGCGGAGGCGAACAGGGGGGCGATCGACAAACTGCTCGGGAGCGAGTCCGAGTACATCAAGCACGTCGACGAGATCGTTCGGATGAGCGAATTGAAGCAGAAGGGCGAAGATCGCGCGGCGATGGAGGTCTATGCGAAACTCCCGGCGTCGCTCAAGCCGGAGAAAAGCGTCCAGATCATCCGGCTTTCCTGCGCGATGCGGATCGGGGGGAAGGACTACGAGGGGGCCATCGAGGACTTCCGCAAGTTCCATCCGAAGGATCCCGCGCTGGATCTCATCCTCATCGACGGCCACGTGATGGCGGGCAAGCACGCGGAGGCGGTGGCCGACATCGACCGTCTCGACAGGAACGTCGGGGGGGACCCGTACCTCGACGTCCTCCGCGCGAGCATCTGGATGGAGGGGAAGGACCTGGACAAGGCGCGGGATTCGGCGAAGCGCGCCACCGAGAAGGACCCGGAGTCGCTCCAGGCGTGGCTCGTCCGCCTCTCCATCGCGCTGTCGCGGAAGGACCATGCCGACACAGCCTCGTTCCTCTCGAAGATCGAAGAGGACTTTGGAATCGAGTGGAAGGACCTGACCGAAGTCCCGGAGTACGCCGATTTCGTGAAGTCGCCGGAATACGAGAAGTGGATGGAGGGGCGGAAGGGGGAGTAGGCCCGGGGACCGACCGGGCGGGGGATCTAGTGGGCCTTCAAGATGAGTTTGAGGGTCGCCGGGTGGCACGGGCAGCTTGCTGCCCGTGCCCGGAGCGTGCAGGCACGGGCCCTGCGGCGGGCTACTCGGGAGGAGGGGGTAGGGGGAGGGGAGCGACCCTTCCCGGTGCAGGCGCGCGCCCCCCTCCCTACCCTCCCCCCTGCGGGGGGAGGGAAACAACAACGGGCCACTCGCCGAATGAGCGTTGACGGATCACCAGCCCGGATTATTCATGAGAGAAACACCGCAGCCCAGAGTAGCGGCCCCCTTCGGCTTCGCTCAGAGCCTGAGAAGAAATG
>JACPTZ010000050.1 GCA_016192525.1 Planctomycetota bacterium
TTCCTGACCGGCCCTGCGGTAGCGGCGATCGGTCACCAGCAGCCCGGTCGCTTCGTAGAGCTGCACGTGCTCTTGCCGGCCTTTCACCGCGATCTCGTCCAACTTGAGGGTCCGAATGGAGCCTCTCGTCGCGCGCTCCACCGTGCTGGAAATGAGGACTCCGCCCGGCCGGCATGCCGCTTCCAGTCTTTGCGCCACGTTGACGGCGTCGCCGATCACGGTGGCCTTTTCGCCGGCGATCTCCCCGTAGACCACTTCGCCCGAGTTGATCCCGATCCGAAGTTCCAGCGAGAGCATCTTGGCGCGGTTGAAGGCCGCCATCTCCGATTGCATCGCCAGGCCCGCTCGCACGGCCCTGAAAGCGTCATCCTCGTGCGCCTGCGCCCCGCCGAAGACGGCCATGACGGCATCGCCGATGAACTTGTCGACGACACCCCCCTGCGCCTCAATCGCAACGCGCAACCGGGTGAAGAGATCATCGATCAGTTCACGAACTTCCTCGGGATCGCGCCCCTCGGAGAGGGCGGTGAACCCTTTGAGGTCCGAGAACAGGATGGTGACAGTGCGGCGTTCCGAAGGTGAAGATCCCGAGGGCACATCTGCTCCTTCAAGAGTGGGAATGAGGCTCCGCACTCCGGATTCGAGGTGCGGCTACCTGGCCCCGCCCGCGCACTTCAGGTCCGTCCTCATTACCACCACCTGGTACGGGTTCCAGGTGGACATCGTGTAGTAGATCCGGCAGACGCCGTCGGCCTCGGTCGTGAATCGGGACATCACGTACGGGCCGTACTCGCCGCCCCACTCCTCCTCCCGCTTCGGGTCGCTCAGATCGTCCTTCCTGCCCTTGAACTTCGACGAGATGTGCATGAACTCCCCGTAGCCTCCGTCCTTCCACGGGTCGAAGATCACGGAACCCTCGGACCAGGGACCCCAGGGCGATTCCGCCGAACGCATCGTGATCCCGCGGGGATCTCCGGAGTTGTAGAGCATCACGTACCTCCTGACCGGCCCCAGATACGCCACCGAAAACTCGCCGACGACGTCGTGCCGGAACAGCGGGGCCGCTTCTTCTTCACGCCCCCCCCACCGCGGTTGGCCCTTCTCGTCGGCGCCCGCGAGAAACTCCAGCCTGCCGCGATCTTCGATCTCCTCCTGCTTCACGCGGGCCAGGCAGACGCTGCTCTTGCGGTAGTCGCCGCTCCCGTAGATGTACACCCAGCCGTCCTGCGCCCGGAAGGACACGTTGATGAACTTGTCGCGGGACAATTCGTAAAGCACCTTGAAGGCCCGGCCGTCGTCGTCCGAACGGGCGAGCACGGAGCGACCCATCGTTTTCTCGGCCGTGTGGTCGGTGGTGAAAGCCACATACATGACGCCCCCGACGGAGATCCCGCCGCTCGGGACCTCGAAGCCTCCCTGCCCGATCCCCGGCACGACCGGCGGGACCCACTTCCCGTTCTTCCCGGGGTGGAAATCGACAACGATCGTCGCCGGGTCGCTGCACTCGGTCCAGGCCACGGCGTCCCGCGCTGCCGGCCGTCCCCAGGTGTCGCCGAAGAGGAAGTAGAGCCGCCCCCGATGCTCGAACGAACTGCCGAGGTCCGTCGCGACGGCGCCGAACCGCCTGCCGGTCTGACTGAGCGTCGGAGATCCCGTCGATCGATCGAGGTCGCCGGTCAACTGGCAGACCTTCTTCGTGGAGCCGGGCACGTGGACCAGCCTGCCCGGTTCCTCAGCCACCGCGGAGTCGGAAGCGCAGAGTGCGGCTGCCAGCAGGGCGTGGACGACGATTCGCACGGGTCAACCCTCCTCTCCGCAGCGGGTGCACAAGGACCGGGTGGCACGGGTAGGCGAAGCCTACCCGTGCAGCGGACACGCAGAGCACGGGCAGCCTGCGGGCTGCCCGTGCCACCCCCCTCTACCGAGATCAAACTCACGCAGGGGCACGAGGAGCGCGGCGCTCACACCTCCATCCCGAGCGGTCCCCGGGTGACGCCGAAGACGTTCGACGAGTTCAGCTCGCGCCACAGGCGACCTCCGTCCAGGCGGCCGTCGATGAGGTCCCGATAGGCGCGGACGATCCGAAGCGCCGCCTCCGGCGGCTCCAACATCAGCTCCACGCGAAACCACCCCACGCCGCGCTCGAGGAAGCCCCGGACGTACGGGGAGGCGCTCTGCGGGACCCCGTTGTAGACCGTGTTCCGACAACCGACGTCGGCCTTCAGGGGATGCTCCCGGCCGGTGCGGTCGCGGAGGCTGACCTGGTGCAGGTCGCAGGGTCGCCCGCAGTCCGTCGAATCGCGACCCTTCGAGAGCGCGGCGGCGAAGACGCAGTGCTCGAGGTGGAACATCGGCATCCGCTGGTGGATCACGATCTCCACCCGATCCTTCGGCACGAGATCGAGCAGGGCCTCCATCTGCGCGACGTTCAGATCGTAGCTCGCGGTGAACCGGGAGAGGCCACGGTCGAGGAGCCAGAGGGCGGTCAGGTCGTTGGCCGCGTTCAACGAGAAGTCGCCGATCGTCTCGAGGCGGCCGGCGAAGCACGCGAGATGGGCGAGATTCCGGACCAGGACGGCGTCCGGCGCGCAGGACTCCACGAGTTTCAGGAGGCCGTCTTCGCCCGGTTTGTGGATGCGGGGCGGAGCGAGGGCCACGCGCGCGCCGGCGTCGTGCGCCATCGGCACGGCCTCGCGATATCGCTTCATGTCTTCAAAATCGAGTTCGATCTCGCGGAAACCGTCGCCGAGGACCGCGCGCAGCTGATCGAGGGAACGGCACAGGACGACGAGTTGCGCCGGCGTCTTCGTGGCGCAGACTTCAGTCCGCGCGGGCGTCCGGCGGGCAGACTGAAGTCCGCCCCACGATCCCTCCACAGCATCTCTCAACCGCCCCAGCGCCCCGCGGGAGACCGCGTATCGCACGGACGCCTTCCGCACCCGCTCCAGTTCCTCCGCCGCGCGACGCCGCACCTCGTTCAGCGCGCTCACCGGGAGCATCACCGCCCCTTCAAGGCGCACTTCCAGGTCGCGCAACTCGAACGGCGTCGCCCCCAGCCGGCCGAGATGCTCCCGCAGAAACTCCGGCGTGAGGGGACGGTTCCGCGCCTCCGCCAGGGGCGTTTCGCTGGGACACTCGATCCGGTGCTCGCCGTCGGTGAACTCGAGCAGGAGCGGCGCCCCGCTCCGGCCGCTCGCGATCGCGTCCACGGGGACCCGCCGGACGGTCTTCCCGAACGATGCCCGCAGACGCTTCTCCATCGCCGGGTCGCTCGTCTTCCAGACGCGATCGCCCACGTGAACGCGCGACCAGTCCATCTCTCCAAATGTCAGCTCGACCTCGCCCCCTGCCTCCGCCGCCTCGCTCCGCCGGCCCGCTTGCCGGACGCCGTACACGCGCCCCCCGGCCTCGTCGTCGGGCGATCCGTAGTCGAAGGAGACGCCGTCCCCGGGCTTCACGGGGCTTTCGATCCGGAGCCGAACCCGCCCATCGGCGATCGCGCTCACTCTTCCGAGGAATGGCCCGCGCTTCTTCGGCGAGAGCGCGGGGATGAGCGACTGGTGGTCCGCCCCGTCGAGAAACCCGTGCGAGAATCCCCGGGTGAAGACCTGCTGGAGTTCGAGGACCTCGTCCGGGGCCCACCGCGCGGCACGTCCGGCCCACGCCTCGTCCACCGCCTTGCGGTAGGCGCGCGAGGTGGCCGCCACGTACTCGGGCGTCTTCAGCCGACCCTCGATCTTGAAACAGGAGACGCCGGCGTCGACGAGTTCGGGGATGAGGTCGTACGCGGCCAGGTCGAGCGGCGAGAGGAGGTACTGCCTGTCCCCGAGGTCGCGCGGGGCGCCGTCGACGACGAGGTCGTACGGAAGCCGGCAGGCCTGTGCGCAGGCCCCGCGGTTGGCGCTTCGGCCGCCGAGGGCCTCGCTCGTGAGGCACTGCCCCGAGTAGGCCACGCACAGGGCGCCGTGGACGAAGACCTCCAGGGCCATGGAAGTGGCGGCGGCGATCCGGCGGATCTCCTTCACGCTCAATTCGCGGGCGAGAATGACGCGTGAGAAACCGAGTTCGCGCAACGCGACCATCGCCTCGGCGGAGGTGGTGGTGGTCTGGGTGGAGGCGTGGAGCGGGATGTCGGGCGAGATCGCGCGGACGAGGCGGGCCACGCCGAGGTCCTGGAGGATGAGGGCGTCCGGGCCGGCGGCGACGATCTGTTCGAGGGTGCGTTCGACCTCGTCCAGCTCGTCCGAGAAGATCAGGGTGTTGAAGGCGACGTACGCCTTGACGCCGCGGAGGTGGAGATACGAGAGCAGGTCCGGGAGTCCCTCGAGCGTGAAGTTCGCGGCGCGGATCCGGGCGTTGTGACGGTCGAGACCGAAGTAGACGGCATCGGCGCCGTTCTCGATGGCGGCGCGGATGCAGTCGGAATCGCCCGCGGGGGCGAGGACTTCGGGGCGGCGGCGGCGGGCCCTCGTGGAGGATGGAGGAGCGGAGACGGGCATGGAGGGAATGCTAGCACAAGGCCGGGCGTGCGGCAAGGCGGGAGCGAGCGCGGGACCCATCCGCTTGCGTCGGCAGGCGGGAGGCACCTTGCGTTGACCGGCGGGAGCGAACGCGCCGGCGGGTCTCCCCCGCCCGTCGGCATCCCGCAATCCGCCACTCGCCCGCCGACAGGCGCGCGCCATTAACCCGGATCATTCATGAAGGAAAGCACCGCAGTCCCGAGTAGCGGCCCCCTTCGGCCTGGCTCAGGGCAGGCTCCGGCCGCGTAACGAGGGGCGGCACAGGCGAAATGGCCTCGCACCAAGGCCCGGCCCCTCGTTACGGCCCCGCAGCACGTGCTGCGGGGCCTACTCGGGGCCTCGGAGGTCCGCAAGGACGCTCGGTCGACCGGACAGGCACGAAATCTCATGAGCAATCAGGGTTAACACATCTCACGTGCACGTGAGTTGTGTTAACTCGGTCCGACGGAAGCCGGGACGATCACCCGTTCGCGTATCGCCTTCCGCAGACGATCCCCCTCCTCTGAAGTTCCCCTCCCTGGAGTCCGATAATATCTGAGCGGAAGTTCACTCGAGTCGCCTGCCGAAGGTCCTTCTCCGGGAGCCTTGCCCATGCGCCTGATCGCGATCGCCGCCCTCTCCCTGCTCGCCGGCTGCTGCTCAACCCCGAGGGTGGCCAGCCGCTCGATCCCCCTGTTGGAGACGCCGACTCCGTTCATCAGGGCCGAAGGCACAGGCGCCCTTGCCTCAGGCGTGATCGACCTCGGGAGAAAAGACGACCCGGCCCGCGGCGAGACAAGCGACGCGGTGATCGCGAGCACCGACGGGTCCAACGCGCTTACGCCGGGACCCTTCATCGTGGCCCTTCGCGAGTTCACGGGAGAGGCCTTGACGTCACGAACCGATGCCGCCGTGTATGCCGAGAAGGACACCGTCGTCATGCGCCATACCGCCTGCACGGTCGCGGCCGCCAAGGGGCTCGTGCAGACCCTTCGCGAGATGAAGGACCGGATGATCCACGTGGAGTCGGAATTCCGCCTCGTGACGAATCCGGGTCTTTCAGCGTTCGACGGTTTCCGGTCACTCGCGGGAGGACTCGGCGGCGTCTATGACGCGTCGAAATGCGAGGCGTGGAGCCAGGGTCCCGACCAGGTGGATTCCCGGATGGGCGCGCCGGCGATCACTCTCCTCCCGGCCCAGCGTGGGTCCGTCAGCATCTGCACCCAAAGGGCCTATGTCCGAAACTACGCCTTCGCGGCCGACGGCCTGGACCCGGAGATCGGGGTCGTCTGCAACGGTCTTTCCGTCGGGCTCTGCGGGGTGGCGAACGGACCGGGATCGACGGACGTTCTTCTGGCCGATCTCAGTTTCACCGGGAGTTTCGATCCTCCCGCCCTCGCCTCGATTCCCGTGGCGGCCGGGAATGGCGCCCGGACGGCCCTCGAGATCCCGTTGATCACCGAGCGACGGCTCAGGGAAGTGGTCGTGGTGCCTGAGAACGGCACGCTGGTTCTCATCGTCCCGCATTACGCCGCGAGATCCCTCGTCGTGACGATCGAGCCGCGCCTCATGGAGGTCGCGCCTTCCGCTCCGTCCCTTCACTGATCCCCGGCGCCTCTCACCCCGCCGGCGTGCCGGTATCGTCACCGGGGAAGTCCGTCGTCACTCCGCGGCCCCCCCTCTGTTCTTGTGGAGATGGGCAGGGGGTGCTAGGATGCGATCCGCATCACGACCCTCGACGGCGCCGCCCTCTTCGCGACCCGGAGACTCTGTGGCGCGTGCCCCGTCGCCGTCCACTGAACCGGAACACACCATGACCGGCACCCGCGACGTCCTCATCCTCGGCGGCGGCATCATCGGATGCGCGATCGCGCACCGGCTGGCGAAGGAGGGGGTGTCGGTCACGCTCGTGGAACGCGGGGAGATCGGACGCGAGGCCTCCTGGGCCGCGGGCGGCATCCTCACCCCGGTCCATCTGGCGGAGTATCCCACGCCGCTCGCGAGCCTCTGCCTCGCCGGAATGCCGCTCTACGAGCCGTTCGTGAAGGAACTCGGCGAGTCCTCCAAGGAGGACCTCCAGTTCCGGACGTGCGGGATGCTCATCACGTGCCGGGATGAGGGCGGAGAGAAGGAGGCGCGACATCTGGAGGCGTGGAAGCACGAGCATCATCTGCCCGCGGAGCGGCTGACCCGTGAGGAGGCCCTGCGACTCGAACCCGGCCTCTCCCCCGAGATTCGGAGCGCGCTCCTCCTCCCCGACATCGCCCAGATCCGGAACAACCGGCTGACCCGCGCCGTCGCGGATGCCGCCCGGAGGCGCGGGGCCCGGATCCTCCCGCGGACGCGGTTCACGGCCTTCATCACCAGCCGCGATCGCGTGACCGGCGCGCGTACGGCCGTCGGCGATCTGGCGGCCGGCACGGTCATCCTCGCGACCGGCGCCTGGTCCGGGGAGTGGTCGAAGGAACTGGGATTCCCGGTGCCCGTACGACCGGTGAAGGGGCAGATCCTGCTCGCGCAGGCCTCCCCCGGATTCTGCCGCCACATCGTCCTCGAGTCCGGATCGTATCTGGTCCCGCGCGTGGACGGCCGGCTCCTCATCGGCAGCACCGTCGAGGAGGCCGGTTTCGACACAACCGTCACGCTGGATGCCGTCCACCACCTCTCGGGTCGCGCGGCCTCGATGATGCCGGCCGCGCGCGCCCTTCCGCTCATCGGTTCCTGGGCCGGGCTTCGCCCCGCGACCCCCGATCGCCTCCCCCTCCTGGGCCGAACGCCGGTCGAGGGACTTCTCCTCGCCACCGGTCACTTCCGCAACGGCATCCTGCTCGCGCCGATCACGGCGGAGATCGTGACGGATCTCGTCCATGGACGGACACCCGCCGTCGATCTGAGGCCGTTTGATCCGGTGAGGAAGATGCCGGAGTGAGGGTCAGATGTGGCCAGCATCCGGTCCGCGAAAGCCGGGGACGGCCTCCGGAAATCGAGGCGTGCACTGGTTCCCCGGCCTGAGGGCCGGGGCCACGATTCGCCGCTTGAGCGTGCGCCTTTCTACAGCCCGGCGCTTCAGCGCCGGGGAAGCCGGCAAGATTCTGAGATTCCAGCCCCCTTCAGGGGGCTTCGGGGAAGCACCTGTCGCACGCATGGAATGGCAAGGTGGCGCTACCGGGTTTCGTGTGGGTAGAGGTCAAGGCTCGCGCGCAGGCCAAATAACGAGGGGTGGCCCCGCAGCCCGTGCTGCGGGGCCGGGTCGTCCGCCGCAGAGCCTGTCCTGAGCGAAGTCGAAGGACGGACGACAAGAAGCCTGTTCCTGAACCTCTGCGCAAAATCGACGTCAGACCTGTTCCTGAGCGCGGGATGGGGCTTCCGACGGCCTTGCGGCCGCACGGCCCAATGGGCCGTGCCACCCGCAGAAGAGCCAGAGGCAGCCGTTTCCTGTTCCCCGTCTCAACCCACCGTTGTTGGTTCTGCTTCATCTTCATCCTCCGGCGACTTGCGGTCCCGCATTCTCAACCGCACGAAATCCGGAAGACCAGGAAAGGTAAACCCCCTTGAAGGGGGCTGCACGGCCCGGGATGGGCCTCGTTCCCGGCCCTGAAGGGCCGGGCTTGAGAAAGCGGGTTGGGCTGCAACTCTCGCGGTGACAAACCGGTCCACACCTCAAGCGAATCCGCTCACTTGCTGAATGAGCCTCAATTCAGGGACCGTCCAGGCGGGGTGCGCGCCCGGACACCAACAGACTCCCCTATGGAGCGAGTTTCAGGAGGTTGTGCCCTTTGACGATGAGCTTCCTGTTTGTCCCGACGAATCCTGCCACGTGTACCCGCTTCCCCACCAGATCTTGCAACTTCAGCCCACTTGCCTCAATCAGTTTCGCCGCGTCTCGCTCCACCACCACGTCTCCCCCACCTTCCAGAGACAGAAAGCACGTTCCCGATTCCGATTTCTTGGACTCGACGACCCTCGCGTTCCCCCTTACCCACCGCCCGACGTAGTCTGCCAGCGACGCCAAATTGACCTCGGCAGGGTCGAAAGCCGCCTTCGGTAGGTCGGACTGAGCACGTCCCGACTTCACCTCGATCGTCACGCCGTCGGTACGCATCTCGATGTGCGAGTCCGAATCAGTTCTGAAAACCCCGACCTTGCTGGCTTCCAAGGTCTCGAGTACCTCCCTGGACGGATGGCCATGGTCGTTGTATACGCCGCATGAAATCACCGCGTAGGCGGGATGAACAGCATCCAGGAAAGGCCTTCGCGTGGAAGAACGGCTGCCGTGGTGACCGACCTTCAACACGTTGGAAGCGAGTGAGGAGGGATGACGCTGCAGGATTCTCTCCTCGGTGGTCTCCACGGCATCCGCTGCGAAAAGGAATGAGACTTGCCCGTGCGTCACACGCACAACGATGGAAGCATCGTTCAGATCGTCCGCCGATGGATTGACATGCAAGACCAACGCTCTTGCGTGCTGTCCCCAGGCGTACTCATATCCATCCAACGGGGTGACTATCGGAATGCCGCGCGTTTGAGCGGAACTTCGAAGCCTCTCATAGGCTTCATGGCGATAGGCAGCGCATCCACTGTCCCAGATCTCCTTGATCTCAAACGACCGCTCGGCAAGAAGATCGACCAGTCCGCCGATGTGATCGGAGTGTGGATGAGTTGCGACCACCAGATCGAGAGTGCGAATCCCCTTCTTGCGCAGAACGGGGAGGATCACGCGGTCGCAAGCATCGAACGGATAGGCCGCTGGCGCCTCCGTCACCTTGCCCTCCCCCCCGTCGATCAAAATCACCTTTCCGTCGGGCGTCTCGATGAGCGCGCTGTCGCCCTGGCCCACATCGAGAAATGTCACGACAAGCGGCTTGCCGGCCGCTGGCGGGGGCGGGTCTTGGGCGCCTAGCGGACGGATCTCAAGGGCTGCGAACGCGCAGACCAAGAGGGCGGCGATCCATCCTGCAACTCGGTCAGGGTGCGCCGGACAAGGCACCGCGAGCTCCGGGTACGGGCTTGCTCTCACTCGCGCGGTCATCCGTGGCCCCGGGCTTCAGCCCGGGGATCCGCACGACTTTCCGCCAAGTCAAAGGCCCTTCAGGGCCTTCGAGGAAAGGCCCTGAAGGGCCTCGCGATCTTCCTGCGTCGTGGCCCCCCCCCCGGCCTGAAGGCCGGGGCCACGGAAACGAGCCTACCACAACCGGGACTACGGCGTGACGTGGAACATGTTCTTGCTGTTGATGACGATCTGAAGCCCGTACTTCTTGTGATCCTGCACGATCCCCCCCACGGTCACGTCCTTCCCCTCGACGGCGTCGAGCGCCACCCCTTCCGCGATGATGAACTTGCTGACTCCCTTGAAGATCACGACGGAGGCCTTCCCGTCCACGGTAAGGATGTAGGTGGCGCCGTCCGCCGCCTTCCGCATCGCCGTGACCTTCCCCTTCAGACGCACCCACTTGCCGACATTCTCGGAGATCGTGGCCGGGGAGATTTCCGGCGCGTCGAAGCCCGCCTGCGGCAGATCGACTTCTTTCGCGGCAGCCGTGGCCAGGGTCACGGTCTTTCCATCACTGCTGGCGCAGACGTGCGAGTCGCTGTCGGTCCGGTAGACCCTCGCGCCCGCCTTCTGCAGAGTCTCGAGCGGCTCGGGACGGGGATGGCCGTACCCGTTGTAGCAGCCGCAGCTCACCACGGCGAACTTCGGCCGCACGGCGGCCACGAACGGGGTCCCTGTGGATGTCTTGCTGCCGTGGTGCCCCACCTTGAGCACCGTGGACGCCAGGAGAGGCGCCCGGTCGGGCGCCAGCATCGCGGCCTCGGCCGCCTCCTCGGCGTCGCCCGTAAACAGGAATGAGGTCTCCCCGTAGGCCATCTTCACCACGATAGACGACGCATTCGGGTTCTTGGCCGATGGATCCAGATGGAGGACGGTCGCCGAAACCCCCTTCCCCCACTCGCAGGTCTTCCCAAGCTCCGGCACGATCGAGGGTATCTTTCGTTCCATCAGGATCTTCTGTACGCGCTCGTAGGACGGAAACACCCAGGCGGTGTGCCCGCTGTGCCAGAACTCCCTGATGGTAAGGGAGGCCTCCGCGAGCACGTCCGCGAGGCCGCCGATGTGGTCGGAGTGAGGATGGGTGGCGATGACGAGGTCGAGCGTGGTGATCCCCTTCTTCTTCAGGACGGGAAGCACGACACGGAGACCGGCGTCGAACGGGTACAACTCGGCGGCGTCCGGCGTATGCCCTTCGCCGCCGTCGATGAGGATCGTGCGGCCGTCCGGGGTCTCGATCAGGGTGCTGTCCCCCTGGCCGATGTCGAGGAAGGTCACGGTGAGGGGACGCTGGACGGCGGGAGGCGCGTCATCGGCGACAGTGAGGTGATACGGGGGTGCCAGGAGTGGAAGGACGAGCGCGAGAATCGTTGCAAGAAGGGTCCGTCTCGAGAGGCGCGGCATGGGGACAGAGTATCACGCGAAAGCGCGTCCGTCAACCCCGGGCCGACCCGCATCAGCGACGACGAAAGCGGGGCGCATGCCTTCCACCCGCGATGATCCGCAGCGAATGGGTCTCGTCTCGCATGACGAGTCCCTCGAGCGTAACCTCCCACCCCACCGCTCGTCGAAGGTCAAGATCATCTTCCTCCCACCGACGTGTCACAGCGCCACTCTCCACGATGATCCACGTCTCACCACCGACGAGCATCGAGAGGGAACCATCGTCACATGGATCGACCCGGGCGACATTACCCTGAAGTCTGACCCACTCGCCCACTCTATTCGCAAGGTCCTTCGTCGATACTTCCGGTGGGGCAAACTCCGCAGTCGGCAGGTCGACTGAATCAGGACCATCCCTAGCCGTCGTGATCCCGATGGCGCCAAGCGCATCCACCGTGAACACGATGTGCGAGTCGTCGTCAGTTCTGTACAACCGTTCAGACCCGACACACTTACCTATCCGATTCACGACCTCGTCGTCCGGGTGCCTGTCCTTGCTGTAGTGGCCGCTTGAGATGACGGCATATGCCGGCGCGACTGCTGAAATGAACTCCTCGCATGAGGAAGTCTTGCTCCCTTGGTGCCCTACCTTGAGCACCGTGCTGCGCAGTTCCTGCATGTGCCTCGACAGCATCCTTTTCTCTGCCTGTTCCTCGCAGTCCCCCGTGAACAAGAAGGACGTCATTCCGAATTCCAGGCGCACAACGATTGACGAGTTATTTGCCGCGTCGCCGTCCCGGGCCTGGGGGTCGGCGGGAGCCTTCCATCCCACGTGCAGCACGGCAATCCTCGCCTCCCCGAATGGTCGCACGTCGCCTTCCCTCGGAGTGATCGAGGAAACTCGCCGATTCCTCAGCCGATCCTGAAGCCTCTCTTGAGCGATGCTGGGCCATGGGTAGTCGCTCTGCCAGAATTCCCCCACCGAGATGGTCTCTTCCGCCAATACACGCACCAGCCCTCCGATATGGTCCGAGTGGGGATGGGTCGCGATGACGAGATCGAGAGTTGCAATCCCCTTCCTCTGCAGAACAGGGAGAAGCACCCGCCCCCCCGCATCGAAGGGAGCCAGTTCCGCCGCATCGCGAGTCCCCTCCCCTCCCCCTCCACCATCGATCAGGACGGCGTGGCCATCCGGTGTCTCAATGAGGGCGCTGTCCCCTTGCCCGACGTCCAAGAAAGTGACTACCAGCGGCCGTGAGGCGTGGCCCGGATCCGAATCCTGTGCGGCAAGGCCCGCGGGATGAACGATCGACACCGCGATTAGAGTGAAGATCGCAACCCGGAGGCGTGAAAGGAAGTTCACGAACTGATAATAGCAACGTGTGA
The DNA here is from genome assembly GCA_016192525.1 of Planctomycetota bacterium. GTDB lineage: Bacteria > Planctomycetota > MHYJ01 > JACPTZ01 > JACPTZ01 > JACPTZ01. The sequence continues at coordinate 12,316 of JACPTZ010000050.1, forward strand.
AGTCGAGGTCAACTGCGTCGCGGAGTTCGCAGGCCGGCCGCGCGGGGAGCGCGCTTGAGGGCGCATGATCGACTTGTGCACTCCACAGACGCACGTTCACACAGGCGCAATTCACTTGCCGCACCTCCGAGGACCGTGATACGTTGCTCCGCACTTCAGTCGACCTGCGGCGGGGTAGCTCAGCCCGGCAGAGCAAGCGTTTCATAAGTGCTGTGTCGTGGGTTCAAATCCCACCCCCGCCACTTCGACTCGGTCGGCGCAGCCGCCGACTCGAAGTGAGGCGGACGAGGCTCGCGGACCAAGTCGAACCCCCGTCGGGAGAAGTTTCGGTGACGCGCAGACGTCGGGTCACGGCGAAGCAGATCGACTGGCGCACTACGATCAAGGTGCGCGAATCGATCTCGGAGGGGCGATTCGCCGTCAGCCGCCACGTCGAGGACAAGCTGCCGAGCCTTGGCCTGTCGCGCGGGGAGTTCCTCTCGACTGTCTCCCGCGGAGTCGTGCTCGGAATGAAGGAGCGAGACGAACTGTCCAACTCCACCGACGGATACAAGCACTTTCTTGAGGGGGTGACCCCCAAGGGTGCTATACTTGAGGTGGTCCTGAAGTTCGTCCCGGCGGTCTCGTGGCCATGCGAAGAACTGCTCATCCTCATCACGGCGTACCGCGGAAGGGCGTGAGTTTCAATTGGTCTCACGTCCGCGCCATCCCGTGCGCGTTTTGCGGGGGTACGGCCACCGCTATTTCGCCTTGTCCGAAGTCGCCGTTTCGCTTCCGATGCGACCGCTGCGGCGAGAGCTACGCCCCCGGTACCGATTGGATCGGGGAGTCTCAGCAACGCCGAGTCCGCGCGGCGTCTCGCTAACGGGTCGTCCTTGTCCTCGGGTTCCCCTCTCTCTTGCATTCCTCCCTCATCGGTCCACTCGCCGTCCTGCGCCCCGCCTTGGGCGTCCGCTTGCGCGAGCGCCCCCTCGACCGCGCCCCGTACGCCGTCGATGCCGGCGGCTGCGTGCGGCGCATGCCCGGCGCCGTGGCGCAGGTCCGAACCGCCGGAGAGGTGGCCGAGGTCCTGAGAATCGCCACCGCCGAGGGAATCCGCGTCTCGGTTCGCGGGGGCGGCACGACGACCGAGGGAGAGACCCTCACCGACGGCGGTCTTGTCCTGGATTTGAAGGGGCTTCGCGAAATCCGGGACGTCGCGCCCGACGGCTCCTCGGCCTGGTGCGAGGCAGGCGCCTACTGGCACCACGTGGGCGCCGCCTTGAAGCCTCACGGCCTGACGTACCAGGGCGCCCCGCTCAGCATCTCCAGCACCGTGGGCGGGACCCTCTGCGTCGGCGGCGTCGATGTGAACGCCTTCCGCTACGGCTGCACTGCCGATCAGGTCCTGGAGCTCGAGGCCGTCCTCCCCACCGGCGGGATCGTCCGGTGCTCCGAGTCGCGCGACCGGCCTCTTTTCGACGATCTCCTGTTCGGCTACGGACAACTCGGCGTGATCACCGGGGCGCGGCTCCGGCTCCGTCCGCTCCACACGATCTCGCTCCGGTACTTCGTCTACACCGATGTGGCGCCCGCCATGGCAGATCTCATGCGGCTGGTGAGGGAGGACCGGATCGACTACGGGGCCGTGCTCAGCATCATGGACCGGGTATTCTGTCTGCTGGTGGGCTTCGACACGATCGAACGGGAGGGCCGATTCGAGGAAGCGGGCCGCGCGGGACTCGCCGCCGTTCCCGAGTGGAGAATCGCCCTCCGCGAGGCGCTCGCCTGCCTCGCGCGGCCCGCGCACCTCGAGGAGGCGCTCTACCTCCGGCGTCGCCGCGAGGCCGTGCTGTCCGGGCTCGCCGATCCGGTCTACCGGACGAACGGCCGTATCACCGATCGCGTGAGCGTGCTCGGGCGCGTGATCTGGAAGCACTGGGGCGACCGCGCCATGGCGATCCCCGATCTCTCGCTCACGCTGGACAAACTTGTCGAGGGCGCGCGTCGCGGACTCGACGCCTGCCGACGGCAGGCCCGGCGATTCACGATGTACGCGGTCCTCATCCGCAATTTCCGGCATCGGGAGCGGTATGCCGTGAGTCCCATGCCCCCGAGCGGGGACGAGTGGGTGAGCGGGATCGAGTTCAGCGCGCTTCCGGACGGGGAGGAGCCCGACTTCGCCGCCCTCCAGCGCTTCAAGGAGGCCA